>JAZLEZ010000016.1:0-21780 GCA_045615505.1 Sphaerochaetaceae bacterium | reverse complement strand
TCAAAAAACAGGTTGAAAAAGACCTGGATGATGTTCTTTCTTTAGCTAAGCCTTGGATTCAGTCTGAATCATAATCATGGTTAGATTTTCTATCTTGATTCACAGACTGTTTCGGTTAGATTTTATCGTGATACAACACGGAAGGACTTTACATAAATCGGTAAATCTGATAATTTGCTTAATGTTGCTCCAAACAGTTATTTATTTGAGGTGAATATATATGGCACGTAGATGTGATATTTGTGGAAAAGGTACTATTAGCGGACATGTTGTTCCCAGAAAAGGTCAGGCAAAGAAGAAAGGCGGTGTCGGACAGCATATCGGTGTAACAGCTAACAGAGTTTTCAGACCGAACATTATTACAGTCAAGGCTTTGCTTGACAACGGCACACCTAAGACAATCAAGATTTGTACAAGATGTCTTAGAGCAGGCAAGGTTACAAAGGCTCTGTAATAGGAGTGCTTCTCATATAGACAAGGGATCCGTCAGCGGGTCCTTTTATTTTTTTTTCAACATCGAATGGGAATTTTTTTCAAAGCCCATATTGTTGATAGTCTGTTCAATTAATTCCTCTTCTGTCTCCAGAACTCTGAAAAACGGGTTGTTTCTGTCTGATTTAGGATTTCCGCAAAGAAGTTTGGCTGCTGTTTCGGAAGTGAATTTGTAAGGATAACGCTTTATCAAAGCATTTATCTGCTTCTCCCCGTAGGGATGTTCGATTATTCTGTTGCTGCATACATCACAGCCTGTGCAGGTTTCCTTTTCCTGCCCGAGAACCTTTAGAAGCTGATAGCGACGGCAGTCCCTGTTTTTGAAAATCTGAGCAAGAGGAGAAGAATCTTTACCGGTTATTATTACATAAGCATAGGACTGTTGACCGTCTCGTCCGGCCCTACCTGATTCCTGAAGATAAGATTCAATGGAAGAGGGAAGGGAACTGTGGATTACAGTTCTGATGTTTTTTTTGTCTATACCCATACCGTAAGCACATGTGGCAAAAAGAACACCGTTGTTGCACTTCATAAATTCTTCCTCAACTGCTTCCCGTTCGGATTTGGTAAGCCCTGCATGGTAGTAAAACATGGGTAAGGAAGGAAGAAGCCTTTTGAGATGCAGACAGAAATCGTAGGTTTCGTGTCTTACAGGGCAGAAAACGATTGCAGGCAAACTGCAAAAACTCAGAATCTCACGGATACCGCTTAATCGGTCGTAAACCGGATAGGCACTGTAAAAGATGTTTTCTCTGTCGGCATCTCCGCGGACAACAATAGGGTCTTTGAGCAAAAGACATTTTTCTATATCGGAAACAGTATTCTCGGAAGCCGTAGCGGTAAAAGCAAGAATCTGATGCGGTTTAAGATTATTTATTGCATCTGACAGTTGTATATAAGACGGACGGAAATCTTTACCCCACTGTGAAATCACATGCGCTTCATCAACAACCAGCAACTCGGTTTTGAATTCCCGTAGCATATTCAGGACCTTCTTCTGATTGAGAGTTTCAGGATTTGTGATGACTATTCTTGTACCGGACTTGAGTTTGGCATAGATTGATTTTCTTTCGGTATCGGTTTGTCCTCCCCTGAGACAGACACAATCGATACCGGCATCTTTGAGTTTTTTTATTTGATCGTTCATTAAAGCTAGAAGGGGATAGACAATTACGGTAAGATTTTTCAGAAGTGTTGCAGGAAGAAGGAAACAAAGACTTTTACCGGTCCCCGTAGGAAGAATGACAATCTGATTCCTGAGCTCTGTATCGCAATCTGCTTGGGAAAGAATCCTGTCCATTACCAAAAGCTGAAAAGGTTTAACGGCATTGATTTGGAAAACCTCTGAAGCTGTTTTTTCGATTAAAGATAAATTCGGCGTCATGCTCTATATTCCAAAAACCGATTATAAAATGATAATTTCTCCCGATTGTGTCATTTTTGTGAAGATTGAGATGCTTTGCTTTGCTTTGAGAAATTGTTTTGATAAATTTCAATCAAGAGGTTTGAAATGAGACATTCATTCGGAAAAATTTCAGTTATATTTATTGTACTTCTGATTGCAGGAACAACTGTATTTGCAAAAGCAGCAAAAGAAACAACGGCAGCAGAAGTTGAAGCTGAGGCAGTTTCAGCTGCTGTATCAACAGCAATTGAAGCTTATGAAAAAGAGATAGAAGAATTCAGTAAAAAGTATGAAGAACTCAGGGCTGAACTTGAACTTGCATACGATAAAAATGACGCAAATGCTTACAGTAAGGCAAAACAGGCTCTTAAAAGCCTTGAATACCCTCGCTTAACTGAAGAAAGAACAGCTGAAATCGTATCTCAACTCGAAGAAAATGATTATAAAACAGCTGATTGGCTTTATCAGAACAGCAAGTACTATAATCCTGTTCTGAAACTTGAAAGTACCGGAGATAATTTCTCCTATTCCAGCAGTATGACGGCAAATCCGGGTTCTGAAATCATTCTTCCTGAACTCAACGGACCGTCAATATTGATTTTTGAAGGTTGGGGACTTACTGAAAATAAAGTAACTTACAAACCGGGCGAAACAATCAAAATGCCTGTAAAAGATATGACACTCTTTGCAGTGTTTTCAAAAGACCCTTCATTTAACGAAGGAAAGAGTGTTGAAATCAAAGATTTTACAGGACTTACAGTTCAGAAAGGCAAACAGAGTGATTTTGTCTTTACTGTAAGAAACAACGGAACAGAAGCATTGAAAAAACTTGATATTGCTTTTGAAAGCGATGATCCGTTGTTCGTTATTCTTACAGATAAGCTTAAATGCCGTTATCTCTCAAGCGGAGATGAAGGTGTCGCAAGGTTTAAGGTAATTACAAAAGCTGCATCAGGAACACAGCTTAAAGGTGTAATTACGGTAACAGATTCAGATAACGGAATCTGGACAGATGAAGTGGTTTTTACTGTCGAATAAAATAAAGCCATCCTCCAATAAAAAACAGGAGCCCCGCCGGACTCCTGTTTTTTTAACTGCATAAGAGAGCAACCTGCAAAACTCCTTTTCACACTACATTTATCGAATCCGTTATACCTGATTTATTAAAGTTCGTTTTGCAATTTGCTCAAGAATTATTTTTTCTTTGAAATGTAATGACAGCTTGCAGCAACCATAGCAGTAAGTGCAAACAGTGCAATTGCGTTGGGAATAACCATAAGGTTGTTGAGCATATCCTGTATCTCCCAAACAAGATCGTTTGAAATAAGTGTTCCTATAAACACAAAAGCAAGTCCGAAAAGTGAATAGATTGCAACTGCAAGTTTTTTTCTCTTTCTCCCGAACATGTAAATAGCATTGATTTTTCCGAAGAGGTTCCAGCCGAGAATTGTTGAAAAAGCAAAGAAGAAAAGACATACGGCTACAAAGATTGCACCGAATTTTTGACCGAATACCGTTCCGAATGCTTCCTGTGCCAGATTTGCCTTCCCAATGGAAGCAGGAATTGTTCCGTCTGCAAGAATTCTGCCTTTCGTGTAGAGTGATGAAATGATTACCAGAGCATTGAGAGTAAGAACTACAAATGTATCGATAAAAACTCCGATCATTGCAACTACAGCCTGATCATGAGGATCCTTTACATTTGCCTGTGCGTGTGCATGAGGTGTGGAACCCATACCGGCTTCATTGGAGAACAAACCTCTCTTTGCTCCCTGACTGATTGCTGTTTTGATTGCAACACCGAACGCACCGCCTATGATTGCCTGAGGCTGGAATGCATATTTGAAGATGAGTCCGAAAGTCTGAGGAATTACTCTTATGTTGGCAATAAGAACTGCAAATGAACCGATAATGAAAATAACTGCCATTGCAGGAACCATTTTTTCGGTAACGGAAGCCAGACGCTGAACATTCCCCAAGAAGATGATTGCACAAAGTATTACAAGTACGACACCTGAAACCCATGAAGGAATTCCGAATGCATTTTCCATTGTAGAACCGATTGAATTGGACTGTACCATAAGTCCCATAAGTCCTACGGCAAGAATGATTGCGATTGCAAAGAATCCGGCAAGAAAATTTCCGAAAGGACCCTTGAAAGCTGTTTTGATGTAATAAACAGGACCGCCCTGATAGTGACCGGACTCATCAATTTTTCTTGTTTTGATTGCAAGAGTTGCTTCTGCGTAGATAGTGGCCATTCCGAAGAATGCAATAATCCACATCCAGAAAATTGCTCCCGGTCCTCCGGTGAGAATTGCTCCTGATGCCCCTACGATGTTTCCTGTTCCTATCTGGGCTGCTATAGCTGTGGCAAGAGCCTGAAACGAGCTCATTCCTGTTTTTTTCTTATCTCCGTTGAGATTGAATGTCCCGAAAAAACGGCCGAAACCTTCTTTAAAACATCTGATTTGTACAAAGTGAGTTTTGATAGAATACCAAAGGCCTACTGCTACAAGTAGGAAAACAAGTATGTAGTTGCTGAGGTAAGTATTGAAGTTACATATAATAGGGTAAATTGTGTTTTCAATGGCCTGCATAGTACATTCCTCCAAAAGTTTTATTGGCTGATTATATCAATAATGCCTTTTTATTATCAATAAATTCAGTAAAACGGGTTTACAATTTGGCGTTTTGTATGTAACTTTCGTTTTGGAGTTTTATTGTTTTCCCCTACATAGAGGGAATCGGAAAACGGAAAATGAATCTTGGTTTAGCTGCATTTGTCATTACGCTCGCTGTGATTGTTATTTCAATTATAAGCCGTAAATGTACTGAAGCTCTTTTTGCCGGTACCGTTGTAGCAGGTATTTTCCTTTTCGGGAAAAACTTCGGGTCGGGGTGGATTTCCGTCCTTGTGCAGGAAGTATCGGATAACACTTGGCTTTGGCTTCTTCTGGGGCTGTTCGGTTCTCTGACCTGCTTGTTTGAAACCTCAAAAAGTACGCTCGGTTTTTCAAAAACCGTGAACAGATTCTGTAAATCTGAAGTATCGTGCAAACTGGTTGCATTGTTGCTGGGCTTTGTAATATTCGTTGACGATTATCTGAATGTCATGGCAGTAGGACTGTGTATGAAAAAGTCCTTTGATGAAAGGAAAATCCCGAGAGAAGGACTGGCTTTTCTTGTTGACTGTACAGGAACTCCGGTCTGTATTCTTGTTCCTATCTCAACATGGGCAGCTTTTTATTCAAATATGTTTGCAAAATACGGATGTACTTCTTATGTATCACTCATCCCGTATATGTTTTATCCTATGATTGTCATACTTTTTCTGTTGCTGTTCTGTTTAGGTGTTTTACCCGGAATCGGACCCATGAAAAAGGCTTCTTTCAGGATATCTGATTCTTCGGATAATGCCGATACCGATTGCACCTCTTTTCTGAACTTGCTGATTCCGCTTGTAATTCTTTTACTTGTCAGCATTGTTTCGGAAGATATTCTTATCGGAATTTCGGCATCAATTGTTACCTGCTTTGTTTTGTATGTTCCGCAGAAAATTATCAGCGTTTCAGACTTTACCAAAGCCTGTATTATAGGTTTTTCAAAAACCGTAAGAGTGTTTTTTCTTCTTGCAGGTTGCTATATGTTGAAAAATTTAACCGCACAGATGCAGATGGGACAGTTTATTATCAATCTTGTCGGTCCGGTAATACGGACGACTCTGTTACCGGCATTGACTTTTCTTATAGCGGCATTTCTTTCTTTTTCAACCGGTTGCGTTTGGGGTACAAGTGCTTTGATTGCCCCTATTCTTTTGCCACTTGCTTCCGGTTGTGATGCAAATCTTACAATGGTTATGGCTGCGGTAATTTCCGGAGGAGTATTCGGGGCTCAGGCCTGTGTCTATTCCGATACTACGGTTATGTCCGCAACTTCTTCTGGAATAACCAATATCGAGCATGCTTTCTCACAGCTTCCTTATATCTGCATAGCGGCAGGAGTTTCATTTGTTTTGTATGTGATTGCAGGTTTTATTCTTTAAGTGCTGCAAACGGAGCAAACTGTGCGGCACGGTTCATTGAATTCATTTTAGGGTATTTTGAATCCGGTCGCTTTTCATTTATGATGTCCGAGTAGTCAGGCATTGTGTCCTCCTATCTGATTGTTTCTTTCTATTGTCGTAGCTCCTTCCATTAAATCAGAAGCTTTCAGAATTGCATTTTTCCCGTATTTTTTTCTTATGGCTATAACAGCAGTCTGCCGTTTGCGGTCTTTGTCATCAGAGATATCGGAATCAAAAAGACTTTTCTGAATTTCTTCATCCCCGGCATATACGGTATTGCAAGCCGCAATGTATATTCTGCGTACACATAAATCATGGTCTGCAATTTCCTCAAACAAGTTCATCGTATTTTTTAGTATTGTAATTTCACTGTAAGTATGTTCACCCATATTAATACTGGCGTGAGAAGGAATTGCACCGTGTAACCGGTCATAATTCAGGCCCAGTACGATCAGGTTTGTTTTAAGGTTTCTCTGATTAAGTTCCAGTGCAAGATTGTCCGCCATCTCCCGTACTACGATTTTTGTTTTTTCGTAAGAGTATGGGCATTTGAGTATTTGGCTTATACTGACGCTGGTACTCCTTGCTCTGTAGTTCTTGATATCCTTCATAGTACAGCTTTCCGTTCCCCATGCGTGGTCAATCAGCAGTTCTGCATTTATTCCGAATAGTCTGAATAACAGGTCTTCGTTTTTTATTGACATCCGTGCCACATCACCCATTGTGAGCATTCCGTGTTTTTCGAGTCTGCGAGCTGTTCCGGAACCTATTCTCCAGAAATCCGTAATAGGTTTATGTCCCCAGTATTTCTGTCTGTATGTCATTTCATTGAGTTCTGCGATTCTGACCCCGTTTTCGTCTGCTTTCATATGTTTTGCTTCTATATCCATTGCAATTTTACACAGGTAGAGATTTGGTCCTATTCCTGCAGTTGCCGTTATGCCGGTTTCTTCAAGAACGGCTCTTATCATTTTCATTGCAAGGCCGTGTGCATCCGTATGGTATGTTTTGAGGTAGGGACCTGCATCTATGAATACTTCATCAATCGAATATATGTGTATATCCTCAGGTGCTATGTAGTTAAGATAGATTTTATATATTTGCCTGCTTATTTTCATATAAAGGGCCATTTGCGGTTTTGCGGCTATGTAATCCAGCTCAAGGTCAGGATTTTTCTGCAGAATATCATTGTCATAGGATTTTCCCGAAAATCTATGATTGCGGGCAAAATAAAGTCTGTTTCCGTTTATGTTTTTGACTTTCTCAATTACTTCAAACAAACGCGCGCGGCCGGGAATTCTGTAACTTTTCAGAGAAGGTGATACTGCAAGACATATTGTTTTTTCCGTTCTTGAAAGGTCTGCAACGACGAGATTTGTCGTAAGCGGATTGAGCTTGCGCTGTACACATTCCACTGAGGCATAAAAAGATTTTAAATCAATTGCAATATAAACACTGTCCACATGTTTACATTAACACATATCAACCAACAGATGTCAAGTATAATTGTTCAATGTTCTTTTCAATTCTTCTTTGATTTCATCTTTCAGCCATTGCGGTTCAAGTACGCAGACATGGCTTGCGTACTTGAGGATAAATTCCCTTATTCCCGAATGTGATCTGGTTTTTGCTTTCATTATTATGCTTCCGTCCTTCTGCTTCTGTATTTGTACGGCATCCGGCCATGACAGTTCCATATTGAGTAACCCGTAAAAAGAATCGAATTTCAGTTCGGCTTCAAATTCATCTATATGGTCAAATGGTCCGAAAGGATCTGCAAGTCTGTCTCTGTAATCGATTTTTTCAGGTCTGTGTCCTGTGAATACAGCAAGTTGCGGTGCGGATGAAACTCTTTCCATGCTGAAAGTTCTGAACTGACCTTCGGGAAGTTTCTGTGCTGCCAGATAATAACCTGTTTCATATTTGAATATTCCCAGCGGCATCAGCAGGTAAGATTTGACACTTTCACTTTGAAGGGCTTTATAGTCCAGATAAATGCATCTGTCTTCATTTATTGCCTTCAGAAGATTTACGATATTTCCTTTCATTTCAGGTTTTGCAATTTTCTTGGCTTCGGATACTGATACAATCTGATAGTTCTGCATATTTTTGAACATATTCAGCTTTTTCCTGAGTTTTGATGCTGAATCTTTCAGCATTTCATTGTTTTCACTTTGGCTGAACATCAGAGCCAGCAGAAGTCCTTCGTCATCCGTCAGATCCATTCCCGGAAGCGTCAATGTCCAGAGATTGTTCTTAGGAACTTTGTAAATTGTCTGTCTTCTGTCTGTTTGCGACTTGAATTCCTGAATGTAAAGACCTTTTCCATCAGGATCAAATTTTTCAAAACTGTCAATCATATTTTTTACGGTCCAACGGTCAATTCCCGTTTTTGCGGATATCTCCGTCAATGTCGCACCTTCGTTTCTTGCCATAAGTTTAAGTATTTCCAACATTCTGGAAACGGTTTCTATCAGACTGATTTTGGGCATTTTTATCGCTCCTCCTATAAAAATCATAGCACAAAAGAAGGAATTTTGAAAATAGGTGAGTTAATAACCACACAATTATTTGTACGATAAGCATGTCTTCCAGAAAAAAAGGAAAAACGGGAGTTGAATATGGTACTTTCACTTACAGATAATGAATACAGGATGTTGCAGATTCTTGCATCAAAAGGACTGGACTGTATGAAAACAAAACTCGGCAACTATTCTTATACAGATGTCCCCACCTGTTTCCGTAACAGGTGTTCGGAAGAAATGAAAAAATACGAAGAGTTTGCCAATCGCCTTCTTTGCAACATCAACTGCGGAAAATATCCTGTGCAAGAAGCGTCGGTTTCACCTACCGCAATTGTCCGTGCAACAGAAATCTCAAGATGATTACACAGAGCTTCAAGTCTGGATGTTTTGGACATTCCCCTCGGAGAAAGCTCAATTGACTTTTCTTCGGAATAAGCAATCGTTACGGGAAGGTCCTCAACGGATTTTCTTGTTGCTGTCCAAAAGGGTTCCGTCCATATCAAATGCAATCAGTTTGTATTCTGACATTTTTGTCGTTCCTGTAATCAGTAGTTGTGAATTGTATCACAATACGGTGTTTCGCAAACCCTGTTTCCCACATATTCAAAACGGTATAGCCCGTTGCTTTCGATTATCTTACTCACACCTAAATACGGATGCGGAATTTTTGCGTATTTTTCATAAGGAAATCCCGCAATAAGACAATACAGAAGGGATATTACAGTCCAGTGAGAAGTAATTACACAATTACCTTCGGTGGATTTTACGGCATTGAACATTCTGTGTGCAGCCTTACGCATATCCTCTCCGTCCGGAGGAAGTATTGTATTGTCAAACCCCCTGAGAGCAAAAAGCTCCGGATCAATAGCTTTGCAGTCTTCCCAGCTTTTACCCTCCCACCGACCGTAACAGACCTCTGCGCTATCATTGAGAATTACAGGTTCTGCATCATGCGGAATGAATTGCATTAAAGTTTGTTGTGCTCTTTTCAAAGGACTGCTGTACCAGTTTTCTATTTGTTTGTCTGCAAAGAATTGTTTCAGGTTGGATGCATCTGAAAAGCACAGAGGATTAAGAGCTAAATCGGTATTCCTGCCCTGAATGATAATCTTTCCGTCAGGAAAATCAGGTATTCCGTGTCTTACAAGAAAAATACTGCGTTCCACGACAACTAATATACAAAAAGGTTGAAGAAAATCATAGTGTCGTCTAAAATAAAAAAAACATAAAACTAAAGAGGAGTTTATTATGAAGAAAGTATTTACAATTGCTCTTATCGCAGTACTTTCAGTATGTATGTTCGTATCATGCGCTAAGAAGGCAGAAGCTCCGGCAGCTTCAACAGCTCCGGTAGCAAAGGCAGCTGAAACAGCAAAAACAGAAGCTGCTCCTGCAAAGACTTATTCAGGAAAGGTAATGCTGTATTCATCAATGCAGGAAGCACAGCTTCAGGCTATCGAAGAAGCATTTGAAAAAGCTTATCCGGGAGTCGATATGGAATATTACTTCGCCGGCGGCGGAAAGGTTATCACAAAGATGACTACAGAAGCACAGGGCGGTCAGATTGCAGCTGATGTTGTATGGCTCGGCGACCCTTCAGATTACGAAGGATTCAAGAGAGCAGGCTGGCTTGAGAAGTACACATCTCCTGAGACAGACCACATTGCAAAAAACTACAGCGATGCTGAAGGTTTCTATACTGCAGGAAGACTTGTTACAATGGGTGTTGCATGGAATACACTCCCTGGAATGGGTATCGAAGAAAAAGATGCTCCTAAAACATGGAATGACTTCCTTACATCAAAGTGGAAGAACCAGATTGTTCTTTCAGATCCGGGCAGCTCATCAACATCAAAGTACTGGATGGCAGCTATGATGCAGTCTCCTGAATACGGTGAAGCATTCTTCAAGGCTCTCCATGACAACGGAGCCAAACTTGAATCAGGTACAACAGCAACTCATAACAGAGTAGCAGACGGTTCTTATAAAGTAGGTATCTGCCTTGACTATGTATCAGCAGGTCTTATTGAAGAAGGATCTCCTATGGGATTCCATTTCACAACAGATGATGTTATCACAATGACTTCTCCTGTTGCTCTTATCAAGGGCTCTGCAAATCAGGAAAACGGTAAGCTTCTCATCGACTTCATCCTTTCAAAGGCAGGTCAGGAAGTTCTCGTAGCTAACAACCTCGTTTCAGTAAGAGATGATGTAAAGATGACTATTGATACTTCAGCTATTGCTGCAGTCAATATGACAGTTGATTTCAACGATCTTGGTGCAAACATCAACAACTATCTTGATAAATTCAACAAGATTTGGAACAAGTAATAACAATTATGTAGATTCAGCACGGAGGTTTATGCCTCCGTGCCTTTTTAAGAGAGTAAGAAATGGCTAATGTAAAATTTGAAAACATAACCGCTTCCTACGGAAAGAAAACGGTTCTAAACAACTTTTCTCTGGAAGTCGACAGTAATGAAATTTTGTGTCTGGTAGGGCCTTCCGGATGCGGAAAGACAACACTTGTGCGTTGTCTTTTAGGTCTGATGAAACCGGAATCAGGTACAATCACCGTAGGAGACAGGGTGCTCTTTGATTCAAAGAAGAAAATCAATATCCCTGCAGAAAAGAGAAACATCGGAATCGTATTTCAGGATTATGCCGTATGGCCTCATATGACTGTTCTGGAAAATGTTTCTTATCCTCTTAAAAAGAGACGCGTCAGTAAAGAAGAACAGAAGGAAAGAGCAATGAAAGCTCTGGAACTCGTTCATATGGAAACATATGCAAACCATCTTCCGATGCAGTTGTCCGGCGGACAGCAACAGCGTGTTGCAATTGCAAGAGCACTTGTAGTTGACTCTGAAATTCTTGTTATGGACGAGCCTATTACCAACCTTGATGCAAAGCTCAGGGAAGAGATGCTTCTTGAAATCAGAATGCTTCAGACAAGACTTAAATCCACAGTTCTGTACATTACCCATGACCAGCAGAGTGCTCTTCAGCTTTGCGACAAAATGGCAATCATGCAGCAGGACGGATCTCTTTGCCAGTTCGGAAATGATGAAGATATTATTCTAAATCCTGCAAACAGATTTACATTTGAATTCATCGGTACTTCCAATATGATTCCGGTAAAGCTTTCAAGAGGAAAAGTACATCTTAACTGCGGTATCACAGATGCTATCGATACAAAAATACCTGAAAATGTAGATTTTGCTAAACCGGTTGATATGGGTGTAAGACTCAACGATGTTGTGTTTGATTCAAGCTCAAAGATCAAGGCAACTGTTGTCAGCAAGGTTTTCCTCGGAAGTGAGTACAATTACTTCCTGAAACTCGGTGATAAGGAAATCCGAGTTCAGCAGAGTATGCTGGATGCCAAACTGGGCGGAGTTCCTGATGACGGAGATGTTGTAGGAATCAAGTTTGCAAATCCGAGATTCTATCAAGCCAAGGAGGCAACTGTATGAAGTTTTTAAACAACAGAAACAGCGAGCTTGCAGCAATTGACGGAAAGAAACATGTATCAATGGATAAGGCACTTACAATTACTTGTTTTATTCTTCTTCTGATTATTGTTGTCATTCCTATTTTCATGATTATCTTCAATACCTTCTTTGCCAAAGCAACAACAGGCAAGTGGGCACTTGATCTGACTGTTTTCAAAGCACAGCTTACGGATACCAAGAATCTGGGAGCTATGTGGAACACAATCAAAATTGCTTTCTGGACAACAGTTGCCGGAACAATTATGGGTGTGTTTTATGCTTGGCTTCTGGGGCGTTCTGATATACCTGCAAAGGGACTTATGAAGGCTCTTTTCAATATTCCTTACATGTTCCCTCCGTTCCTCGGAGCCATGGCATGGGATATGCTTCTGAACGGCCGTGGAGGATATTTCAACAGATTCCTGATGTCAGTACTTCATCTTGAGTCTGCTCCGATTAATATCAACTCCATTTGGGGTATTGTATTTGTCGAAGTATCCTATTATTTCCCGTTTGTTTTCATGCAGGTTGTAGCTGCTCTTGAAAAAATGGATCCGACTTTGGAAGAATGTGCCAGAATTGCAGGTGCAAAACAGAGCACTGTAATTTGGAAAATCACGCTTCCTCTTACGAAGCCTGCCATTTCTGCTGGTGCTTTGTTGATTCTCACAACATCCCTTGCACACTTCGGTGTTCCTTCAATTCTGGGATTCAGTGCAGAAATTTACACACTTCCTACGAGAATTTATTCCGTTATCTATAACAGCGGAGGAAGTTTTGAAGGTATCAGACAGGGTGCAGCACTTTCTGTCATGCTTGTCGTTGTTGTTTCTGCAGCTCTTATTCTTCAGAACAAAATTCTTTCTTCGGGAAGCTTCGATACAATCAAGGGAAAGAGTACAAGACCTACTCTCATCAAACTCAGAGGTGCCAAGTATCCTTTACTGATTGTCTGTATTCTTACTCTGATAATTATTGTTGTAGTTCCTCTTGTAATGATTGTCCTCATCAGCTTCATCAAGGCTTACGGACTTCCTATCAAGCTTGAGAATTTCACAATCAAGCAGTATCAGAGAGTATTCAAGGGCGGCGGAACAATTGCATCCATCAAGAACTCTCTGTTCGCATCAGTTACGGCAGGTGTTGTATGTATGCTGCTCGGTACACTCATTGCTTATGTTGTTCAGAAGATCAAACCGAAAGGAAAGGGTACATTGGAATTTATGTCAATGCTTCCTTATGCGATTCCGGGTACTGTTCTTTCAATCGGTGTTATCCTTGCATGGCAGGGTGCAATCCTCGGAATCAATCTGTACAACACAATTTGGATTATCATGATTGCTTACCTCGCACGCTATTTGAGCTTCTCAATGAAGACTTCTTCTGCTGCATTGCTTCAGGTTTCCAGTTCTCTCGAAGAAGCTGCTCGTGCCTGCGGTGCATCACACTCGGAAAGTCTTTCGGATATTACACTTCCGCTCATCAGACCGGCAATGGTTTCAGGATTCTTCCTTATCTTCCTGCCTGCTATGCGTGAAGTTACGACATCCATTCTGCTTTACGGTCCTTATTCAAGAACGCTCGGTGTCCAGATTTACTCACTGCGTGATGCTGGTATGATTCCTCAGGCAGCAGCACTTGCCACAGTTGCAATCGGAATCATCATTATTCTCAACACTGTAGTCAACTACATTGTCAAAGACAGAAAGGGAGTTTGATATGGCTGATCAGATCGTACTAAGAAATGTTACAAAAGTTTTTACAACAAAAACACTCGGAAACATCACTGCCGTTGATAACTTCAACATCAGTGTTCATGAAGGTGAGTGCTTTTCATTCCTCGGACCTTCGGGTTGCGGAAAATCTACAACTCTCAGAATGATTGCAGGTTTCGAAGATCTTACAAACGGTGAAATCGAACTTTGCGGGAAGCTTGTTTCCTCAAGTGAAAAGAAGCTTTATGTCTCGCCTGAGGAAAGAGGTCTGGGTATGGTATTTCAGGCTTTTGCCGTTTGGCCGCACATGACTGTATTTGATAATGTTGCATTTCCTCTTGTGATTAAGAAGGTCAACAAATCGGAAATCAAACAGAGAGTAGATGAAGCTCTTGTGCATACCAGCCTTACAGGTCTTGAAGATGTCTATCCCGGAGAACTTTCCGGTGGTCAGCAACAGAGAATTGCCCTTGCAAGAGCTATTGTCACAAATCCTAAAGTCATGCTTTTAGATGAACCTCTTTCAAATCTTGACCCTAAACTCAGGGAAACAATGAGATTTGAAATCAAGGCTCTTCAGAAAAAGTTCGGTTTTACAATTATCTTTGTTACCCATGACCAGAGCGAAGCCATGGCTATCAGCGACAGAATGATGGTTTGTGATATGGGAAAGATTATGCAGATTGATACTCCTGAAAATCTTTACAACAAACCAAACAGCAGATTTGTTCATAACTTCCTCGGTGAAAGTACATTTATCAATGTTGAAGTCAAGAACGGAAAGGTTTATCCGATTGGAAGTACACAGGAAATCAAGATTAAGGTTCCTAAAGGAGTAACAGGAAAAATGGTTGTTGCAACCCGTCCAAATGAGATTGAGATTACGAAGTCTTCTGCCGACGGTTTCAAGACTCACATTGACAAGAGAATCTTCCTTACGGACAGAACCGAGTACCTTGTACCTGTCGGAAATCAGCTTGTAAAGATTCAGACTCCTCACAGAATAAGATTTGATAATCAGGAAAGCTGTTGCATCAAGTTTATCGAACCTATCTGGTATCCTGCAGATGATGAAAAAGTTGCAGCAGAAAGAAACAAGAGGCAGTTGATTTAATGGAAATCAGAATTCTCGGTCAGCTCGACGGTGCCAAAGAGGCTGAAGGGCTGACCGTTATTATTGATGTTTTCAGAGCATTCACTGTGGAATGCTTTTTATCAGATCTGGGTGTTGCCAAAATTATTCCGATGGGAGATGCTGCAAAGTGTCTTGAGATGAAAAGGCAGAATCCGGATCTTTATCTTGTAGGCGAGCGTAAAGGAATTAAGCTGGATGGCTTTGACAGCGGCAATTCCCCGTCATATCTTACTGCTGTACCTGAACTTTCCGGAAAAACCGTAGTTCACAGTACAAGTGCAGGGACTCAGGGTATTATAAATGCAGTTCATGCAACCGAAGTGCTTGCCGGAAGTTTGGTAAACGCTCAGGCAATTGCCCGTTACATAAAGAAACAGAATCCTGAAATTGTAACACTGGTTTGTATGGGGCTTAACGGTACGCAGGAATCTGAGGAAGATACTCTTTGTGCAAATTATATCAAGGCTCTTATTGAGGGCAAAAAAATCAACATACATGATCAAATATCGGATTTGAAGAATACTGCAGGGCACAAGTTTTTCGACAGAACCAGAATGGAATTTCCTGAACCCGATTTTTTTATGTGTCTTGTTCCGAATGTGTTTGATTTCGTCCTCAAGGCTGATACTTCAAAGAATCCTATTGAAATGATCCGCATTGATGTATGATATCAGTTGCTTTTTATGCCGACTGTCTTGGATACAGGTACGGAGAAAGCAATTCCCTGACCGTTTGTATCAAGACCGGCATTCTGATACAGAGCATGCAGCACATTGTCTTTGATTTTTGCGGGGACAATCATCATAACCATATCTTTATCCGGCTGAATTGTGATTTTGAAAGTTTCCTCAGCTTCCTTATTTGCCGTACCTCTTGCATGAATGACGGTTCCTCCGCTTACACCTTCTTTTCGGGCGGCATTCATAACAGTATCCGAGAATCCTGCATTTACAAGACAAATAATCATTTCGTAATCAGTTTTGTTCATTTTTCACCTACCTGAATGTCATGCGGTTGTCGCACAGAAAATTGAAAACAGATGCTCCTATTACACTTGTAAACGGAACTGTGTATGCTATTCCTTTTCCGTCTTTGATTGAATTGAATCTATCTTCTAATACTCTCAGAATCTTATCCTGTTCGCTTTCTTTTATTACACTGAAAATAACGGCCTTTTCCGAATCTGTCAGTCCCAATCTGCTGAGCATGGAAGCATCGGCAGTGCCTTTTCCCATTGTCATAAAGGAAAGGTTTGAATGAAGATTCTGAATGAGGTCAGAATAAAATTCGGCTTTTCTCCTGTTTACGATGGTTATCAGGAGCATGAGTCTGTTTGATGAAACATTCTTTTCTTTTTTTGCCATACAATCCTCTTATGCAAAATAAATTATCTGTTCATCATCGGCATCCAGAATCCGTTTCATAACGATTCTTTCTCTCATTGCGCGTGATGCAATCGCCTTGAATCCGAGAATCTGAATTGTAATCAAAGGTGTCATTGCAACCATTGCAACGACTCCGAATGCATACATAAGTACTTCCGATTCTCCCCGTACAACAGTACATACACCTATGACTATCGGAAGAATAAAACTTGAGGTCAGAGGACCGCTTGCAACGCCACCTGAATCAAATGCTATTGCCGTGTAAAGTTTAGGTACGAATATGGATAGAGCCAGTGAGATGAAATAACCGGGAACAAGATAATACAGAACGGAAAATCCGTAGATGATTCTGATAATCGAAAGCAGAATTGAAATGCCGACACCTGAAGAAAGAGCAATCAGCATGGCTTTTTTTGTTACAGTTCCGCCGGTAATTTCCTCAATCTGTTTGTTAAGCACATGAACTGCCGGTTCCGCAAGAACAGTCACAGCTCCTATGACAAATGCAAACAGCAGAATAAATGCATTGTCTGAAGACCCGAGTTCCGTTCCGATTCTGAAACCCACAGGCATAAAGCCTACTGTAACTGCGGAAAGAAAAACCACAAGTCCTATGAATGTATAGATGAGCCCGGCAATTATTATTCCGATTCTTTCTCTCGGAAGATTGAGAATTGTTTTCTGCATAACGATAAAAAACAGTATTATCAGTCCGAGTGCTCTGATTACTTCTGCACTCTTTTCCGCAATAAGATTCAATATACCGGAGTTGAGAACGGATTCTACTGAATAATCTGCAAGTGTATAAGACAATTCCCCGTCGGAAAACAAAGAAAGCATCAGTACTGCAAGCATCGGTCCTACAGAGCAAAGGGCAATAAGTCCGAAAGAGTTTTCATTAGAGTCATGACCTCCGATTGAAGATGCAATTCCCACACCCAGAGCCATTATGAAAGGAACTGTTATCGGACCTGTGGTTACTCCGCCGGAGTCAAATGAAAGCGGCAGAAAATCGGAATGTCCGTTCTCTATCAGTATTGAACTGACAGCAAACATTAACATATAAAAAAGCATGAGGAGTGCAGACAGATTCTGTTTGTAAATAATTTTAAGAACTGCAAACAGAAGAAACAGCCCGACTCCGATTCCGACAACTATTATGAGAACGGTTCCGTTCATTACGGCACCTACCTGATTGGCAAGTACAGATAAATCCGGTTCAGCTATTGTAATGAAAAGGCCCATCAGAAAACTTACTGCAAGCAGCAGTTTAAGGTTTCTGGTTTTTACAAGTCCGGAACCCATATATTCACCCATCGGTGTCATGGAAAGATTTGCTCCCAGATTGAAAAGTGCAATTCCCAGAATAAGAAACAATGAGGATATCAGAAATACAGTTATCTCCGATACTGTCAGGTGAATCAGTGAGAATGCAGAACAACCCAGAACAATGGCTACAATGGGAAGAACTGATATTATCGATTCGCGCAGTTTAAGAAAAAATGCCTTTATCAATGCAAATCCCCTGATTGAATCAATAACCGAAAGGTGTTTCGTCTATGTATCCGAAAATCAGAGTGTTCCCGTTGCTCAGATGTATTCTGTTGTCTTCAAAGGTATAAGTTCCGCTGAAGCTTGAAACCTGCTGACCGTTTTCTATCGTATATCCTACAAAAGTTCCGTTAAGACTGAAAGAATAAATATTTCCCGCAATATCGGCTCTGTCCAGAATTCTGTAAAACCATGGTCCTTTTGTGCAGAGGGTTGTCAGATTTGATTTGTTTATACCTCCGGAACTGTTTCTTGTAAGTTTGATGATGTCTTTTGAACCGAGGAATCTGAAACTGTCGATAAACAGATGGTTGTTGATGATAATGTAATCGGAAGATTTTTTAGCGGCAGTAATTGAGTTGTTTTCAGCTTCCCATTCGCTGCAATTCATATATCTTCCCATTGAAATAATAAGACCATCGGATGCAATTCCCAGACTGTAATCATCATTTGTCCAGACACCTTGCGGATTATTACTGTTGTTTACAGCTTTTCTGGAAGCTCTTCTATAATTCACTCCATTGAATGCTATTCCTTTTTCCGTGAATTCAAACGGGAAAGTACCGATAGCTCCGCTGATTATGTTTCCGTTGATTTCATACTCACCGAATTCATAGTCAGAGTAATCTGTACCGATGTATTCAGCGAGACAGTAGCCGTCTTCTGTGAAATAATAATTGACGGTTTCTCCGTTTTCTTTTCTGGTCCACTGACCTACGACTGTAGGTTCACCGTACATCGTAGCACAGGAAACCAGAGTCAGTAACAGAATTGCCGACATGCAGCTGATAAGAAATTTTTTCATAGAATCGCTCCTTTTGTTGTATTGTCGAGGTACTTTCAAAAATGGTTTTCTCTTCACAAATATCAGTTTTGAAAGTACCTTTGTCATATTATTTTACAAATTTTGATGTTGGCAGTAAACAAAAATGATACTTTATGATACCTTAACTATGTGAAAAAAATCTGGAAAGTACTGCTTACGGTATGTCTGTTTGTTTATCCCGTTTTTATTTTTCTCACATTGGTTGTATTCAAAAAGAATATGAGCATTGTGAGCATAGGAATGTTGGTGATTGGAATTGCCGCATTTGCATTCAATTCAAAAACGGGCAACAAAGCAACACCGATAATCATGTGTACTGCTTCTCTTTTGTTTATTCTGACAAAGAGTGAAATTGTCATCAGGTTTTATCCGTTCTGGATTACAGGTGTTTTTGCATGGGTCTTTCTTTCTTCCCTGCTGAGAAAGGATCCGATTATATTTCACTTTGCAAAACTTATGAGCCCTGCTATTGTTGACCATCCCGGTATTGACAGAATCAGACAATACTGCCTGATTTGGAACCGGATATGGGTCGGATACTTTGCATTGATAGAGCTTGTAAATCTGTATTTGGTTTTTTGGGGAACAACAAGGATGTGGGCAATCTTCAACGGTTGTATATCTTATCTGGCTCAGGGCCTGATGTTTGCCCTTCAATTTTCCGTAAACTTCTTCTTCAACAGAAAAATCGACAAAGAATACGGGTTTGACAGAAAAAACGGGGTGCGGAAATGAGAAAACTACTGATATCAGCTGTAATGACAGTTCTCTGTATGGCTCTGTTCGCATATCCGGCAAGTGTAGGGACATTCAGACAGACAAAAACTTTTTCAGATTCTCCCAGAAAGCTTGTATCTTCAGGAACAGTTGAAATAGTACAGGGAAAGGGGATTGTCTGGTATATGGATAAACCGTATAAATCAGTACTTGCCGTAGGAAAGGAAAGTCTTTTTCAACAGGTAAGGGATTCGGAGCCTGTCCGTACGGATGCCCGAGGTAATTCAGTATATCTTTCCATTGCCAGATGTATGGACCTGCTGTTCAGCGGACAGAAAGACAGTCTGGAGGAACTATTTGAACTTACATATCAGGAGGACGACGGCAAGTGGTTCTTATTACTGATTCCGAAGGATAAAAATGTTGCATCATTTGTATCTCAGATTACCGTAACCGGTTCGGAAACCATAGAATCGTTGAAATTGAACGAAAATACGGGAGACTGTATTCTGTATGAATTTGAAGGACTACATAAAAAGGAATTGACGGATGAAGAGTTGTCGGTATTTGAAATCTGATAAAACATCACTGATTCCGTTTCTTTTCTACCACATTGCGGTATTTTCAATCTGTCTGATTGCGTGTCTTGTCGCTCCCAGAACTGCAGCAACTGATTTTATGGATATTATTCCGGATAACGGAATAAGCCCTGTCATGAAAAAGGCAGAAGATGCTTTTACCGAGAATCAGGACAGATCCGTTGTATTCTACATAGGTTCCGACAGTAAGGAAAAATCCGTCCGAGCCGTTGAAGCACTGATACTTGAACTTGAAAAAACCGGTTTAATGGAAAGCATCTCCAAAGGAACAGAAGAATTCAATCTGTCCGCAATGCAGGATTTTATATCCGAGAATTCAATGTATCTTCTTGATGATAAAACAATTAAACAAATAAATGCCGATCCTCGGAATTTTGCATACGATTCTTTGTCCCGAATTTTCGGGGCTTTTACCATGTCATCACTTGAAAATCTGGATGAAGATCCTTTTTTACTGTCTGAGAATGTATGGATGAATTATCTTACGGAAGTATCGTCTTTAACATCGTTGTCTCCGGATAACGGTTATCTTACGGCAGAGTATGACGAAAAAGTCTGGATTGCATTGAATTGCCTTTTCAGCAGGAATGCAATTTCCGTTGCAAACTCCGACAGCGTATACAGATTTTTTTCCGTTTGTGACAAAATTCAGGAAACTTTTGAGGACTGTGAGATAGTTTACAGCGGAATTCCGTTACATTCAGCTGAAAGCGCAGCATCTTCTCAAAAGGAAATAGCTCTTATTTCCGTAGTCTCATTGGCTGTAATGCTGATTATTTTTCTGCTGAGCTGTAAAAATCTGCAGATAATCAAGCTGTTTCTTACAAGTCTTTGTCTGTCATTGTTGAGTGCAATAAGTGTATTATTGATTTTTTTCAGGGAATTCCATGTTATGACACTTCTGTTCGGTACAACCATCATGGGAACTTGCATAGATTACAGTATCCATTTCTATGTAAGGTATTCAAAGAAGAACGGCAACGAGTCCGGAGCCGATGTCTGCAGAAGTCTTAAAAAAAGTCTTTCCGTAGGTTTCGGTTCAACTGCAATATGCTATGTGATGATTTTGTTCTCCGATTATATGATATTGAAGCAGATAGCAGTATTTTCAACAGCAGGTCTTGTAAGCTCATTTCTGACAACGATATGCCTTTATCCAAATTCGGTAAAACCCAAGATGATAACAAAAGGCTCATTTGTATCTTCAGAGGACAGAAAGCTTAAAATGCCTTCTTGTCTGATATACTTCTTTGCTCTTTTTTCAACGGTTTTATTGTTCTTCAGTCTGTCCGAAGTAAAGATTGAAAACAACATAATGTCGCTGTATAAACCGTCTGACCGTCTGTTGAAATGCGAAAGCAGAGCTTCGGAAATTCTGGGATATCAATCCACTTCATACGCAGTTGTTTCAGCAGAATCGGAAACGGAGCTGTCTGAGAAAGAGAACGCTATAACAAAAAGTCTTGATGTTCTGGTAGAGCAGGGAAAACTTGACGGCTATGTGGCTACAACAAAGTTTATTCCGTCCGTATCAAATCAGAAAAAAAGTCTTGAAGCTGTCAGAAAGCTTATTCCGTATTTGGATGAACAGGGCCTGATTCTGGGAATCAATCAGGACAGGATTGATGCATACAGGAATCGTATTATGTCTGACGCTTATATCACGGCAGATAATCTGCCGGAAGAAATCAGGGGCTTGATTTCCAATGTATCTCCGGGGAGGATAGATGACCTTTATTGCAATGTCATACTGTTCAGAAATGCAAAGGACAATGAGGAAATAAAGTCAGTTTTCAATGGATATGAAAACTGTCACTATTTTCAGACTGCAGTCGATATAGGTACACAGCTTGATGAATTGTCAAAGACG
>JAZLEZ010000015.1:0-29323 GCA_045615505.1 Sphaerochaetaceae bacterium | reverse complement strand
GGCAAGGGTTCTACCTCTCGCTACTACTGGTGGCTTCGTGCAGTGGTCTATTCGACCTCCTTCGCTCTTGTCTACTACAATGGCTATGCCTATGGCACCAACGCGTCGTACTCTTATGGCGTGCGCCCGCTTGTCCTGTTTGGATAATCTTAAATCTAACAATCTGCCGCACTACCTGTGCGGCGGATACTTTAAGGGGAAAATATGTCAGTTCCTTTGAGCAAACAAGGTTTGTCAGACCTTGAACTGTACCACAATGCAATATCACTACGCAGGAAATTAACATTTTTACTTTTGCGGGATTTTGGAATTAAAGACAAAGTAAGAAATACCGGTTATTTCCGCCACGTAGCAAATATTACAGAAGAGGACAGGAAGATACTTGAGGATCTGTCTGAAAAATACAATATTGCCAATCCGATTATTGAAGAATATCCGGCGTGGTTTTTGGATTTTGAAAGAAAAACCATTATGGATTTAATGAAAAGTCTGATTGAAAACATAACAAGCGCAAATTCAATTCACCCTACAACACTTGCAGAGTATGACTTACGAAGAGAATTTGAAGATAAGGCAATCTGCAACTGTGAGGTATTGCTCCAAGAGTTCCAATATGTGATCCGGATAATTCCGATAGATATTGAGAAGTTTAAGCCTTACGTGGAAAGCATTGACTATGAAGTCACTCTGCTGAAAGGTTGGAGAAAATCGGACAACCGCTTATTAAAGGCAATTAAAAAGAGATTATATCCTCAACAGGTTGAGTCAGAAGAATGATAGGCTTTTTGAAAACCAAAAAGGATATGCTTTGTATACTCTCGCTACAACTGGTGGCTTCGTGCAGTGGTCAATTCGACCAACTTCGCTAATGTCAACAACAATGGCAATGCCAATAACAACAACGCGTCGAACTCTAATGGCGTGCGCCCCGATTTCCAATACCGTACTATGTGTAGGATTTTTCCGATACGGCTCCAAACAGGAAAGGAAAGCATATCCTTCCGCAAGGTGAATAGAAACACTGACGTTGTTTGATACGTCAAATACAACTAAAGCAGGGTTTGGATATGGTAGAACAAATAAGCAATGCCAATCGTTTATATGACGCATTTTTACTGTCTGCAAAACAAAGTGATTGGAAAGAATCCGTGCAGAGATATGAATACAACCTGTTGAGGAATGTTTTTGCAACGCAGGACAAGTTGAACAACAGAACTTATGAGCAGAAACCATTCTTCCAGTTTGATATTAACGAAAGAGGAAAACATAGACACATAAAATCCCTGCATATTTCGGACAGAGTTGTGCAAAGAAGCCTTTGTGATAACGTTCTCACCCCGAAGACAAACTCCAAACTGATTTATGACAACGGAGCAAGTGTCAAGGGAAAGGGTATATCATTCGCCCGAAAAAGAATGGAAGTCCATTTGCGGAAATATTATCAGGAAAACCTCTCAAATGAGGGATATATTCTGCAAATAGATTTCAAAAAGTTTTTTGACAGCATTCCTCATAGACAGCTGCTCGAACAGTTCTCAAAACTGTTGGATCCGGAAGAGTTCAAGCTGTTTGAAATGCTTGTAAAAACTTTCTCATGCGAGGAATACACGGACCGCTCCGTCGGAATTGGAAGCCAAATATCTCAAATATGTGGTATATCCTTTCCGACACCTCTTGATAATTACATCAAGAATGTGTGTGGCTTCAAATACTACGGACGATACATGGATGATTCCTACATCATTCACAAAGACAAGGAAGTCTTGCAAAGGTTCCTTGACAAATACAAGAAAATGGCTGACGACCTCGGTTTGATTGTCAATACAAAGAAAACACAGATTGTCAGACTTTCGCACGGCTTTATCTTTCTGCAGATCAAATACAATCTCCTTCAGGACGGAACAATCCTCAGGAGAGTGTCAAGAAAAGCAATAGCAAGGGAAAGAAGAAAGCTGAAAAAGTACAGGGTAATGCTCGATGAGGGAAGACTTACCCTGGCACAGATTGTACAGGCTTACGCTTCATGGCGCGGGTCTTACAAAAAATACAATTCGCATAATTCCATACGGTGTATGGATAAATTATTCAACGACTTATTCGGAGGAATTTACTATGTCAGAGAAGTTACAGAAAGACGTAAACGGAGAAAAGGAAGCAATCCAGGCAAGAATCGAGCAGCTTAAATGCGACCTCGGAGACAGACTCGGTGCTTCGGAAATCGGAGACTGGAAACTGTCAAAGTATGATGAGTACCAGAAATGTGGACTTGAACCACCTTTTGACATTCAAGAGTACCACATTGCAAGACAGGCTGCAAGAGATGAGATTGAAGAACTCGAAGAAGAGCTTGAAAAGCTCAATTAAAAATGCAGGCTGTTACCACAGATTTTTACACAATAGTTCCTCTCTCGAATAACCGTTACGTGTTCATTATCAATGCCAAAGTTTCGGAAGAGTTCATCTTTGAAAGCACAGATCAAGCGGAGGAATTTATTATCAATCATTACATGAGCTTAATGGAGGACATACGCAAATGAGCTTTTTAGAGATTATCAAAGCACTGTCACCACTTATTGTGGGATTGGCTGCACCTTTTGTCACACTCAAAATCTGGAAATCAGAGAATAAAGAGAAAAAAGACGAAAAGGCAGAGAGAAAAAAAGATGAGTACGACACAAGTCAGAATGAGAGAATAGATGGCCTCGAAAGAGAGGTCAGAGAACTCACAAAGGCTGTTGCCCAGGTGGTGGAGAAAACCAACGAAAACACAGAGCTGAACCACCGCCTGATAAATGGCATGGGCGTACTCATAGACAGTGGCGAAATTAACGGAACAATAAACGGACCAGGGAAAAAATGGCTTCGCGAGACACAAAGTTATTGTATAAATCGTGGCTTTGAAAAGATTGAATTTGAAAGCCTTTCAGAAAAGAAAAAGGCAAAAAAATAAAGGGAGGAGCAAATGGAAACTCTTTTAACAAAATTCGGAATTTCGTTGACATGGATAGACTGGCTTATAGCCGGCGCTGTCGTGGCATTCGTTGAGCTCGTTATCAAAAGGATCATTTGCAAAAAGCAGGACGGCAAGATTTTCAAAATCATTTATACAGCCGCTCCGGTTGTTCTCGGAGTGTTGGTATATGTTGTTTATGCTCTGATTGCAAAGCTTGATGTTTCAGCCTCTCTGAAAATCGGCATTGCAGTTGGGGGCATATCAGCTTGGTTCTATGATGCAATATGGGCATACCTTACCACCACAGGTAAGGAAAAGGGCATATCCGGCGCAAAGGAAATTGCTGAAGATATCAGCGAAATAGCCAAAACCGGAAAAACCAAAAAAGGAAAAGAATGAGTGAAAACACAAAGAAACAAAGCATCTGGGAAAAGATTGGTCTGTTTCTTGGCGGTGTTGTTGGTGGCATCTTTGCCTTCCTGGTCGCTCAACGTTTCAGCAGAAGATATAGAGACGTTAAAAAACAACTTCAATCTACTGCAGACAAACTACGAAACATTACAGACGACATACAAACAGCTGAACAATTCGAACTCCTATCTGCAGACGAAAGTAAACGAATTGGAGACCTTGTTGACCGAGAAAGAGCAATCATTGGCGAAGTTGGAGCTAAACTTACAGACGATGCAGAAGTCCTTGGAGAATGCGAAAACAAGCTCCGAGAAAGCAGAGATATCATTGCAGAATGTTCAGCAATCATGGAAAGAATCACAGCTTCAGCTGTCCAGATCTAAATTTTTTAACATAGTCCTCACGATAGGGCTTGTTGCGGTAGGCGGTTTTGCTGTCTATCAAACAATTAAATAGTTTGTAAGAAACACTGTTTCTGCAAATACTCTCTGAGCCGTCTGCCATAACAGGCGGCTCTTTTTTTTTATAAATTGAGGTATACACATGAATTTTTATAGAAATCACTCAGGATTGTATGATCCGACTGCAGGTGCAGCATTATCACACATCTGTCATGAAGAAAAGGTTCAGGCAAAGGAGGAAAGACAGTGTGAGTTACGCACAAGACCTCTGGTGTATATTTGCTCAAAATATGCAGGAGAGGTAGAAGTGAACACATACCTTGCTGCCAAATACTGCAGATATGCCATAAAACAAGGCAGAATACCTGTGGCAAGTCACCTGATGTACCCGCAGGTCTTAAATGACAATGATCCGCGCCAAAGGGAAATGGGGCTTCAATTCGGACTTGCACTCCTGCTTAAGTGCTCTGAAGTATGGGTCTTTAATGAGAATAGAGAACTTTCAGAAGGAATGAGAGTGGAGATTAAGTTTGCAAGGCTTCATGGGAAAACTGTCAAATACTTCGACAAGAAGGAGATCCAGGAATAAAAACGGAGGCAGATATGATTTACTACCTTTTTGCAATGCAGCGTGAAGCAGATCAGATAGATGTGCCGAACAAATACATTACAGGAATAGGAGCAACATCCCTTCCTAAAACCACCGCCAAAGATATTATAGTCAACATCGGATACTGCGGAGGTGTAGGTTTTCCTCCAGGAGCAATAATCTCTCCAGGGAGTGTCCGAAACACACGCGGCGGCTACAAAGTTTTGAAAAAAGAAGGTCCGCTATGCATAACCTCGGATGTTTTTGTAACCACCCCGTTGATAGACGGACCTTGTATATACGACATGGAACTCTTCAAAATTGCTCAGCTTCCATGCAAGAAGCTCTACGTTTTCAAGATTGTCAGTGACAACCTTAATGAAAGAGCCTGTGAGCAATTCTCCAATCAGAAAGTCTGGGACAGCATTAAAAGAACACTGTCAAACAGAAATCTGATTTAAGCTGAGAAAAGAATTGTTTTCTGAACCTTACGGATTGCAGTTAAATCAGAAGAAGAAAGATGCAGATAATGCTCTGTCATTTCCTCCGATTCGTGACCTATAACAGCCCTAACCTGCTCAGATCCGATTCCATCAGCAATTAACCTTGTATTGAAAAAGTGCCTAAAACTGTGGAAGGACAAATTCTCTTTTTCATAGTTGATTCCGCATTTGTCCATTTGAGCCTTAAATCTTGCCAGAATGACCTTTCCGGTTATAGGCACTTTTCCATTATATGAAAATAAAAGATCTCCTTTTTGAGGAAGACTTAAAAGCTCCTTTCTTATATTTTCAAGAACAGGAACAGTGCGAGCGCTTCCGGACTTGGTCGTTTTCAGACCTTCGCTCTCAGCCCACGCTCTATCAACCAAAATATAATCATCTTTAATCTGGTCCCTGCTGAGGGCTCTCACTTCTCCCATGCGCATACCTGTTGTTGCCGACAACTTACAGGCAAGCTCGATGTATGGATCATCCCATTCAGAATTAAATAATGTATTGATCTGAGTCTTTGTAAAGCACCCTCTAGCCTCAGCTTTTTCTACAAGTGGTGCTACATTCCTTGCCGGGTTATCCGGAATCAACTTCTCCTCAACAGCCACATCCAACATTTGACGTAAGATGCAGA
Source organism: Sphaerochaetaceae bacterium (assembly GCA_045615505.1). Classification (GTDB taxonomy): domain Bacteria; phylum Spirochaetota; class Spirochaetia; order Sphaerochaetales; family Sphaerochaetaceae; genus JAZLEZ01. The sequence continues at coordinate 23,841 of JAZLEZ010000015.1, read as the reverse complement.
AGACCTTATTTGCAGTCTGCGGAAGCAATCCAGCTCTTGCCGGAAGTGACCTCAAATAGACTTTCAGCATTTGTGTATTAAATTCCAACAGGCACTTTTTCCCAAACTCAGGAATAAGGTACTTTTCCATTTGATAGCGCCTTGTCCGGGCAAATGCTTTGGAGTAATGACCTCCGCGCTCTACCTTGTCACGAATAATAGGACAAGTCTCATAGTTCCAGAACGGCTCGGCAAATTCAGCGAAGGTTAAAGGCTTTGCCGGTTTCTGCTCGTTAAGTAGATCATCGCTCAAAAGCCTGTCATGGATCACATCAATTGCATCCGCTTTTCTTTTTTCTCCAGTTGAACGATAAACACGCTTCCCATAACGGTACACATAGTAGTACCAAAATCCGTTGTCCCTGCGAAGCATTACATAGTGGTTTTCTCTCATTTTTACCCTCCTTTGGTAACAATATTGCAAACAGTCACGCAAATTCAGGCAGGTTTTAGAGACAACCTACGCGTAGACAACTGTTGCAAGTACATACACCAAAAGGAATTATAAAAATTTATAAACCACACAAAAGACGGGAATCTGACAGCCAGGTGAGCTACAGCCCCGCGTGCTGATAATATAGCACTTTATCTTTCTTTTAGCAAATCAGAATATGAAACCTGCTATCAAATACATGAAAACTGTGATTACTGCAGCCAAGAGACCATAAGGAACCTGTGTAGTAGCATGTGCAAAGTTGTCACATCCGGTTGCTGCTGATGTAATGACCGTTGCATCAGAATAAAAACAGATATGTGAGCCGAATACACCGGCAGATATTACCGCCGATACAGCCAATGCTACATTTACATTCATGTTTATTGCCATCGGAATTACAATAGGCAGGGCAATGACATACATTCCCCAGTTTGTTCCGGTAATGAATTCGGTGAATGAAAGAATCATGAAAATCATCAACGGCATAAGCTGAGGTGACATAAATCTTGAAGCAGAATGAATCATGTAGTATGTAAAACCGATTTTCTCACTCATATCGGCGAACAGAAACGCCAAAATCATGAGCATGATGGAATTGAGCATGTTCTTGATACCGCTGATGAAACACTCCCAGTATTCGGAAGCAGTAATTGCACCTTCTGCCAGATAGACAACAAAGCAGACAGCCATTGTGCCCAGAACACCGAACTGCATATCGAGTGAGCCGATATCATGAGCTTTCACAGCAGGAATCATTGTAAAGACAATGAGGGAAATAATAGGAATGAAGAAGTTTCTGATTTTAGGATTTTCAGGAACTTCCATGGGTTTCCCGCCACGGATATCAACACTATCCGACCCCGGAGGAACAATAGGTCCGCCGTTTGCAACTCTTTCTTCCGCCTTTTTCATAGGACCGAAAGGTTTTATAATGTTGAAGATGAACAGAGGCACAATCAGAATTCCGATCCAAGCATAGAAGTTGAAAGGAATTGTCTTTATGAAGTAGGCCAAACCCTGACCTTCAGGAGCCCAGTTGTTTACTTCAAGAAGCTGACCGCAGAAAACACCCCATGTGGAAATAGGAATGAGAACACAGGCAGGAGCTGCAGTGGAATCAACAATAAAAGCAAGGAACTCTCTGGGACTTTTATGCTTATCGCAAAGAGGTGCCATGCAGGAACCTATAACAAGTGCGTTAAGATAGTCATCGAGGAAAATGATTATACCCAAAAGCCATGTCCATATCATTACGGAATGTTTGGTTTTGGCCTTTTTTGAAACCCATTCACCAAAAGCCCATGCACCGCCTGTTTTTTCTACCATGGCGATAATCGAACCCATTAAACCGCATACAATGATGAGGAATGCGATACTGTCACTCATCATGACATTCAACAGACTGTTGCTGAATTCAGTTACGGAATTTTTCGGACTCAGAAAAATGTAACCCATGAATGAAGACAGAATCAGAGCTTCAAAGATTCTCTTTGTTATAAAGATATAGACAATGAGAAAAAGTGCAGGGATTACTGAAAATATTCCGAAACTTTCGGAGGACGAATAGTCCGGCATAATGTGTGACAATACTATGGAAAATAAAATTACAGCGATTGCTGTAATAACTGTGCGTAAGCTGTCAGAGCCTAATGCAAGGGGCTTGTTATCCTTCATCAGTTTAACCCTCATATCAAAAGTTAAAATATGACTACTACCGAACTGTTTGCGCCCGCGCGAACATTCGGGTTGATTGCAAGAATAAAATATTTACCCCCCGCTTTTCAATCGTTTTAAGAGAGTATAATGCATTTTTTTCAAAAATTTTTCATAAAAAACAAGAAAGTGTCATTTTGACCCAGTTTTTCTGTATTTTTTGTATCACTTTAAGGAATTGAATTACAAAAGGAGATGAAAATGTCACTTACTAAAAAATGCATATTTGCCCTGACTCTGCTGATTTTGGTTGTTTCAGTATCGTGTTCGTTGTTTGAAGATGATGAGGCAAATCTGCAGACCGGAATTGCAGATGAAAAAACCGATGTGAAATTCTGTATTCAGAAACAGAAAAGCCTGTCGATGTCTTACCCGAGCGGTTCAGGTGAAATCTATCAATATAAAGCAACACCTGTTTCCGAAGAAGGAACCCCTGATTCCGGAACAGATTGGAAGGTTTTTGAAAATAACAAGTCTGCGGGAGAATTTGCCAAAGGCCCATGGTTGTTTGAGTTCAGGATTCTTTACGGAACGCTGAATTCCTATGGAGTAATAGCAACAGGAAGCAAAGAAGTAACGGTTTCAGGGGAACAATGCACGGTAACTGCAGTTCTGCAGAATGTTTTTACAACCACAAAGACCGGTAATATGGATTTTTCCATACTTGTAAAAGCATTGACCGGAAACGAGGGAACTTTGGAAATATACATAGATGATAATCTTGCAATCATAGATAATCCGGATTATGAAAAAGAAGATTCAGACATCAGAATCACGGGAAGTGTGTCCGCATCAGCAGGATTTCATACAGTGCGTTTCAAATACTTTGATTATGAATTAGAACCGAATCTTCCGATTTCAAGTGAGACCATGAGTATAAGATTTGTGGAAAATGCACATGTGAATGTATCAGGAACATTAGCCTCGGGAGTTGATGCCGAAAGCACTATATATGTAGTTTATCCGTCAATCAGTGCAACAGTATCGCATTCGCAGACAACTTTGACAACCGGCAATGAAGTGACTTTCACATGTAATGCAGAAACCGGAATAACCGGAACTGTTGCATTGAATTACATCTGGTATGTCAACGGAGTAAGAGAAAAAGAAAGTACAGAAAAGACTTTCAAACATACTTTTTCTGCAAGCGGCACCTACAACATATCCTGTGTTGTATGGTGTATGGACGGCAGTGTAAAGATTTACGGAAGTGATTCTGAAGATGTTCAGGTGAATTGATATGAAGAAAAAACTTATTCAGATTCTGAGTGCGGTTTTACTTTCTTTGCTTTGCGCATGTCATGCGGAAATTTCTGAGAGGAACTGTGCGTTGGCTGTATGCACCGTCGGGGAGCAACGAAATCCGGCTGATTATTCCTATGATTCCGCTTTGGAATACCAGTACCGGATGCAGTTGGCCGGTACTGCGGCTTCAGAATCTGAATGGGTCCATTTTACTTATCCGCAAATGGAGATTCCCAATCTGAGAATAGGAACTTATGAATTGTATATCAGAGCTGTAAAGGACGGTAAAGTTTACAGCTCGGGAAATAAACAGATATCCGTAACAGGGAAGGGACCCAACGATTTTACAATAGTTCTGAGTAAAACAGACAATGTCAGTGCAAAGGGAACACTCCGGATAAAGGAAAAAGCAGTATGCAGCAATCTCAATGTGGAAATTACTTATGACGGACCCCAGTATGAAAAATATTCCGGAAACGGCAGTTCGGAGTATTCTCAGGAATTGGATAACGGATTCTATGTTGTAAGCATCGTATATAAAAACGGTAATACAGTTGTCGGAGGAAGATCATTTTCTGTCTATGTTGAGGCTTATTCGACGGGTACAGTGAGTATAGAAACGGGAATAAATCAGATTAAAAGAAATGTTGAAATTAAATTTTACAATCTAAGTGCACCGCATAAAACCGGAAAGGTGTGTACGGGTTATACTCTCAACGGAGTAAATGTAGAGTTCCCGCATACCTTTGAAGTAACAGGTGACGGAATTCCGACTTACAGCGAACTCGGGCTGAATCCGGTTTATGCTCCGTTGACAGATAAGGATACAATTCTTGCCTCGGACCATATTGAGGTCTGGAGTGAAGATCTGCCTTCAACAGGTTACTTTCTTGGTTCTTCGTATATGAGCAGCGAAACCCCTAAAATGATAGTGGTAAACGGCAATCCCAAAGAAGCATCTTTTGCAATGCTCAGAGATTTGGAAACCGCAGTTGTCAAAAATGCTACTCTTCTCTTGCCTAACAGTTTTTATTCAAATAAAAAACTGAAAAATGTATATTTGTGTGCAAGCATTACAGCCTGCGAAAACGGCTCATTTGCATCGTGCGATTCATTGTCCGATTTCTATCTTGAAGCTCCTGACCGCAACGGAATTAAATTTGACAATAAGATTGATCTTTCAAAATATAATTTTCACTACAATTGCAAGTTCTAGAGAGGTACTTTCAAAACTGCCTTCATAAATCTTGAGTTTGCCTTTGCGTTTAAAAACACATTTTTGGAGCAACTTGCAAAACTCCTTTTTAATTCTCAGGCGTTCTTTGAACCCGCTAAACGATAGTGTGAAAAACTTTAAAATACACAAAGTATAACTTCAATTATCAAAAATGGTTTTCTCTTCACAAATATCAGTTTTGAAAGTACCTCTAGAGTTCAAAAACTGTTGTAATGCAATCTTTGCAGATTACTCTGTATTTTTTCCCGTTTTGCGAGATTGAATAACTGTTGTTTTTTGAACATCCCGAACATGGTTTTCCAAGTGCGTTATGACGGTAGCAGACTCTGCTTGTAAAAAGAGGAATGTCTTTTTGCACAACGGTACAGATGCCTTTGAAGTTCGGAATGATTTCATTGAGCAAACCATAGGCAAATCGGTTTTTAACATACAGAAAAGGCCCTGAATAATATGCATTTTCGGGGTGCCTTCGTGCATAGAAAACCTGAGAAATATTATTAAGAACAATCTTGTCAAATCCTTCCGGGATGACAGGTTCAGTGTCCGTGAAATTCAGAGGATTCAATTCAAAGAAACTGTTGTCTTTTTGTGTTCGAATAATGCTGCATCCGAAGTCTTTGACATCTATTTTCTTACAGATGAAATCCGCATCCAGTTCTGCATAAAATTTTCTTCTGATGTCCTTTATCACAGAAAGGGGAATAAAGGGATTTTCGAAGGGGCTTTTGTTTGATATTGTCAGTTTTCCCAAAGTGAAAAAGCTTTTATCCGATGCTGAAAATACATCCGCAAAATTCTTTGTGCAGTCAATCTGTGATTTTGCCATCTGCAGCTTAACCGGAAAACACAAATCATTGACTGAAATCTTATTGTTTTCCAGTCGGATTTCTATATCAACCGGAGCCTTGAAAAGAGATATGTTTTCAGCGATTAGACTCAGTGTCTGGTTGTGGCGTGAAGTACAGTAAACAGGGGTTCCCGTTTCCGGAAGTGCTGTGAATTCTTCTGAAGGAAAATTTACCGTCTGAATTTCACCTGAATTGACAAATGATTTTTTACCCTGTATTTCAGATAGGGCAAATCCTGCGCTTTTTCCTTTGTAGAGCACCAATATTCCATCTCTGAGAGACACAGGTTTTTCAAAATGAATAAGTGCTTTTCCTTTTGAGACTTTTCTGATTGTGCCTACTTTAAACCCGATATGACCCGGCCATTTATCGCAGATCATTTTTTCCGCATTCATACTGCCGGAGAATCTCTGATTGAAAAATCCGATTGTGCTTAAGCGGGAAAAGGCGGCTTTCATTGAATCTTCCTGTTCGGAATTTGTTCCGCTGCCGTCAAGTATCCGTCTGTAGTATCTGGCAGTATGGAAGACATATTCCGGACTTTTCATTCGACCTTCGATTTTGAGGCTGTCTATTCCTATTTCTGCATATCTGTTTACAAGTTCTCCCAAGCACAGGTCTTTCATTGAGAAACAGTATGAGTCTTCACCGGTACTGTCATTTGTGAACCAAGTTCTACAGATTTGGGCACAGGCTCCGCAGTTTGCGCTTCTTCCGGTTATTCTTTCACTTGCCATGCAGATTCCGGAGAATCCGTAACATAAGGCTCCGTGAATGAATACTTTGATTTCAATATCGGGACAGGATTCCCGGATTTTCATGATTTCATCAAAGCTCAATTCTCTTGACAGAACTACGCGTGAAAATCCTAAGTCTTTCAGGACTTTTACACCCTCTGTATTATGGACGGCAAGCTGGGTTGAAGCGTGCAATTCCAAATGGGGAAAATTGTTTCTGATTATTGCGGCAACTCCCAAATCCTGTACTATGATTCCGTCCGGCTTGATGTAGTCAAGTTCTTTGAGTTGCTCCAAAAGCAAAGGGATGTCCTCATCAGTCAGAAGTGTGTTTACCGTTACATAAAACTTCTTGCAGTTTCGGATGCAGAATGTTTTAAGTTTGCGCAGTTCTTCAAAGGTAAAATTGACAGCTGCTTTTCTTGCCGAGAATTTTTTCATTCCGAGATAAACAGCATCGGCTCCGCCCTTGAAAGCATAGAGAGCACATTGTAATGACCCCGCGGGAAGCGCAAGTTCCGGTATTTTCCGCATAGGTAGATTTTATTGCCTTGCTTGATAATTGCGCAATATAGTATTATCGTGTATATAGAAAAATTTGGGCTCAAGCCCTAAGGAGATATGGTATGACAGTCAATGAAATCAAACATGCCGGTCTTAAAAAGTGGATTAATGACTTTGTTGAATTAACAACACCGGACAGTGTCCACGTTTGTGACGGCTCAAAAGATGAGTATGATACTCTGATTGAAAAGATGGTACAGAGCGGTCTTGCAATTCGTCTCAATCCTGAGAAGAAGCCGGGCAGTGTTTTGTTCAGATCGGATCCTTCGGATGTTGCGCGTGTGGAAAAGAGAACTTACATTGCCTCTGTTAAAGAGGAAGATGCAGGTCCTACAAATAACTGGATTGATCCTGTTGAGCTCAAAAAGACAATGACAGAACTTTACAGAGGTTCAATGAAGGGAAGAACAATGTATGTTATTCCTTTCTCAATGGGTCCTGTTGGTTCGGAATTCTCAAAAATCGGTGTAGAAATCACAGACAGCGAATATGTTGTATGTAATATGATTATCATGACAAGGGTGGGTACGAAGGTTTTGGACCAGCTCGGAACAGACGGATACTATGTTCCTTGTTACCACTCAGTAGGTAAGCCGCTTGCAAAGGGTGAAAGTGATAACGGTTATTGGCCTTGTGCAGATATGGACCATAAGTATATCGCCCATTTCCCTGAGACAAGAGAAATCTGGTCATTCGGTTCAGGATACGGCGGAAATGCTCTTCTCGGAAAGAAGTGTCTTGCTCTCAGAATAGCAACAGTTCTTGCCCGTGATGAGGGTTGGCTTGCTGAGCATATGCTTATTCTCAAGCTGACAAATCCTGAAGGAAAGGTCCGTTATATCACAGCTGCATTCCCAAGTGCTTGCGGAAAGACAAACCTTGCTATGCTTATTCCTACAATTCCTAACTGGAAAGTTGAAACACTTTCAGATGATATTGCATGGCTAAGATACGGTAAGGACGGAAGGCTTTATGCTATGGCAGTTGAAGCCGGATTCTTCGGTGTTGCACCGGGCACAAGTGCACAGAGTAACTACAATGCACTGGCAGCAGCTTCCAAGAATACAATCTTTACAAATGTGGGTCTTACTGAAGACAAGGATATCTGGTGGGAAGGAATCGGATACGATGCTCCGGGCAAGTTGATTGACTGGCGTGGAAATGAATGGGTTCAGGACAAATCAAACAAGGAACAGGAACCTGCTGCACATAAGAATTCCAGATTTACAGCTCCTGCAAGTCAGTGTCCTACTCTTGCAAAGGAATGGGAAGATCCAAGCGGAGTTCCTGTTTCGGCTATTCTTTTCGGCGGCAGACGCCCTTCAACAATTCCTCTTGTTCATATGGCAAGAAACTGGGCTCACGGTACATTCCTCGGTTCAATTGTAGGTTCGGAAGTTACAGCAGCTACTCTTGATGTTGCTTCTGGAATCAGACGCGACCCTATGGCTATGAAGCCTTTCATCGGTTACAATGCAGGCGACTACTTCCAGCATTGGCTTGATGTTGGTAAAGCTGCAAAGGATCAGAGCCTTCTTCCTAAGATTTTCTATGTCAACTGGTTCAGAAAAACAGCAGAAGGTAAGTGGTTATGGCCTGGTTACGGTGATAACAGCCGTGTTCTCAAATGGATTTTCGAGTGCTGCGACGGTACAGCAAAGACAGTTGATACTCCTATTGGAATTATGCCTACTGTTGATGCAATCGATCGTCCGGAATCTGTTTCCAAAGAAGATATGGAAGAGCTGCTCAGAGTTGATGTTGACGGATGGCTCAAGGAAGTTGACGATATCCGCAACAACTACTATCCTCAGTTCGGTTCACACCTTCCTAAGGAACTTGCAGAATTCCTCGATACAATGGAGAAGAATCTTAAGGCTGCAAAATAATGCATTCCTGATTCGATTTATCATCAGAAGAACGGGAACTTGTTTTTCAGGTTCCCGTTTTTTATAATTTTGAAAGTATCTCTTCAAAAGGAGTATGAAATGGGAAAAAGAGAAGATTACATTTCTTGGGATGAATATTTTATGTCTGTTGCAGTTCTTTCTTCAATGAGAAGCAAAGACCCGAATACTCAGGTGGGTGCCTGTATTGTTACTCCTGACAGAAAAATTGTCGGTACCGGATACAATGGTTTTCCTATCGGTTGCAGTGATGATGACCTTCCTTGGGACAGAGAAGGTTCTTCTTATAACACAAAGTATCCTTATGTCTGTCATGCTGAGCTCAATGCAATTCTCAACAGTACAAGGAATCTCAAGGGTTGTACTTTGTATGTTGCACTTTTTCCTTGTAACGAATGTGCCAAAGCTATCATTCAGAGCGGAATTAAAACTGTTATATATAAAGAAGACAAATATGCGGATACTGACGGAGTGCGTGCTTCCAAAAGAATGATGGATCAGGCCGGAGTAGAGTATCGCCAAATGGTTTTCAACAAGGATATCCTGATTAAGCTATGATTTCCTACTCTACAATAGAGACATCTAAAGACCTCATAGCTCTTGTAGCTGATTTTGCAAAAAAGGGCATAAGGAGTATTGCGATGGACTTTGAAGAAGAGTCCAATCTTCATATTTACGGTGAGCATCTTTGCCTGATTCAGTTGTTCGACGGTGAAAATTTTTTCATCATAGATGCCTGGAAGATTCAGAACTATCCTGACGGAATAGATGCTCTCAGGTTTATGCTTGAAAGTCCTATAGAAAAGATTATGTTTGACTGTTCAAGTGATTCCTCGATAGTTCGGAAATCTCTGAAAATTCAACTTAGAAATATTTTTGATTTGAGGGTAATTGCACAATCAATGGGTTTTATGGGCAATCTTACCGGTCTAATTGAGCGTAATCTTCATATTCAAACGGGAAATCCTGCATTAAAGAAAAAGTATCAGCGTGCCAACTGGATGAAACGACCTCTTTCCGAAGAGCAGATTCATTATGCTTTGGATGATGTTAAATACCTGTTTGCTCTTAAACTGTCTCTTGAAGATGAAATGAGAGTACTTCCGATGCAGCAGCAGAAGAAAATTGCAGTTACTATGCGTCACTGCGCGGAGCAAAAGCACAGAGATAAACCGGGGTGGGAGAAAATCTGCAACTATAAGACACTTACGCGTGAGGAGAAAATATACATAAGAAATTTCTTTGTTGCCCGTGACAGTCTTGCAAAGAAGGCAAATCAGCCTCCTACAAATGTTCTTGAAAAACAGCTTATTGTTCAGATGGCAATGATTGGAACTTGGGAAGGTATTCTCGAAGGTCCCAAACTAAGATATTCAGGTGTATTTGAACAGGCAAGACGCAAATCTCTGGATGAAATCAGAAAATAATAAATCTCTTCTCCCTATACTGCGCTTAAAAATTCTGACAACTGAAATATGTGCTGATAGACCACATATTTTGTGAGATAATATAAAGATATGAAAGAACAGATAAAGTCAAAAGAAAGAGTTGCAGAACACGGTGAGGTTTTCACAAATGAGCGTGAAGTCAAAGCTATGTGTGACCTTGCAAAAGATGAAACGGAGAGAATAGACGGCAGAGTCCTTGAACCAGCTTGCGGTGACGGAAACTTTCTTGCAGAAATTCTCAACAGAAAACTCAATACCGTTAAACTGCGTTACAGTAAAAACAAAAGCGATTTTGAGAAGTATTCCATTGTTGCTGTTTCCAGTCTTTACGGGGTAGATATTATGGAAGATAACGCACAGGATTGCAGAAACCGCCTCTATGACATCTGGAATAAAGCGTACTCTGATAATAACAAAAATGAATGTACGGATGATTGTAGAAAAGCTGCAATGTACATAATTACAAGAAATATACTTTGTGGAGATGCCTTAACACTTCTTCAAAATAATGGTCAGCCGATTATCTTTTCTGAATGGTCTCTTGTTGCCGGTGTAATGCTGAAAAGAAGAGATTTTGAACTGTCTCACATGCTTGAAATGCAGGATAACGGAGATCAGGGAGATCTATTTCTTTCTTCAGGAGATTGGGATGACGAGATTAAAGCCTACATTCCACAGCCAATTGCCGAATTTAAACCAATAGAATACTGGAGGGTACAATGTCAGAATATGTAAACTACAATCCAGATGTTCTTTCCTGTCTTGCAAACTTATCCAACGATGAGGTTTTTACCCCGCCGGAGATTGCCAATGCAATGTTGGATATGCTTCCGCAGGAACTCTTTGAAGACCCCAATGCAAAGTTTCTTGACCCTGCCTGTAAAACAGGTGTGTTCTTAAGAGAGATTGCAAAACGTCTTCTGAAAGGTCTTGAAAAGAAGATTCCAAATCTGCAGGAAAGAATAGATCACATCTTTCATGAACAGCTATATGCAATTGCAATAACAGAACTTACTGCATTAATGTCCAGAAGAAGTGTCTATTGTACAAAAGCTGCTGATTCTGTTTATTCAGTAACACCTTTTGAAAATAAGGATGGAAACATCAGATTTCAAAGAACAGAGCACACTTGGGATTCAAAAGGAAAAGATGCAAAGTGCATTTATTGTGGTGCTTCAAGAGAACAGTTTGATCGTGGTTCGGAACTTGAAACTCATGCTTATGAATTTATACATGCTAAGGATATATACAAAATGAAATTTGATTTAATTATTAGTAATCCACCTTATCAGTTAAACGATGGTGGTGGTATGGGTTCTAGTGCAAAACCTATTTATCAGTTTTTTGTTCAGCAAGCTCTTAAGCTAAAGCCTAGATATATGACAATGATTATTCCTTCTAGGTGGTTCTCTGGTGGACGACCGGAATTGAAGGATTTTAGAGAAAAAATGCTGCACGACAAATGTATTCAGGAACTTCATGATTATCCAAATGCATCAGATTGTTTTCCAGGAGTAGAAATAAAAGGTGGTGTTTGTTATTTCCTATGGAATAGGACTTATTCGGGGACATGCAATATATGTACTCATTCAGGAAATACAATTGTTACAAGGCAGAAAAGACCACTTCTTGAACCAGGAATGAATACCTTTATCAGATATAACGAAATGATTCCAATTATTAGAAAAGTTAACGCATTTAATGAACGAAAATTTGACACATTAATTAGTGCTAATGATCCTTTTGGATTTGATGTTAGGCAAGAAGGAACAATGTATAGAGTAAAACCTTCTTTCTCCCTTAAAAAGGACACGACCAATAACATCGCTTTTTATTACAATCAATGGCGTAAAAATGGTATAGGATATGTAAATAAATCACAAATAAGAAGGAATCTCGATTTAACTACAAAGATTAAAGTTTTTATTCCAAAAGCATGGGGAAACGGAGATTTTTGTTCTGATTACTTAAAACCTTTTATCCCAGAGAAGAATTCATGTTGTACAGAGACATATCTAGCTGTCGGACCTTTTGCAACTATCGAGGAAGCAAATAATGTAGTTGATTACATAGGTACAAAGTTCTTTCATATCCTCGTTGCTTGTTTAAAAATAACGCAGAATACGATGCAGGATGCATATAGTATGATTCCATTACAAGATTTTTCTCGTAAATGGACTGATGAGGATTTGTATAAGAAATATTGTTTTACAAAAGAAGAGATTGATTTTATTGAACAAATTCACTCTTCAGATTCGCTTGGAGAAGACTAATGCCTAAAGATTTGACTACAGTTGATTACAAAATATCTGCAAATATCGTCAATGATGCCTGCAACATTATTGAATCTTCTCAAAAGGCGGCTTATTCTGCTGTAAATGTTGCTCTGATTCAACGAAACTGGCTTTTAGGAAAACGCATCTCTGAAGAAATAATCGGTGAAGACAACAGAGCCGAATATGGAGTTGAGGTTATCAAAAAACTTTCAAAAGAACTCACCTTAATCTATGGAAAAGGATTCACTAAGACAAATCTTTACTATTGTTATGACTTTTACAATAATTTCCCTGACATTTTCCACTCACTGCGTGGAAAATCTTCAAACATCCTTTCATGGACTCATTATCGGGTGTTGTTGCAAGTGAAAGACACTGTCGCAAGACAGTGGTATGAAAAAGAATGCTATAACGAAACATGGTCTGTGAGAACTCTGCAACGCAACATTGATTCTCAGTATTATTACCGCATAATCAAGTCTCAGGTAAAACAGCCTGTCATAGATGAAATGCACGCATTAACAAAGGATTATCAGAATGACAAACTTGAGTTCATTAAAAACCCTATGGTTGTTGAGTTCTTAGGATTATCAGAGGATCCGTCATTTAACGAATCAGAACTTGAATCAAGTATTATCTCCAATCTTCAGAAGTTTTTGATGGAACTTGGTAAAGGATATGCTTTTGTAGCAAGACAACAGCATATTCACACGGAAAAGGAAGACTATTACATAGACCTTGTTTTTTATAACTATATTCTTAAGTGCTTTGTGCTTATAGACTTGAAGACAAAGAAAATTACACATCAAGACGTAGGACAGATGGATATGTACATTCGCATGTATGATGAACTTAAGAAAAGCAAGGAAGACAATCCTACTCTTGGAATTGTCCTGTGTTCTGAGACCGATGAAGATATTGCACGTTATTCAGTTCTTAAGGGTAATGAACAGTTGTTTGCATCAAAATACAAACTGTTTCTGCCATCCGAAGAAGAATTGCGCAAAGAAATAGAAGCACAGAAAACAATATTCATGCTTCAGCATGGTAAAGACGGAGACAAAGATGCCTAAAGATTTATTTCCGGGGCGTGACCAGTCTATCTCTCCCCATATCTATGCTTATACAACTCCTCAGTATCAAGGTCTCCTAAAAGTAGGGTATACAACTCGTGAAGATGTTGAGGAACGTGTAAAAGAGCAGTTCGGTGTAATTCAGCCGGGTTCCGGTAAACCGTACACAATCACTTTTACAGAACCAGCAATGAGAAATGACGGTTCTGTTTTTACAGACCATGATGTTCATAGAGCATTGAAAGCAATGCACTGTGTTTGCCAAGGTGGCGAATGGTACAGGTGTACTCTTGACCAACTACAGAGAGCTTATAAATCTGTTCTGAACCGTACCTCTTCATTTGAAAGAGTAAATAACTTCAGACCACGTCCGGAACAGGATAGAGCAATAAACCAGACAAAGGCTTATTTTGAATCTGCCTCAAAAGATGGAAGCGGTAGAGTTCCTAAGTTCCTGTGGAATGCAAAGATGCGCTTTGGGAAAACATTTGCAACATATGAACTTGCAAAAGAAATGGGAATGAAGAAGATTCTTGTTCTCACATTCAAACCTGCAGTCAAGAGTGCATGGAAAGAAGACCTTGAAACCCATGTAGACTTTGCTGGTTGGCAGTTCATTTCTCGTCCGACACAGACGGATTTATTTGCAGAAGATGTTGATGCTCAGTATGCAAAAGCAGACAAGAACAAGCCTATCGTCTGTTTCGGTTCATTTCAAGATTTGCTCGGATTGGATAAAAACACAAATACAATCAAAGCTCACAATGAATGGATTCATGCAACGCACTGGGATATGGTTGTTTTTGACGAATACCACTATGGAGCATGGAGAGAAAAGGCAAAAGACCTGTTTGAAAAAGAGGATGAAGAATCTGAAGCAGACAAGGATAACTCTTCATATGATCCAGACAGTGTATATGATGAATCATTCCTGCCTATAACCACAAACCATTATTTATATCTGTCAGGGACTCCGTTCAGAGCAATCAATTCCGGAGAATTTATAGAAGAACAGATTTTCTCATGGACATACTCTGATGAGCAGAAAGCAAAGGAATCATGGGATGAATCAAAAGGAAAGAACCCTTATGCTTCACTTCCAAGAATGGTCATGCTCACTTACAAGATGCCTGAAAGCATCCGCAAGATTGCAATGCAGGGAGAATTTAATGAATTTGATCTGAATGTATTCTTCTCAACCGAAGGTGAGAAGAATAATGCACGTTTTGTGTATGAAACATACGTTCAGAAGTGGCTTGATCTTATCAGGGGCCAGTACATTGAAAGTTCTGTTGAAGATTTGAAAACAGGCTCAAAGTCTCCGTTCCCGTTCTCTGATATTAGACTTAGGCAGGTTCTGTCTCATACTTTGTGGTACTTGCCAAATGTGTCGTCATGCTATGCAATGAGGAACCTTCTTAAACAGAAACAGAACAGTTTCTATCACGCATATAGAGTGATTGTTTGTGCCGGTAATGAAGCTGGACAAGGAGCAGATGCACTTATCCCTGTAGAAAAGGCAATGGATGATCCTTTGGCAACACAGACCATAACCTTGTCTTGTGGAAAGCTTACAACTGGAGTCACCGTCAAACCATGGGCTGGTATATTTATGCTCAGAAATCTAAAACAGCCAGAGTCATACTTCCAGGCTGCATTCAGAGTTCAATCACCTTGGACAGCTGGTAGTGAAATAATCAAGAAAGAGTGCTATGTATTTGACTTTGCTCCAAACAGAACCTTGAAACAGCTGTCTGAATACAGCTGCAGACTTAGTACAAAAGAACGTAACCCAGAAACAAAGGTTGGAGAGTTTATTAAGTTCCTGCCTGTTCTTGCTTACGAAGGCAACATGCTCCGTGAAATAGATGCAGGTGAAATACTTGATATTGCTATGTCTGGAACATCTGCGACACTTCTTGCAAGACGTTGGGAGTCTGCACTTCTTGTTAATGTAACAAACGATGTACTTGCAAGGCTTCTCAATAATCCGGATGCAATGGCAGCTCTTATGTCTATTGAAGGATTCAGAAACCTGAATTCTGATATTGAAACAATCATCAACAAATTCGAAGCCGTCAAAAAAGCAAAGAAAGAAGGGCAGGATAAGGATAAGAAGAAAAAGAAAGAGATTGACGAAGAGGAAAAGGAGTATAAGAGCAAACGAAAGGAGATTCAGGAAAAGCTCATAAAATTTGCAACTCGTATTCCTATCTTCATGTATCTCACAGATTTCAGGGAAGTATGCCTACAGGATGTTATTACAAAGCTTGAACCGGGGCTCTTTAAAAAGGTTACTGGTCTTTATGTAAAGGATTTTGAGCTGTTGTGTTCTCTTGGTTTGTTCAATGAGGATGTCTGGAATGATGCAATATTCAAGTTCAGAAGATACGAAGAAGCCAGCCTGGACTACACAGGAATCAACAAACATGAAGGTGAGCCTGTTGGTGGATGGTCAACCGTTCTTTCTGTTGATGACTACAATGCTTTGTACAAGAAACAGGCAGATGAAGAACCTGTTCTTATGAAAACAGAGATTTCATACAAGCCGGAAGTTCAGACAAAAATGAATAAGCGTCTTGAAAAGCCAATCAAGACTCCGAATCTGAATAAGCATACTACGGTACGCTACGAGCAGAAACCACAACCCGTTCAGGCTGCAGCTGAAAAGCCAAAAGCTGTATTGATTAAGAAAAGTTCAGAAATGCATGTAACTATTGCTCCAAATGCCGGATATGACAAAACCAGTGTTAAAAGGGATTTGAAAGTTGGGGACAAGGTTTATGTGGATTTATATGGTACTTGTACTGTGGTACAGATTAAACCTGAAAAGATTTATTTAAAAACAGCAAAAGGAAAAGAAGTTGTTTTTAAACATCCTGATGCATATGAAAAAGGCAATATAAAGTTGCTCTAGAAAATTACCAATTCACCAACGGAAGACCGATTACTAAATCAATGCTGATTTGGTGGGTATTTGAAGGCAACAAACAAAACATTCTTCCTTGCTCGCCTGATGCACAATATGACAAAAAAACCACGCTTGGTAGTTTTACCTTGCGTGGTCTTTTGTATTGGCCCATTTGAATGGGCTGTCAGTTGATGTTACAGTCCCATGACAAGTGCATTACGGATAGGTTCCATGACAGGAACTGATGCCATAAGTACACCTGCAGCGACAGCAGATCCGATAACACCTGATACATTCGGTCCCATGGCGTGCATGAGAAGGAAGTTCTGAGGATCAGCTTCCTGCCCGACCTTAGATGATACACGGGCTGCCATAGGAACAGCAGATACACCTGCAGAACCGATAAGAGGGTTTACAGGATGCTTCGGATCGAGTTTGTTCATAAGTTTTGCAATCAAAACACCCATTGCCGTACCAAGGCTGAAAGCAACTGCGCCGAGGAGAAGAATACCAAGTGTATTGAGTGTAAGGAAGTGAGATGCTTCCATCTTTGAACCGACTGAAAGTCCGAGACAGATTGTAACTGTGTTCATAAGAGCATTCTGAGCAGTGTCTGAAAGTCTCTTGGTGCAACCGCTTTCTGTAAGAAGGTTTCCGAACATAAGCGAACCGATGAGAGGTGTTGCACTGGGAAGAAGGATTGCACAGACTGTAAGTACGCTGATAGGGAAGATAATCTTCTCTGTTTTTGATACAGGTCTGAGCTGCTGCATTTTGATCTTTCTCTCTGCTTCCGTTGTAAGAGCTTTCATGATAGGCGGCTGAATAACAGGAACAAGAGCCATGTAGGAGTAAGCGGCAACAGCGATAGGACCGAGAAGCTCTGAAGCAAGTCTTGTTGTTACATAGATTGCCGTAGGACCGTCGGCTCCACCGATAATACCTATTGAGGCGGCTGCATGGAGGTCAAAGTTGATTCCCGGAATAAAACTCAGTGCTAGAGCTCCGATAAGTGCTGCAAAAATACCGAACTGGGCAGCGGCACCTAAAAGCAATGTCTTAGGATTTGCAATAAGAGGACCGAAGTCTGTCATTGCACCTACACCCATGAAAATCAGTACAGGGAAGAGACCGCTCTGGATACCTGCGTCAAACAGAATCTTGATAAATCCGATTGCTCCCTGAGCACCGGCTTCAAGAGAAGGGTCAACGCTTGCAATGTAAGCATACGGAATATTTGAGAGTACACAACCCATTCCGATAGGGATGAGTAATAACGGCTCAAAGTCCTTTTTGATAGCCAAATAGAAAAGCAGGAAACCTACAAGAATCATTACAGCATTTCCAACACCGAATCCGGCATCCGGATTGAGATTGAAGAAACCGTAAAGACCGGTGGATTCCCACAGATTAAGTAATGATTTACCGAACATTCACATACTCCTTATGCAATTGTGCAGAGTGTGTCACCGGCAACAAGCTGCTGACCCTGAGTTACTGCTATACTTGTGATTGTACCGTCGCAAGGAGCGAAGATTTCGTTTTCCATCTTCATTGCTTCCATAACCATGATAAGCTGATCTTTCTTAACTGTCTGACCCTGCTTAACATCAATGCGGAGGATAAGACCGGGCATCGGGGCAGAAACAGTCTGTCCGCCTGCAGGTGCTGCGGCCGGAGCTGCTGTACCTGTTGCTGCAGGGGCTGCTTTTGTTGCTGCAACTGCTGCTTCGTCAATACCGTAAGCAACAGAAAGAGGATAACTTGTTCCGTTAACCGTAACAGTGTCCTTACAGACCTTTACGCCGTAAGCATTACCGTTGACCTTAACTGTATATTCACCGCTTGCCTTAGCTGCGACTTCTTCAGGAGTTGCTTTTCTGACTCCGTTGACTTTTGCCTTACCTGTGAGGTAGAGAATACCTTTTTCCTTACAGGATGCTGCAATGAATACATTTTCATCTGTGATAGGAAGACCTGCTTCAGTGAGCATTGCTTCAGCTGCCTTGCGGCCTTTTTTAGAGTCAGCATCGTTGATATCTACAACTTTCTTTGTTGTAGGTTCCATGCCGAGCTGTTCTGCTGCAGCTTTTACTACTTCAGGATCCGGTTCTACAGGAGTCTTTCCGAAGTAACCGAGAACCATTTTGCCGTAACCTTCTGCAATCTTCTTCCACGGTCCGAACATAACATTGTTGAAAGCCTGCTGGAAATAGAACTGTGATACAGGTGTAACGGATGTTCCGAAACCGCCCTTTGCAACAGTCTCGCCCATAGCTTCTACAATCTGAGGATACTTATCCATAAGTCCGTTATCTCTGAGCATCTGTGTATTGGCAGTGAGAGCTCCGCCCGGAAGAGGGAAGAAAGGAATATTAGGATTGACTTTCTGTGCCTCAGGTGGCATGAAGTAATCTTTCATACATTCCTGGAATACATCTTCTGCCTTCTGGATTGCGTGGATGTCGATTCCGAGGTCATATTCTGTGCCGCGAAGTGCGTGCCACATTGTAATGATATCCGGCTGACATGTTCCGCCTGATACCGGCTGCATTGAAAGGTCAAGGCTACTGGCTCCTGCTTCAAGAGCACTTATATACTGCTGAATACAACAACCTGCTGTTTCGTGGCTGTGCATGACAATTTTCATCTTGTCGCCGAGAAGTTTGCGGGCTCTTTTGACTGTTTCATAAACTACTGCAGGAGTTGATGTACCTGAAGCATCCTTGAAACAAAGGCTGTCGAAAGGAATACCTGCATCAAGAATTTCGCGGAGTACTCTTTCGTAGAAATCAGGATCATGAGCACCTGTTGTTTTAGGAGGAAGACTCATCATAGTGACTGTAACTTCGTGTTTGAGACCGGCATCATGAATTGCCTTTCCGCTGTCGATAAGGTTGTTGACATCGTTGAGAGCGTCGAAGTTTCTGATGGTTGACATACCGTGCTTCTTGAACATATCCGCATGAAGCTTGATGATGTCTCTGGGCTGTGAATCAAGACCTACTACATTGACGCCTCTTGAGAGAGTCTGAAGATCTGCTTCAGGTCCGGCAACTCTTCTGAATTCATCCATCATATCGAATGCATCTTCGTTGCTGTAGAAATAAAGGCTCTGGAATCTTGCTCCGCCACCTGCCTCGAAATGAGTGATTCCTGCCTTGCGTGCAGCTTCAACTGCAGGCATGAAATCCTTTGTAAAAACTCTTGCACCGTAAACGGACTGGAATCCGTCTCTGAATGCAGTACACATGAAATCAATTTTCTTTGTCATTAAAATCCGACCCCCGTCAATTCCTTGATTTAACTACCGCTGCGACAATGGCTGCTGCGACCTCAGCATCTGAAGCAGGTGCTGAAGAAACGGCACTTGGTGCAACAGGAGTTGCTTTAGGTGCCTTTGCTTCGATACCTTTAACAATTTTTGATACACCTTTTGTTGTGAAAACAAGAATTGAAAGGAACACAAATACAATTGCCATACCCAGAATCATCAGGGTAACACCGTTACCGAGTTGAATTCTAAGTTCTTCGACAGGTAGTTGCGCTAATGAAAAAATCATATACACACTCCCTAATAGTATTTTTGTAAACAGACGAAAATTCCGTCTTGAACTTACTATTTATTATTATATGTATTATCGGCAGATAATCAACCTTGCGAAACAAATCTTAAAAGGTTATCTTTATCTTCTGTGAGGTGAATAATGCCCGAAGAAAAGAGTCAGGAACAGAAGATCTGTGAAAAAATGGACCAAATCGGTCGAAAGATTATTGTAATGAGCGGAAAAGGCGGTGTAGGAAAGACTACTGTAACAGTAAATCTTGCAAATGCACTTATTGCACAGGGCCACTCCGTAGGTATCCTTGATACTGATTTACACGGTCCGAATGTTGCAAAAATGCTCGGTTGTGAAGAAAACATCCTTATGCAGAGTGAAGACGGCAATGAAATCATGCCTGTTGAGACACCTAACGGAATCAAGGTTGTAAGCCTTTCTTTTGCATTAAATGATCCGGATCAGGCTGTTGTATTCCGCGGACCTATGAAAATGAGTGTCATCAAGCAGTTCCTTTCCGATGTCAGATGGGGCTCTTTGGATTATCTGCTTATAGATTCACCTCCGGGAACAGGGGATGAGCAACTTACTGTCTGTCAGAGTATTCCTGCAATTACAGGCTGTATCCTTGTTACAACTCCTCAGGAAGTTGCAGTTCTCGATGCCAGACGGTCAGTTTCGTTTGCCCGTCAGCTCGATTTGAGAATCATAGGCCTTGTGGAGAATATGAGTGCCCTGATTTGTCCGGATTGCGGCAAGGAAATTCCGATTTTCGGAAAGGACGGCGGAAAAAAGCTGTGCATGGATATGGATGTTCCTCTTCTGGGTTCGGTTCCTATGGAAATCGGGCTTCAGCAGGATGAAGATAATGGTGTGAACTGGATAGAAAAGGGTAAAAGCAAATCTGCCGAGGTGTTTTCAGAGATTGCTTCGATTGTTCATTCAAGTACAAAACCTTCATGTTCTGCCGACATAGGATATGTTCCGCAGGGGCCTGATTGCAGTCCTTCATCTTGTGCAACCTGTACTCAGGATTGTCCTTCACGAAAAAAATGAAAAAAGTTGATGAGTCTCTATTCCCCTCGTTGAAGCAAGCTGTTCCCGCTCAGACTTTGTCTTGGGCTGATGACGGTTCATCCTTGCTTTGCAAGACCCCCATTTTCAATCTTGAATCCGTTACAAGAACCAGCAATGACGGCAGAACAGATGATTTTGTCCGCCTTCAATCGCCTGATTGGGTGAGTGTGATTCCTTATTTCAAAGGAAGTGACGGTATTGATTACTTTGTTATGGAGCGTCAGTTCAGGCACGGCAGCGGTACCGTTACCGTAGAATTTCCGGGCGGTATTGTAGAAAGAGGTGAAGAACCGATGAAATCTGCTTTAAGGGAGCTGGAGGAGGAAACCGGCATAAAGGCCGGCAAACTTTCGTTTCTGGGCTCTTTGAATCCTAATTCGGCCTTTATCAACAGTACCGGTTATTTCTATATGGCCGAGGAACTTGAGTATTCAGGTTGCAGGCATTTTGACCCGAATGAACAGATAGAAACCGTTTGTGTCCCGGTAAGTGTATTCTTTGAAAAAATGGGAAGCGGTGAGTTTAATAACGGAGTCATGGCAATGGCGGGGTTTTTCTTCCTTAAATTATCAGGAAAAAGGTGCCGATCGGATTCGAACCGATGAACAACGGTTTTGCAGACCGCCCCCTTAGGCCGCTTGGGTACAGCACCGATTTGCTTTGTAAAAAATAACAGAAATATTACACTTGTGCAAGTATATTCAACAATGCATCCGTAAATGAGGCAACAGAGTTGTCGTTTCCGTTGCAGATACCCTGAAACAGAGGATATTTTCCTCCACCCTTGGCTTCTATAAGAGGAAAAAGACTATTTCTGATTTCATTGAAATTTACGGATTCAAATCTTCCTTTAAGGCCTATAAGCCAGTGCTTTCCGTTGAAAACGCACAACCCCAAATCCTCAAAAATGCTGATAGCTGAAGCAAAAGCGCTCAGGTCCAGACTTGATTTGAAAACAGCAATACCGTTGTTCAAATTAGTTCTGATTTCAGATACGGCCTCTTTTTCGGAAAGGGCTGCAAGCTGTTTCTTCAAGTCGGATAACTGTGTTTTAAGTGTTTCGATTTTAGGAATTATTTCTTCCTCATTGCAGGAGAAGGACTCTCTTATTGAACATACTGTTTCCTGATTCCTGAAAACAGAATTCAAAGCTTCTTCACCTGTCTTGAAGTACAGTCGTGAATTTCCGCGGATTTGTTCGCAGTGCGTGTAGGTAATCAGGTTGAGTTCCGATGTAAAAGCAACATGTACTCCGCCGCATGCTATTTTGTCAACACCCTCGATTTCAACGATTCTGACATCTCCTTCAACCTTGACAGACCGTCTGAGACCCAGAGCCAGAGCATCTTCATGACATAACTCATGGTAAATAATTCTGTGTCCTTGAGCAATTTCCTTATTGGCCTGTGTAATCAGAGCCTTCAGGGATTTATCGGAAACTGAAGGTGAGGATACTTCTACTGTAAAATAGTCTTCTCCTAAATGAACTGCCACGGTCCCTATATCAAACATTGAATAAAGCAAACCTGCAATCAAGTGCTGAGCCGTATGCATAATCATATACTTATATCTGTGTTCCCAGTTCAGCTTCTGGATGAAAGAATCTCCCTCGTCAATTTTGCAGGAAGAATTCAGAATGAGAACGGAGTCTCCGTTTTCAGCCTTTCTGGTATCAAGAATGTCATACTCTCCGAGTTTCCCGATATCACCCGGCTGTCCGCCGCATTCGGGATAAAATACGGTTTTGTCCGTAATTACTTCCAATGCATTGCCTGTCTTTATTACAGATTTGACAGTGCATTGAGTTTCTTTCAGATAGGTGTCTGTGTAGTAAAGTTTTTCCATATTCAATCTTCTTTAAGAACGATGTCAGTTTTTCTGAGCAATCAGATAATCCAAAATCATTCCGGCGCATATTCCGGCGTGGGGAATTACATTTTTTTCAAGTTTTTCAGTAAATGGAACAGGTGAGTTCTGCCCTCCGATTTGAAGCACCGGTTTTTTGAGAGAACTGAAAGTCTGAGTATCGGTAGCAATGAGCGAACAGACATGGGATGAGACTCCTCCGAATGAGGCAGGATCCTGAATAATGACTGCCTTTCCCGTTTTACGGACTTCAGTTAATATTGTTTCACTGTCAAGAGGCTTTAATGTACAAAGATCTACAACAGTTGAACTTACCCCGTTTTTTTTCAACAGAGCAGATGTTCCCTTTGCAGTCAGAATTGCATGGGAATAGGAGATGATGGTAACATCACTGCCTCTTTCAAGTATTCTGGCTTTGCCGATTTCAATATCGGTGTCGGAAATTTCTCCCTCTGTGGGATAGAGAAGTTTATGTTCAAAAAACAGTACGGGATTGTTATCTCTTATTGATGCCCTGAGCAGGTGATAAGCATCTGACGGATTGCTCGGAGCAACAATTTTTATTCCGGTTGCATTTATGAACATAGCCTCCGGACTTTGAGTGTGCTGAGGTCCGTGACCTGTACCGCTTCCTTCTGGAAGACGGAAGGTAATGGGGCAAGAGAACTGCCCTCCGCTCATAAAATGGGTTTTTGCAGCATGATTGACAACTGCATCTGAAATCAATGTGAAAAAGTCTGCATACATGATTTCCACAACCGGACGCAGACCCATCATTGCACTGCCAACAGCCATACCGGAAAACCCTTCTTCGGAAACCGGAGTGTCTATAACCTGATTGGGATATGCTTTTTTCAACCCTTCAGTTACTTTGAAACAGCCCCCGTAGATTCCTATGTCTTCT
>JAZLEZ010000014.1:0-20022 GCA_045615505.1 Sphaerochaetaceae bacterium | reverse complement strand
AAAGTCCTTCCTTTGTTAAACTTTTGAGTTTGTTAAGTAATTTTAACAAAATTTGGACTTTTTTCCTATTTGTTTACTGGAAATTCAATTGTTATTTTGTGGAACTTTGAACATTCTTATTTGAGTTTTGAAAGTTCCTCTATTAAATAAATAATTATTGATAGAATTCAGTGTTATGAAAACTTATGCATTGATAGGAAGAAGCGGAACAGGAAAAAGCTTCAGAGCACAATATGTAGCCTCCAAATACCGTATCCATCTGATTATTGATGACGGACTTCTGATAAAAGGTGACAGAATTCTTGCAGGAAAAAGTGCAAAACAGGATCAAAACTTCCTCACAGCTCTCAAAACTGCATTGTTTAATGATATAGACCATTATAATTCAGTTATGGAAGCTCTGAAAAAAGAGAGAATCAGAAAAATTCTTATACTGGGGACTTCCGAAAAAATGGTTTCAAAAATAGCCGCAAGGCTCGAGCTTACACAACCTTCCGTAATAATCCACATTGAAGATATAGCAACACAGGACGAAATCGATACTGCTATGAGAATAAGATATACTGAAGGCCGACATGTGATACCTGTCCCTCCTATTCAGGTTACAAGATCTTATTCATCAATAGTTTATGATTCTATCAAAGTTGCTTTCAGAAAAGGGATTTTCAATTTTTTCCTCAGAAAAAAACAAAGTGAAAACACACTTGTAAAACCTGAATTTTCCAAACAGCAGGCAAAAGTTCAGGTTTCCAATCCTGCAATAGGCCAAATGATTGCACAATGTCTTTATGAATACGGAAATAAATTCAAAGTGGAATCAGTTGAGTATTTTAATGATAACTCAGGTTATAACCTATCGGTTATTCTCAGGACACCTACCGCTATACCATCTGAAAATCAGGCAGAACTCAAAGAGTATATTTCTGACTCTCTTGAGAAATACGGAGGCTTGCTGATTGATAATGTCGAACTGAAAATCAATCTTTGGCAGCAGAATTGACAGCTGTGTTTTTCTTTGTTGATGATTTCGGAACACGAAGCTTATTTTTCTTCATAAATTTATAAACAGCTTCTTCCACTTCTGTATTTGAAGGGGTATTCGGACTTAAAAGAACTTTAATCTGCCTGAAAATATCCTTATAACTTTCATACGGAGTCATAGTATCCTCATTTATCAGAATAAAGGGAGAAACAAGTGCAAGATACATATCCGATTTGGATAATTCAACATTATTATTCTTTGCTGTTTCGGCTTTATTATCTAATTCGGCTAATGAGGAATAGAGGCTTTTATCGTCTGCATATACAGAAATACAGGGAAGAATATAAACAAGAATCTTGTACTTATTAAGTTCCCTGATGATACCGGAACTGAATCCGCAGGCCAGAATCTTATTCAATTCCTCGGTAAGTCTGGAATTACTTACTTTCAGGAGTTGTGACGAACAGTTTCTTATTGCTCTTCTGATTGAAAACCTCAACTTGAAAGAAGTAGTAACAGAAAACTTGATGGCCCTGATCATTCTTACAGGATCTTCAATAAAAGTTCTGCTTACAGGTATCAGAGAAGTGATTTTCTTTTGTTTAAAATCTTTAAATGCATTGTTGAAATCAATTATTGTTTCATCAAAAGGATTATAATAAAGACTGTTAATTGAAAAATCTCTTCTGCTTGCATCCTCCTCAATGGTACCGAAAACATTGTCGGACTTGTCTTTATGTTCTTTAGTACTTCTGAATGTTGATACTTCAATGATTTTATTACCGAAAACAACATGAACAATTTTAAACCTGCGTCCGATAATTCTGGAATTGTGAAATATCCGATGAACCTGTCGGGGAGAAGCAGAAGTGACAACATCAAAGTCTTTTGGAAACAATCCAAGCAGAAGATCACGCACTGCACCGCCCACGATATAGGCTTCAAAACCGCTATTTGAGAGTGTCTCAACAACTCTGACTGCATTCTTATCAATGTGTCTTAAATCTATCTTATGCTCATCTGCAGAATAGACTCTGGCAACTTCAATAGGACCCGAGTCCGTCTGCTTGTATCTGATCTTCATAAACTATAAAATGTTATTGCATAAATTTTAAGAATTTACAATATAAGAGGACATTATGATAGAACCTAAAATATTAAAGGGATTCAGAGACAGCCTTCCTCAACAGGAAATAATCAGACAGAATCTTATCTCAAAAGTTCAGCAGATATTCAGACTTTTCGGATTTGTTCCCATTGATACACCTGCACTTGAATACACGGAAGTACTTTTGGGAAAAGGCGGTGGAGAAACAGATAAACAGATGTACCGTTTTCAGGATAACGGTGAAAGAGATGTTGCATTGCGCTTTGATTTAACCGTTCCTCTAGCAAGATTTGTAGCAGCCAACTACAATCAGCTGTCTTTTCCGTTTAAGAGGTATCATATAGCCAAGGTTTGGAGAGGCGAAAAACCCCAAAAAGGCAGATACAGAGAATTCTGGCAATGTGATTTTGATATAATCGGTGCAGACAACGCTGAAAGTGATTTCGAAATACTGCTCCTCATCCACACCTGTTTGTCGGAAATGAATGTAGGTCCTTTTAAGGTAATGATTTCACACAGAGGAATTCTGAACAGATTTCTTGAGAATCTGGGACTGTCAGATAAATCTGCTGAAATTCTCAGAGCAATAGACAAACTTTCAAAAATCGGCAGCGACGGAGTTGTTGAATGTCTGAAAGACGCTTCTCTGAATGATGAAGAAATCAAACAGGTTCTTGAATTTATCAACTTACCGAAAAACAGTTTTGAAGAAACTCTTAGAATTCTAGCTGAGAAATTCGGAAACACACAGGAAATAGATAGACTTACAAAACTTTATGAATTGATTCAAAGCTGCGGAATAGAAAAACAATTTGTGCTTGATACTTCCATTACAAGAGGTCTTGACTACTACACCGGAATTGTCTATGAAACCGTACTGGAAAAACATCCGCGTATAGGTTCAATCTGTTCAGGCGGAAGGTACAATAATCTTGCCGGATTATATACAAAAGAAAATCTTCCCGGCGTAGGTTCATGTATAGGACTGGACAGACTCCTTGCAGCTCTGGAAGAAACAGACAGCCCTATAATAAAACAGAATAATTTTGCAGATGTTATGATTCTCAAGACTTCGGAAAACGGCAAATGGGCAGAAAATCTTGCTTGTAAGCTGAGACAGAAAAACATCAAGACAGAGGTATATATCGGAGACAAAAATGCCGGGAAACAGTATGCTTACGCAGAAGCAAACGGCATCAGATATGTTATTTGCAATCAGAATGATAACTCTTTTCAAGTAAAAGAAATATCAACACATACAATGATTGAATGCAAGTCGTTTGAAGAACTGACGGAACTTGTCGGATAATGGATTATAAACAACTTCCGGTATATCAATCAAAAACTGTAATTCTAGATGCTCTTTTATCAAATCAGGTAATCATAGTAGAAAGTCCTACAGGCTCAGGAAAAACAACACAGATTCCACTTATCCTTCATGAAGCCGGATACAGCAGAAACGGAATCATCGGCATTACCCAACCGAGAAGAATTGCAACTCTGAATGTATGTTCTTTTATAAAAAAACAGCTTTGTAAAACCGGTATTCCGGATAATTTCTGTGCATATAAGATGAGGTTCTACGATACTACTGATGAAACAACAAGAATTAAAATTCTTACTGACGGAATGTTGCTTCAGGAAATCAAAGCAGATCCTGATTTGAACAGATACAGCGTATTGATGATAGATGAAGCGCATGAAAGAAGTCTCAATATAGATTTCATTTCAGGTTTGCTGAAAGAACTGATTCAAAGACGACCCGAGCTTAAAATCATTATTTCATCAGCAACAATCAATACCAAAATCTTTTCAAAGTTTTTCAACAATGCACCTATAATCAGCATAAATGCAAAACAGTTCAATGTGGATATCAAGTACTATCCCTTGAAAATTAAAAATGACAGTGATGTTTTGGCTCATTCAATCTGTGAGATTCTTAATGTAAGTCTGAAAGAGTTCAAAAAAACAAATTACAAAGACAATAAAGACACTCTTGTTTTTCTTCCCGGTGAATTTGATATAAAAAATACAATTGAAAACATTTACGAATACTGTGATTACAATCACCTTCAGATCTATCCTCTTTACGGAAGAATGAATAAAGATGAGCAGGAACAGGTTTTCAATGAAACGCAATCCGGAAAAATGAAAGTTGTACTTGCAACAAATATTGCCGAAACATCTCTTACTATTGACGGAATAAAAACGGTAATAGACAGCGGACTTGCAAAAATCAACTTCTACAATCAGTATGATTTTACATCAAGTCTTATTACAAAACCTGTCAGCAAATCATCTGCAATGCAACGCACCGGAAGAGCAGGCAGAACTTCAGACGGAATATGCTATAGACTTTATTCTGAAGAAGAATTCAACAGCAGAGATATGTTTACGCAGGAAGAAATACTGAGGACTGACCTATCGGAAGTCGTACTCAGGATGGTTGACCTCGGAATACGGGATTTCAAATCATTTAAATTCATTACAAAACCGGATAATAAATCACTTGAAAGCGGAGAGAAAACCCTACTTCTACTGAATGCAATAGATAATAACAGAAACCTGACGGAAACCGGAAAACTGATGGTTGGCTATCCTCTTCTTCCTAGACATTCAAAATGTATAGTCAGTGCAATTCAGCAAAATCCGGATATGATAAAACCGGTTTCAATTTGCATCAGCTTCCTTTCCTGTAAAACACCTTTTATTCTTCCGGCTGGAGAAGAAGATGCGGCAAGAAACTGTCACAGAAGGTTCAGCTCCGAATACGGAGATTTCATCGGTTATCAATTCCTTTACAGAAAGTATTCGGAAATAAACGGAAAAGATGAAAGACAGAAATTCTGTGACAACAACTATCTTGATTTTCAAAGTATGGAAGAAATTGTCCATGTCACGGAGCAACTTTGTGAAATAACACGCAATCTTGGGATTCCCGTTATTGATATGAAACCGGAAAACACAGCTGATTATCTTCACAAGACAATAGTTCCCATTTGTACGGGTCTTATTCAATACATCTGTGTTAACAAAAAAGCATCCGCTTACGGCACATTGAATACAGATGAAATATATATACATCCGGGTTCTTCATATTTCCGAAATCCTCCTGCATACCTTGTTGCCGGAGAAATAGTACTGACAACAAAAATGTATGCCCGTTCGGTTTCTCCGCTAAAAAAAGAATGGATAGATGAAATAAATCCCAAACTGGCAGAATCACTGAAAAAAAAGAGAACTGCAAGGAAAACCGTGGAAAAAACAAAGACTCTTGAATCTGCAAAAACACTCTCGTTATTCGGGGAAAAGTATCCTGTTATTGTTTCCGGAGATAAGAAGAAACACAGTCTTGTCGTAATACCGGCAGAACAGGTAAGAACACTGTACAGACTTTACAGAAAATCATCCCGTCGTCCAAAAAACATCAATGCTGCAATTCTATTCAACGGTTATTATCTGAACTATGACCAGAGCCTATATGAAGTTCTAAGTACCGGAAAATGTTTCGATTTCGGTAAAAACGACCTATGTCTTAAAACAACGGATAAAGTATTTTATGAAAACAACATAGATGAACTTAAACCGTATCTTGATTCTTTGATGAAATTATCACCTTTGAAAAAATATAAAAACCGACTGGGTTATATTGAGCTTGTATCCGGAGGTCACGGTGTTTTCATTCATGTAAACAAAAACTTCAATGAAGCAATAAACAATACAGCATACAGTCTTCTATCAATATCGGATTATACACAGGACAGACAGTTTTCTCAGGCATATAACAGAATAATCAGATTCCTTGATTGAGAGTCGGGATTATAAATATAATATAGCCATGATGAATAAATTCTGTGAATGCATTGGCTCCAATGTTTATATGGCAGATAATTTCTCCGATTTATCTGCTTATGTTGAAAGTCTGAACTCAAAAGTTCTCTGGGTATTTGATAACAACACTTCAAGAATGGTAAGACCCATTCCGGCACCTAATATAATCCTTGAATGCGGTGAAGACTCAAAAAGTCTTAAATCAGTTGAAAGAATTCTGCAAAAAGCCTTTGAGTCGGATTTTGATAAGGACAGCATAATCATTGCAATGGGCGGTGGAGTCGTATTGGATACTGCCGCTTTTGCAGCTTCAATATACAAAAGAGGTTGTAAGCTCGTATTCATTCCAACAACACTGCTGGCAATGTGTGATGCCTGTATAGGCGGTAAAACAGCTGTTGATTTCAACAATACCAAAAACATCATCGGCACTTATTTTCCTGCTACAGATGTAATACTATGCACGGACTGTTTGCAGTCATTGACAGAAGCATCTTTTCAGAACGGACTTGGCGAAGTGATAAAAACAGCTTTTCTGTCAAAGGATGACGAACTGTTGAAAGAACTCGTTCTGAACAAAAAAGATATTCTTAAAAGAGAAGACTCTGCTTTGAAACGAATAGTAGGCCTGTCGGTAAAAATCAAATCAGATTATGTCAACAGAGATCCTAAGGAACAGAACGGAATAAGATATGCCCTCAATCTTGGACATACCTTTGGGCATGCTCTGGAAAGTCTGAGAAGAATGAATGTAAATCACGGGCAGGCAGTAGCTTGGGGTGTTTGCAGAAGTGCAGTTGTCTCAAAAGAATTAAATCTCTGCTCCGATTACTTTGCTACCTCAATCATAAGACTTTATGAAGAATACGGTTTTGATACGAATTACAAAATCAACTACGGAGAATGGAATGAGTATCATAAGTATCTTATGAAAGACAAAAAAATAAGGGACAATAAATTGAAATTCATCCTCCTTACGGAACAGGGTTCATTTACTTTCAGGGAATTGGATGAAAGAATCATCAAACATGCAGTGATAGAAGGACCTGAAACAAAAGATGTCTTACTTTGATTGGACAGCAACTACTCCCATAGATAAAGACGCTTTGAAGATATATGAAGAAACAGCATTGAGATATCCCGGTAATCCATCTTCAACATACAGACAAGGAAAAGAAGCAAAACTCCGGCTTGAAGAATGCAGAAAAAAAGTTGCAGAACTTCTTAATGTTGATTCCGATACAATTTTCTTTACAAGCGGAGGTACTGAGTCCAATTCAATTATTCTGAATTCTTTGCTCTTATCACCGTCATCCTGCGAAATCATTACCACTGCAATAGAACATCCTGCCGTACTGGAATATAAAAATTTTTTCAATTCAAAGGGATTTAAGTTTACAACCCTTAATTGCAAAGACGGATATCTTGATACGGAAAAGCTGAAAACAGCATTGAATCCCAATGTCAGAATGGTCTGTATTATGGCAGTAAACAATGTAACCGGAACAATCCAGAATCTTGAAAAAGCTGTAAAAGAGATAAGAGAATATTCAAAGCAGAACGGCAGAAAAATTCATATTCATTGTGATGCTGTTCAAGCTGCAGGAAAAACGGATTTTTGTCCGGAATTACTGGATATAGATTCTGCATCATTTTCTTCCCATAAGTTCTACGGTCCAAGAGGGACAGGAATTCTTTTCAACAGAAATAAAAACATTCTGCCTCTTTCGAAAGGAGGAGGACAGGAATACGGATTAAGACCCGGCACCGAAAATCTTGCAGCAATAGCTTCTATGACTTATGCTCTTGAAAAGAGTCTTTTATCAATGAATGACCATACTCAGTATGTGTCTGATTTGAGAAATATGATTGAAGATAAACTCACAGAAAAAGGTTTTTCTATGATTTCTCCATCAGGGAAAGGTAATAAACCGTACAGTCCTTATATTCTCTGTGTGAGTGCAGACGGGATTCCTTCAGAAGTATTTTTACGGATAATGGATGATAAAGGATTCTGTCTTTCATCTTCAAGTGCCTGTTCTGCAAATTCCAAATCCAAGGCAGAAAGTATTTTATCTGCTATGAGCATTGAACCTGTAAAGAGAATGAGCGCAATAAGAATATCGCTGAGTCATCTCAATACGATAGAAGAAACTAAAGATTTGATAAAAGCACTGACGGAAACAAAAAAGGAACTGTCCTATGGAAAATAAAGAAAACATGAACCTTTATCTGATAAGACTGGGAGAAATCAGTCTTAAAGGTCTGAACAGAAGTTTTTTTGAAAAGAAACTGAAAAACAATATAAAACTCAAAATACATCCCCATCATTCATATCTTGTAAGAGAAAAAGGAAGATTCTACCTATATGTTGATACTTCCTGTCCGGAGTCACTGATAGAAAAAATACTTAAAACAACATTTGGAGTTGTAGGATTTTCAAAAGCACTGGTATGCGAAAAACAATGGGATACAATGGTGGATACTGTAAAGAAAATTATCAAATATCCTCCTTTTGATAATTCCGAAGGAACATTCAAAGTTGAAGCCAGAAGGTCTGACAAGAATTTTGAAAAAAGAAGCTATCAGATAGAAGCAGAACTGGGTGGAATAATTCTTGAAGAAATGCCGGAAATGAAAGTAAATGTTCATAAACCTGATAAAACCCTGTATGTAGAAGTCAGGGATAAAGTTTATATTTACACTTCACCAGTTGAAGGTCCCGGAGGACTTCCTGCCGGCTGTGCAGGAAAAGGTCTCTTACTCCTATCCGGCGGAATAGACTCACCGGTTGCAGGTTACAGGATGGCAAAAAGAGGACTTCATCAGGATTGTCTTTACTTCCATGCCTATCCGTACACAAGCGATATGGCTCTTCAGAAAGTCAAAGACCTTGCCAGACTGATTGCTCCCTATTTGTCAGGAACTACACTTCATATAGTGAATTTCACCGAAACTGAATTATGGATAAAAGAACATTCTAAAGAAGAAGAACATACACTTATGATGAGAGCCTGTATGATGAAAGTTGCCAACAGGATTGCCGAAAATTCAAATTGCAAGGTTCTGGTAACAGGAGAAGCATTGGGACAGGTTGCTTCTCAAACACTTGAAAGTATGTGTTTTACGAATTCAATGTCAGAAATTCCGGTCTTACGCCCGTTAATCGGAATGGATAAAGGTGAAATTATAGAACAGGCTGTAAAAATCGGAACTTATGAAACATCCATTCTTCCCTATGATGATTGCTGTGTAATCTTCAGTCCCAAACATCCGTTGGTAAAACCGGAAACAGAAATTGAAAAACAATCATTCAATTCAATGAATATAGAGGATATTCTTGACAGATGTGTAAATGAGGAAGAAAAAATAGAAATAAGTTACAGAGTTTAGCAAGTTGCTCTTTAATTGTACTTTCTTTCTACAAGACCTACTTTTCTGTAAACATTGGATAATGTCTTTCGGGCAATTCTTTCAGCCTGTTGAGCACCTTTTGAGAATACTGAGTCAAGATACCCCTTATCAGAAAGAATTCTTTCTTTTTCAGCTCTTATAGGGTCAATCAAATCCGCTACGGCCTCTCCTACAGCCAATTTGAATTCTCCATATCCTCTACCCTCAAATTCTTTTTCTGCCTCCTCAACGGATTTATTTGAAACAACAGAATATATTGTAAGAAGATTGGAAATACCGGGTTTGTCTGCAGAAAATACTATCTGATTATCTGAATCAGTAACAGCTCTTTTGAACTTTCTGATAATAGTGTCTCTGTCATCATTCATGGAAATGAATGCATTTAAATTTGAATCTGATTTGCTCATCTTCTTATCAGGGTCCTGAAGACTCATAATCTTTGCACCGGATTTTGCAATATATGGTTCCGGAATCGTAAAGGTATCAGAATATCTGCCGTTGAATCTGACAGCAATATCTCTTGTAATCTCAAGGTGTTGCTTCTGGTCTGCACCCACAGGAACAAGATTTGCCTGATAAAGTAAGATGTCGGAAGCCATCAAAACGGGATAATCCATAAGTCCCATATTGACATTATCGGCATGACTTCTGCTCTTATCCTTGAACTGCGTCATTCTCTGAAGCTCACCCGGATAAGTAATAGTATTCAGAATCCAAGTAAGTTCAGCATGAGCAGAAACATGAGACTGAACAAATAAAATGCATTTTTCCGGGTCGATACCGCAAGCAATATAAAGTGCTGCAAGCTCATAAGAGTGAGTTCTCAACTCAGCAGGAACCTGTTTAACGGTAAGGGTATGCAAATCGGCCAAAGCATAAATGCAATCATACTGTTCAATCAGACTTTTCCAGTTTTTTATTGCACCGATATAGTTTCCAAGTGTAAGAATACCGCTTGGCTGTACGGCAGAAAACAGTTTCTTTTTATCAGATACTTCCATAGTTGAGAATTCTCCTAATCCAATTATCAAGATAGTTGTCAGCAACCAGATCCAAGATATACACGGATTTATCTGAAATGAAAAAATGTTCATCAATCTGAGTCATAATCAAATCAGTACTTATTCCGTCTTTTACCTCAAAAGAATAAAAATCACTTTTCAGCAATTTGAAAAAAGATAATGCAGTCTTTTCATCTTCACAGGTTACCATGAGATTAAATGTATCTGCATACTTTGCAAGAAGTAATTTTTCAACATTTCTGACACCTATGTCCGGTCTGTATGCATAAATTGCGAACTCGCCCGCTCCCTGAATTTTTTCAATATCCTCGGCGGAAATAAGAATATCTCCGTTCAAAATTCTTTCATTGAACTGTTTTTCAGCTTCAGAGGTTGAAAAAAAGGTCTTACCCCATCCGTAGTAATGATAGTCAAAATCGGAAACATCATTTATTTTTACAGAGGAACGACTGATAACACGATCAAGTACAGGTTTTGAATAAACTCCTTTAAGAATGCCGTACATTTCATCACCCTTAAATACAAGAGTCATATCGTTTACACAGGGAACATTAGGTAAAAAATATTTGGCATTTCCGGTTATGACAATCTCACCCGCAGAACCGAATCTGGCAAATTCAGGACCTTTATTCCTTGAGAACTTTACAGTCGAACACGAACAGACGAGAATCATTAAAACAAATGCAAGAATCAAAAATTTTTTCATACTTTCCTTACACTGATTTTTACACCGAAATCATTTTCCGGAACATCAAGTTCATCAGTAAAATTACAGACAACGGAAAGGGTTTCGGACTTAATCAATTCTTCAAACTTAGCAACTGCATTTCTTACTTCATCATCACCGGATATAGTAAGTTCTATTCTGTCAGAAACCTCTAATCCGGATTCTTTTCTGAGAGTCTGAATACTGCGGATAATATCACGGGCAAGACCTTCATACAGCAAATCTGCAGTCACTTCCGTATCAAAACCTACAGTAAGGTTGCCTTCATTTGAAATCTTCAGATTTTCCTTTTCATGTCTATGAATAATCAAATCATCAAGGCCCAAATCAATACTTTGGTTGATACCGTATTCAATTCTTTTTGTAATACCGTCCAAAATTGATGCAATATGTTCGGTTTTGAACTGCTGAATCTTTGCAGCAACTTCCTTCATATCTTTTCCGAGCTTTGCACCCAGAATCTTGAAGTTGGCCTTGGCCTCGTAATCAACAAGACTTGATTCCTCACTCTGAATCTCAACTTCCTTGACATTCAGTTCTTCAGCAATAATGGATTTCATTTCCTCAAGAATTTCACGGTCGTGAAGCAATCTGTCAACAAGGAACAGTTTCTTCAGCGGCTGTCTGTTTTTAAGATTACCCGCACTTCTCAAAGCTCTTCCCATGGATATTGCCTTAACTGTAAGACTCATTCTGTCTTCAAGGTTCAAATCTCTGTGTCTTTCATCATAAACCGGAAAATCACAAAGATGTATTGAAAGAGGATCGTTGTCGGTCTTAAGGTTCTGATAGATTTCTTCGGTAATAAAAGGAATAATAGGACAAGCCAACTTACAGAATGTCATAATGACCTTATACAGAGTATCATAAGCCATCTTTTTATCCGTATCGTTTTCGCTCTTCCAGAATCTTCTTCTGCTTCTTCTGATATACCAGTTGTTAAGACTGTCTGTAAAAGCTACCAGATTGATACAGGCTCTCTGAATGTCGTACTTTGAATATGCATCATCCATATCCGATGTCAATTTTTCAAGAACGGAAATCATCCAGCGATCAAGAGGATTCGTCAAATCATCAAAATCGGTTTCACTCGGAGTATATTTATCAAGATTTGCATAAGTAACAAAGAATGAATAACTGTTCCAAAGAGGAAGAATAAGAAGCTTCAGAACATCTTTGACCATTGAGTCTGAAAATTTAAGATCTTCTGCATGAACCGCAGGGCTGTTCATCAAAGCAAATCTGAGAGCATCAGCACCATAGGTATTTACATGAATCATAGGGTCGGTGAAGTTTCCTTTACTCTTTGACATTTTTTCACCGTCTTCAGCAAGGATGATACCATTTGTTACATTGTTCATAAAACAAGGTTTATCAAACAGTGCGGTGGCCAAAATCGTAAGAGTATAGAACCAGCCTCTGGTCTGATCCTGTCCTTCACAAATAAAATCAGCAGGGAAAGTCTTTTCAAATCTTTCTTTGTTTTCAAAAGGATAATGAAGCTGTCCGTAAGGCATACTTCCACTTTCAAACCAACAGTCAAGAACATCCGGAATTCTTCTCATTGTTCCCTTTCCGTCAGGGCTTACCCATGTCAGTTCATCCACAAAGTGTTTATGAATATCGGTTACTTTCTTACCGCACTTTTTTTCAAGCTCTTCAATGGAACCGATTACTTCAATATAATCCGACCCGTCACATTTCCATACCGGAATCGGATTACCCCAGAATCTGTTTCTTGAAATAGCCCAGTCTCGAGCACCTTCAAGCCACTTTCCGAATCTTCCGTCTCTGAGATGTGAAGGAACCCAATTAACCTTTTTATTGTTTGCAACCATCTGGTCCTTGATTTTTGTAACACTCACGAACCAGCAGTCCATTGCTCTGTAAATCAAAGGAGTCCCTGTTCTCCAGCAGAAAGGATAACTGTGCAAATAGTTCTCTTTTTTGATTAACTTTCCTTCTTCTTTCAATCTCTGAATAACAAGTTTATCTGCATCTTTTACGAAGATTCCTTCGTAATCAGGCACTTCATGAGTAAACTTACATTCATCATCTATCGGACATACTACCGGAATTCCTGTACCTTTAAGAACATTATAGTCGTCTTCACCGAAACCCGGAGCTGTATGAACAATTCCGCAACCGTCTTCAGTTGTTACATAGTCACCGAGGACGGTAATAAAAGCACCCTTTTCATAAAGGTCTGCAAAATAAGGAAAAAGCGGTTCATAACGCATTCCCTTAAGTTCCTTACCCTTGTACTCTTCAAGAATACGATATTGAGTATCATCTTTATAATATGCCGAAATTCTGGATTTCCCGAGGATATATTCGTCTTCAGTCTCCATATCTAGAAGCTTGACATAGTCAATCTCCGGGCCCAGTGCAAGTGCAAGGTTAGAAGGTAAAGTCCATGGAGTTGTAGTCCATGCAAGGAAATAAGTTTTTTCCGTACCCTTAACTTTGAATCTTACCGTTACTGCCGGATCTGTAACATCCTTATAACCGCCGAGGTTCACTTCCATATTTGAAAGCGGGCATCCGAGTCCGGGACTGTACGGCAGAATATTATATCCTTTGTAAATAAGTCCTTTTTCATAAAGAGTCTTGAATACCCACCAGATACTTTCCATAAAGGAAGGATCCATAGTTCTGTATCCGTGTTCAAAATCAACCCAACGACCCATTCTCGTGATGGTCTTTTCCCAGTCTGAAGTAAATCTGAGTACTATTGAACGGCATTCTTCGTTGTATTTTGCAACTCCGTACTTCTCTATCTCCTTTGCAGAAGAAATACCGAGTTTCTTCTTCATTTCATTTTCTACA
Source organism: Sphaerochaetaceae bacterium (assembly GCA_045615505.1). Classification (GTDB taxonomy): domain Bacteria; phylum Spirochaetota; class Spirochaetia; order Sphaerochaetales; family Sphaerochaetaceae; genus JAZLEZ01. The sequence continues at coordinate 6,109 of JAZLEZ010000014.1, read as the reverse complement.
GGAAGCCCGTGACAATCCCATCCCCAACCTCTTACAACTCTCTTTCCCTTCATTGTCTGGTAACGCGGAATGATATCTTTGATTGTACCGGGAACAAGATGTCCGTAATGAGGATGCCCCGTAGCAAAAGGAGGCCCGTCATAAAGTGTAAACTCATTATCTGCAGGACGCAGATCTATAGATTTATGAAAAACATCGTTCTTATTCCAGAATTCAAGAATTCTTTCTTCCATTTGCGGGAAATTCTGTTTTGAATCAACAGCTTTGAACATATAATACTCCCTATATAGTATAATCGTATTAAGTATATATAATTGGCAATTCTACAACAAGTGGAGCACTTTAAAACACAGTCCTATTTTGTTATCATTCCTGTATGAAAAAATTTCCTGTTTCCAAAACCATAAGAGAATTTGCCTCGATATTCAAAGAAAACGGATTTGAGCTTTATGTTGTGGGTGGGGCTGTCAGGGATTTTCTTTTGGGAATGGAAAATCACGATTACGATTTCTGTACGGATGCATTACCTGAGGAAGTTATATCATTATTCAGAAAAACCATACCCACAGGCATAGAACACGGTACTGTTACAGTACTTTTCAAAGGCAATTCATTTGAAGTTACAACATACAGAACGGAATCGGACTACTCGGATTCAAGGCATCCTGATAATGTTACCTATGTAAGAAATCTTGAAGAAGACCTTTCAAGAAGAGATTTTACAGTCAATGCTTTTGCTTCTGATTGCAATTCCGGAATAATCACCGATTTATTCAACGGAATAGAAGACTTAAAATCAAAAACAATAAGAGCAATCGGCAATCCCCATGAGCGTTTTACGGAAGATGCATTAAGACTTATGCGCATGTGTCGGTTTGCCGCCAAGCTGAATTTCAATGTTGATTCCGACACAAAGGCTGCATCAATGGAATTGTCCTCTGCCATCAACAGAATTTCAAAAGAAAGAATCTGCGATGAACTTATAAAGACTCTTCAGACAAAGCATCCGGTAAAGGGATTAAGACTTATGGAAGAAACCGGTTTATTGAAGGAAATAATACCGGAACTTGCATTGTGCAGAAATATCAGACAGGAAAAAGCCATTGCATCCGATGTACTTGAACATATTTTCAAAAGCATTGATGCTGCAGCAAGCCTGAATTACGATACAGATGTCCGTCTGGCATTACTTCTGCATGATATAGGCAAGTACAATACTATGAAAACAGATGAATACGGAGCCATCCATTTCCCGAATCATGATGAAATCGGTGCAATTTGTGCTGAAAAAATCCTGAAATGCCTCAAGTGTTCCTATAAAACCATAGATAAGACAAAAATACTGATTGCCAATCATATGGTAAAATATGATTCATGCTGGACTGACGGGGCTGTTAAAAGATTCATAAACCGTGTAGGGAAAGATAATATCAATCAGCTTTTTGAACTTCAATGGTGCGATCAAATTGCTTCAGAAGGCAAATCAAAAGTAAGGGAATACGATGAATTCATTGAGAGAATCCGTAAAGCTCAAGAAGAACCGCTTACAGTCAAAGACCTTGCAATAAACGGAAATGACTTAAAAGCACTGGGAATAAACGACGGTCCTATTATCGGAAAGATACTCAATTCACTGCTAGATAGAGTTATTGAAGACTCATCTGAAAATATTAAAGACAACCTTATTGAACATTCTTTGATTTTATACAATAATATTTCTCGCAACGGGCAGTAGCGCAGAGGCTAGCGCGTCTGGTTAGGGACCAGAAGGCCGGTGGTTCGAACCCACTCTGCCCGATACAAAAAAGGGTGCAGAACTCAGCACCCTTTGATTTTTCAGGCTCCCGCAATTTTTCATCAATTCAGATTTAGTGTTTTACAGGCACTTTGAGCAACATTCTGCTCGGCGTCTTTTTTATTATGACCGCATTCAGGTCCGAAAGTTTTATTATTGAATGAAACAGTGTAGAAAAAACTCTGATTATGTTCCGGACCTTCAGCTTTTACAAGAGTATATGTGGGAACAATCTTATATTTTTTCTGAACATACTCCTGAAGCATAGTTTTGTAATCTTTATGGTGTCTGTTTTCCAGAACAAGTTGAATCTCATCCATCAGTTGACTGATAATGAATTCACGGGCAGCAGCAAAACCTCTGTCAAGAAATATTGCGGCAAATACAGCCTCAGTACAGTCTGCCAGAATAGCTTTTTTATGTCTTCCTCCGGTCTGTTCTTCACCCTTACCCATAAGAATATACTTATCAAGATCCATTTTTGCAGCAACTTTTGAGAGAGCCTCTTCACTTACGACAAAACTTCTGATTCTTGTACACTCACCCTCATTAACATTCATATTCTCGTATAACCATTTTGAAATGGTAAGAGAAAGAACACTGTCACCAAGAAACTCCAGACGCTCGTTATCGGTAATACCGGAATCTTTAGCCTCATTTGCATAAGATGAATGAATAAGAGCATTCTCCAACAATGTAATATTGCGGAATTTCAGATTATTCTTCTTTTGGAAAAATAAAAGCTCCTTCATTCTCTTATCTGAGATTTCCGGAGCCCCGTTGGCGATTACTCTGAACATAGTCAAACAATAGTTGACAGATAATCGACTGCTTCCTGAACTGTTTCAAAGGTTCTGCCCTTCTCGTCAGGAATGGAAATATTGAATTCTTCCTCAAAACCGCTGACAAGATCAAGAATATCCATACTGTCAGCCTTAAGGTCATTAACAAATGAAGAAGACATCTTTACAGAATCTTTATCAATAGCCAATTTTTCAGCAATAATTGACTGAACTTTTTCAAATAATACATTTTTATCCATGGATTATTCCTCCGGATTCACTACCTGAACACCCTTATAGTAACCGCATTTAGGGCATACACGATGAGGAAGGATAAGAGAACCGCACTTTGTACACTTTGTAAGTGTAGGCTGTGCAAGTTTCATATTTGCAGCCTTTCTGGAAGCTGCTGACGCTTTAGAAGTCTTATATTTTGGTGTTGCCATGTTTTACCTCTGAAATAATAAATTCTTTTTACAACATTGTGAGAATATATAAAATATTACAATAAGTCAACAAGAGCGGAGTTTTTTTGATAACTCTGACAGGATGCATTCTGGCACCGCAGAACTGTAATCTTCAAATTCAGAAGCCAGTTTTTTGACAGCTGAGCTGCTGACTGTTTTATACATCGGATTACTCGGTAAGAAAATGACATCAATATCAGGAAAAAGATTCTTATTCGTCTCAAACATATCAAGTTCATACTTACAGTCAGAAATATCACGGATTCCGCGTATCATTACACCGATATTATGCACCTTAGCAAAATCTACAGATAAACCGTACCAGACAACTACTTCTACTTTCTCATTTCCGGAAAAAACAGAACATAGCATATTCTTTCGCTCTTCTGACGAAAACAAATAAGACTTTGAATCATTCACACCTATAACAACAAAAACTTTTCTGAAGAGATTGCATGCTCTGTTGATTATATCAATATGCCCCGAAGTAGGAGGGTCAAAAGATCCGGGGAACATAGCAACAGTATTATCCATTACTCTTGGAATCCTCGACAAACTGCTTTATTGCCGCAAAAGACTCATTACTTTCATATTGAATCTTTTCTTTGAAAAACATTGTACCGTCAGTATTCTTTGACACAACGGCAAAATTGCCATGTCCAATATAGGAAACAGTATCCGGAGCCTGAACATTGTACTCTCTTCTGATTTTTTCCAAAACACAATCAAAATGACTGTAGGAACCGTCAGATTCCCTGATAGCCTCTATAATTGCAGGAATACTCTCCCCGCAAATGGAACATACAGGCTTAGGCTCAATTATTTGAGGCACATTAACATCAGCAAAAACCTGATGCTCTTTTTTCTCATTGTTTTCATATATACCATTGAAATGTTTCTTATGCTTTTTGGCTGCCATCAGAAAGCTCCTTTATAGTATTCAATCCTACTGCCATAAACAGCAGCAACATCAAAACTGATTAAATCATATTTTATATCATTATGATGAGCAAGATAAGAAGATGCAGTAGTCTTAATCTTATATTTTTTTACATTATCCACTTTATACGAAATATCTGCGATATCCCAACAGGAACTCATTTTTTTAACTTCAACAAAAGAAATAACATTTTCTTTTGAAGCTATTACATCGATTTCACCTGATTCAGACCTGAAATTTCTGCAAAGAATATCGTATCCGGACCTACATAAATAATCAGAAACAAGTTTTTCAGACAGTTTACCTTTTTCGACAGTATTTTTCATAAACAAAAAAAATAGCGGAAGACAAACTTCCGCTTTGTAGATAATAATTCTGTAATCAGATGCCCTTGTGACCGCGAATCTGCTCAGGGACCTTAGCATTTTTACCGACTTTATCTCTGAGGTAATAAAGCTTGGCTCTTCTGACTCTACCGCGTCTGACAACTTCTATCTTTTCAACTCTGGGAGAATGAAGAGGAAAAATTCTCTCAACACCTACACCATAGGAAATCTTTCTTACGACAAATGTTCTTCTAACACCTGAATTGTTTTTTGCAATAACGGTTCCTTCATAAACCTGAACACGTTCCGTAGCGCCTTCAACTATCTTGAAGAATACACGAACTGTATCTCCGATATGGAAGTTTTCTGCATCAGCTTTAATCTGCTGTTCTTCAATAGCCTTAATCAAGTCCATTTTAACTTAGCCCCTTGGTCAATTTTAATTCTTTTAATAATTCGGAAGTTTCTGCATCCAAAGATGCACCTTCCAGCAAATCAGGCCTGTTGGACAAAGTCTTTTCAAGCCTTTTCAGCAGCCTCCACTTCTCTATATTGGCGTGGTGCCCTGACAATAATATATCAGGAACAGACATTCCGCAATAGGTTTCCGGTCTGGTGTACTGCGGGTACTCCAGCAACGGGCCGGTGAAGCTCTCTTCATCAAGTGAAGAATCCGTGATTACTCCGTCTATTAGCCGATAAACGGAATCAATAATCACCAGGGTGGCTACTTCCCCTGAACTTATCACATAATCACCTATACAAATCTCATCATCCACATAACGGTCGATAATCCTCTGGTCAATACCCTCGTAATGGCCGCAGATAAAGACCAAGTCAGGTTCAAGGCTTAATTCCCTGGCATAGTCCTGTGTCAACCGCTTTCCGGAAGGAGAAGCATAGATAACACGCTTATTCATGGCGTCAAGCTGATTTAGAGCTTTGAAGAGCGGTTCGGGTTTAATGACCATACCCGCACCCCCACCAAAGGGTGAATCATCGCACTTGTGGTGCCGGTCAGTCGTAAAATCCCGCCAATTCAACAAATTGTAGGAAATTATTCCCGATTCAACGGCCCTTGCCATGATGGAATTCGTGAAGAATCCTCTCATCATTTCAGGAAAAAGTGTAAGAATATCAATATTCACTGCACCAAATCCTTCCTGAGAAGCTTTAAAGTTCCGTTTTCAAGATCAACATCATCAACAAAAATTCCGAGCATATACGGAACAAGTCTGATTTTTGAATCTTTGCAACGGACTTCCAGAAGAAGGGATTGAGCCCCTTCCATAACTGAAACAACCTCTCCGGATTCTTCATTATCATATAATAGCTTCAACCCGATAAGGTCAGCTATATATATCTGATTCTTTCCAAGCTTGCTTGCCTGTTCTCTTGATACCAGTATCTCCCAACCTGACAGCAATTTAGCATCTTCCGGATTATCAATGCCCTCAAACTTTATCAAAAGCTCTCCGTTAAAATGCTGAATCTCTTCTATTACCAGATTTTTCCTTCTGGAGTTTTTCTCCACAGTTACTTCCTTCAGCTTAAAGAAATGTGAAAAATCTTCAGCCAGAGGATGAACTTTAAGAAAACCTCTGACTCCATGCGGGGATCTGATTATTCCGGTTGTAAGAACCTGTTTCATACCGATCAGTCAAGAATCTCCAGGCTGGCATGCTTGCCGGTCTTGGTTGAAGTAGCACTCAGAATAGTCCTGAGAGCCTTAGCAATTCTGCCCTGCTTTCCGATGACCTTACCGATATCTTCAGGAGAAACTCTCAATTCAAGGATTG
>JAZLEZ010000013.1:0-2482 GCA_045615505.1 Sphaerochaetaceae bacterium | reverse complement strand
CGGAAATCCCAAAAGGTAGGAAAAAGCATAGTAAGTCTACTTTTGGAAATGGAATTGAAGAAAAAACTTCTGTAGAGTCCACTTTAGAAAATGAAATTATCTTTTAAACTTTATTTTTGTCCACTTATCTTGACAAGTACCTCATTCCGTTCGCTTTTGGACAAACTACAGCTTGATTTGTCCAATTTTGGGACAATTCGCTGCTCGTTTTGTCCAGTTTTGGGACAATTTATCGTCCGTTTTGTCCCATTTTGGGACAATTTACCGTCCGCTTTGTCCAATTTTTCGAATAGAAGTATTTCAACACAAGTTACTTTCGTAGAAATAATGTACAGGTTGTTCGCATCAGTACAGGTCAGGATTGATTTTCCTAAAAGCAGGTAACAATGATTACTGAATAAACATTTTAATCCGAAATGTTAGAGGTACTTTCAAAACTGCCTTCATAAATCTTGAATTTTGGCAAATATCAGTTTTGAAAGCACCTCGTTAATGCTTTTCATAAGGGACTATTGCAGAATGATAATTCTGCGATGGTCCTTTTCTTTACCCTCAAAGAAATAACAATAAAAGAGAGGGCTGAAGGTTTCAGCCCTCTCTTTTTGCCCAAAATAAAAGGCACGGGGATGAATACCACCGTGCCTTGGATTGTTGCTTTTCAGCGAATCAGAAGATTATTTGTTGATAGCCTGATCTACTGCTACAGCAACTGCAACTGTTGCACCTACCATAGGGTTGTTTCCCATTCCGAGGAAACCCATCATCTCAACATGGGCAGGAACAGAAGAAGAACCGGCAAACTGAGCATCAGAATGCATTCTACCCATTGTATCCGTCATACCGTAAGATGCAGGACCTGCAGCCATATTATCCGGATGGAGTGTTCTTCCAGTACCGCCGCCTGATGCAACGGAGAAGTACTTCTTACCTTGTTCCATGCATTCTTTCTTGTATGTACCTGCGACAGGATGCTGGAATCTTGTAGGATTTGTTGAGTTTCCGGTAATTGAAACATCAACACCTTCCTTATGCATAATTGCGACACCTTCACGCACATCATCGGCACCGTAACATCTTACCTGAGCTCTCTCTGTCTTTGAGTATGGAATCTCCTTCACAATCTTGAGCTCGCTTGTGTAATAGTCAAACTGTGTCTGAACATAAGTGAAACCGTTGATTCTTGAAATAATCTGTGCAGCATCTTTTCCGAGGCCGTTGAGGATGACTCTGAGAGGCTCCTTTCTGGCCTTGTTAGCATTCTTTACAATACCGATTGCACCTTCAGCAGCTGCAAAACTTTCATGACCTGCAAGGAAAGCAAAACATTTTGTCTCATCTCTGAGAAGCATTGCTCCCAGATTCCCGTGACCGAGACCGACCTTTCTGTCGTCTGCAACAGAACCCTTGATACAAAAAGCCTGAAGACCGATACCTATTGTTTCGGCAGCTTCGGCAGCTGTTTTTACGCCCTTCTTGATAGCAATTGCAGCACCTACCGTGTAAGCCCAACAAGCATTTTCAAAACAGATTGGCTGAATGCCCTTTACGATTTCGTAAGGATCAAAACCCTTTGCCTGACAGATTTCGCGACATTCTTCCACACTCTTGATTCCGTACTGTGAAAGGACGGAGTTGATGTTATCTATTCTTCTTTCATAACTTTCAAATAAAGCCATATTCTCCCTCCTTGTTACTCGTGTCTAGGATCCATATACTTGGCAGCACCGTCCCACTGACCGTAGTGACTCTTTGCCTTTTCCACAGCCTCTGCCGGAGCAATACCCTGCTTCATGAATTCCATCATCTTTCCGAGATTTACGAACTCATAACCGATGATTTCGTTGTTTTCGTTAAGAGCCTGTCTTGTAATGTAACCTTCAGCAAGCTCAAGATATCTCGGGCCCTTTGCCTTTGTTGCGTAAACAGTACCGATCTGGCTTCTGAGACCCTTTCCGAGATCCTCAAGAGCACCACCGACAGGAAGACCGCCTTCTGAAAAAGCTGTCTGGCTTCTGCCGTACACAATTTGCAGAAACAGTTCGCGCATTGCCGTATTGATGGCATCACAAACAAGATCTGTATTGAGAGCTTCAAGAATTGTCTTACCGATAAGAATTTCCGAAGCCATTGCAGCTGAATGAGTCATTCCGCTGCATCCGAGAGTTTCTACAAGAGCCTCTTCAATAACACCGTTCTTGATGTTGAGAGTAAGCTTACATGTTCCCTGCTGTGGAGCACACCAACCGACACCATGTGTAAGACCGCTGATGTCTTTGATTTCTTTAGCCTGAACCCATTTTCCTTCCTCGGGAATTGGTGCAGGTCCATGATATGCACCCTTTGCAACAGGACACATATTTTGAACTTCTGTTGTATAAATCATAAATCTCTCCCTGGATTTTTATTTTTATTCGCAATCAAAGATTGTTTTACTTTCAAGATACTTGGCATAATTCTCTTTCCAGTATCTGTGAACGTTACT
>JAZLEZ010000012.1:0-14999 GCA_045615505.1 Sphaerochaetaceae bacterium | reverse complement strand
GAAATCCCAAAAGGTAGGAAAAAGCATAGTAAGTCTACTTTTGGAAATGGAATTGAAGAAAAAACTTCTGTAGAGTCCACTTTAGAAAATGAAATTATCTTTTAAACTTTATTTTTGTCCACTTATCTTGACAAGTACCCGACAAGTACCCAACAGCAAAAAACTCCCTTGAAAAAGTGCAGACAACAGTTGAAAACTCCCTTGAAAAAGTGTTATTCTCTCATTTGGCGAGAGGTTAAATCTATGTTCAGAAGAAAAATAACTGAAGAGATGTGGTATTGGAAGAATAGCACAGGGAAAAAGAAAGCATTGGTAATAAAAGGTCTTAGACAGATTGGTAAAACTTATTCTGTTAAAGCTTTCGCAGAAGAGAATTTTGAAAATGTTGTCTATATAAACTTTAAAGATAATTCTTCAATAAAAGCTGCTTTTGAAGGAGATTTCAATGTTAATCGTATAACCTTGGATATAACAGCCATTATGCCAAGTGTTCGTTTTGTACCACAAAAAACCGTATTGATTTTTGATGAAATTCAAGAATGTTCAAATGCAAGAGCAAGCATAAAAGCTTTTATGCTTGATGGCAGATACGACATAATCTGTACAGGTTCTCTCCTCGGAATTAAAGGATATAACAAAAAAAAAGGTAAGGGAGTTCCTACAGGATTTGAGCATATCATATACATGAAACCTATGGATTTTGAAGAGTTCCTTTGGGCAAAAAATGTGGGTGAGGATGTTATTAACGAACTTAAATGTTGTTTGACAGATAAAGTACCTGTTAGAGAAGCAATTCACCAAGCAATGATAAGATACTTCAGAGAATACATTTGTGTTGGCGGAATGCCCTATATTGTTGATAGATTTCTATCTACAAATGATATGAATATAGTGCGCCAAGAACAATTGGACATTATTGAGGAATACAAAGACGATTTTGGTAAACATCTGGATGAAAATGAAAATGAAGAGACGGATTTAAATCTTCTCGGAAGAATAAACCGAGTATTTGATTTGATACCTGCACAACTTGCAAAAGAAAACAAGAAATTCGTTTACTCAATGCTTGAGAAAAAAGGTCGTTCGGAAAACTACCAAGCAGCAATTCAATGGCTGTCTGATGCAGGCCTTATTAGTTTGTGTTACAATCTCTCAAATATCAGTTTGCCACTTGAAGGGAACAAAATAGATAATATTTTCAAGATTTACATGCAGGACTCAGGTTTGTTCATTGCCATGTTGGATGAGGGGTGTGCAGGTAACATTCTAACCGGCAATTTCGGAATATATAAAGGCGCAATTTATGAAAACATTGTGGCAGATCTTTTTGCCAAGCATGGAAGGAATCTTTATTACTATAGTAAAGCCAGCGGATTAGAGATTGATTTTGTCACAGTTCTTAACAGTAAACCCGTTCTGATTGAAGCAAAAGCAACAAATGGAAATACAAAATCAACAAATTCCATCTTAAAGAATAAAGATAAGTACAATGTTGATTTATGCGTAAAAATGGGTGAAGGTAATGTTGGTTTTGATGGAAGCAAACTTACAATCCCTTGTTATATGGGTTTTTTAGTCTTTTAATGAGCAGAAGCTGCGGCGGGTCCCTATTCCAAATAAGTTTCGTAAAAATAAGACATTGCATTTATAATCAGAGAAGAAGCTTCTTATACTTGAAAAAATAATAGAATTTTATAATAGAAAGGATACAAATCAGCAAGCAAAATGATGAACAATAGCTTTTTCCCGTTATTATTGGTATAAAGAAATGACTATCAGGAGAAGACAGTTATGAACAACGGAAAGACATGGGATACAATAAACAACCGGAGCCGGTTTGTTGAATTTGATATACTTCGGGCACTGGCACTTCTGCTTTTACCGATTATTCATACATACGAAGAACTTGAATGTGTTGAAATGTTGTCCGAGCAAGCATTGAATTCGTGCAGTTGGGCACTTACGCTTTGCATATATGCCCCATCGATTATTATGATCTGCTTCGGAGCAAACCTGTATTTTGCAAAAGAGAAAACATCTGTTGAATATGCAAAACGAGGCATAAAGTTTCTGCTCATAGGATTAGGACTCAATGTTCTGCGCTTTATTCTGCCGTCTCTTGTTTGTGTCTATATGGGGAAACCGGAAAGATTTGCAGAAGTTGTTTCATTTTCATTATCCAGCGATATTTACGACTTTGTCGGAGTATTTCTGTTGGTCTTTGCACTGTTTAAAAAGCTTAAAATGTCCGATTTTGCCATGCTGATAACCGCTATGGCAATGTTGTTGCTCAACACACTTATCCAACCTGTCAACATTGACGGCGATCTTGGATGTTTCATGGGACGCTTTATGTATGTCAATGATTACAGTTACTTCCCTCTGCTCTCTTGGACGATTTTCCCGATTATCGGTTACTGCTTCGGAAAATTATACAAATCATTTTGTGATGAATCGGAACGCAGAAGATTTATGCTCCGTATGTTGCTGTTCTGCTCTATGATGTACTTGGCACTGTATTTCACTTTCAAATCATACGGATTGGATCCGGAACTTATTCAGCTGTCACCTGCAAATGATTACATTACAGACCTAGGCAATGTTATGATGCTCATCTGTCTTGCAGGAGTATGTATTTCCATTGTTTTCTTTGCCTATAAATGCCTGCCAGAAAACCCGTTTGCAAAAGTTCTTACACGATTATCTGCCGTCATTATGCCGTTTTATACGATACAGTGGGTAATCATCGGTTGGATGGAGTACCTTATGGTTGCTTTCAGCCTACCTGAAGGTTCAATAGGAATCGGCGGATACTATGTTATTACCGTTGCAGTATTTGCGGCATCAATCGTTCTTGCACATCTTTTCGGAGATAAGCTCAATAAACTGCTGAAATAACCACCTGAAAAAGATATGAAAAAAATGATTTTGCTCTTTTACTTGAATATAGTCTGTGATAAAGTTATAAAGTAAAAATAAGGAGTTTACTATGAAAAAATTTCTATTGGTTTTATTGCTTACATTGTCAATGACCTGTTTGTTTGCAGGTGAATTCAATGTTTCACTCGGTGCAGGTTACGGCTACAAATCAATGAAAGCTGCTGAATTGAAAGAAGATGGTATAGATCTTGGCATTTTCAGTCAGATCAAAGGTCTGGATGCACAGGTAGGAGTCAACTATGTTTTTGACAATAATCTCTATGTTTTCGGTGATTTCTCAATGATGTTCCCTAAAGAACAGAGATTTAAGTTAAAGGCAAATACAGGATCTTTGGATAAAGAAATTATTGACCTTCTCAAAAGCAAATCTCGCCCAATTAAAGACATGATTGAAGGTGGCGAGATTGAAAAACCGGAAGAAGCAATCCCTGAAGGAGTTGAACTTTCAACAGGTCTCACAGCAGCCAATTTGGAGAAATTATTAGAAATTGTAGGAACAGGATTAGGTTTGGATGTCAAAGATACCAAGGGAAAACAGCTTGCTATGGCTTTCACAGTCGGTGCCGGATACAGATTCAAACTTAATGACAGTTTCAGTCTTCTGACCGGTGCAGGTTTCAGATTTGACAACAATATCATCAAGGGTTCAATTACTGACGATGATAATGACAAATATGAAGGAAAGATTTCAGTTACCACATTGGGACTCGGTCTTGACCTTGAAGGTTATTACTACTTCTCAGACAATTTCGGGATGATGCTGGGATTAAAGCCTAATATGGGTCTTTATACAAACTGCAAGGTATCACTGCCTGAAAATATAGAAGATGATGAAAAAATAATTAACGAGTACTGCGTAAGCGGTTTCAAGCCTACATTCACATTCAATGCAGTTGCAGGTGTAGTTGTAAGATTCTGATCAATCAGGACGGTAAAAGTTTAGGGAGTGTTGCTTGCAGCACTCCTTTTTTTTGCTATGCAACTCAATCCGGATAGACTTAAATCGGGGTTTGATTTACCATATATCCGTATGAAAGACAAGACAGTACTGGTAACAGGAGCTGCAGGCTTTATCGGTTTCTTTCTGACAAAAAGATTGCTTGAAGCAGGATGCAGTGTAATAGGTTTTGACAATCTCAATGACTATTATGATGTAAGTCTGAAAGAGTATAGACTGAGGGAAATCGAGAAGATTTCAACCGGACATTGGTCCTTTGTAAGAGGAAACATTGCGGACAAGGAACTTGTTTTACGGACATTTGAAGAATACAAACCTGAGATTGTTGTAAATCTTGCAGCACAAGCCGGAGTCAGATATTCAATTGACCATCCGGATGTGTATATTGAATCCAATTTAATAGGTTTTTATAACATTCTGGAAGCTTGCAGAAACAATCCAGTTGACCATCTTGTTTATGCTTCCAGCTCATCGGTTTACGGAGGAAACAAAAAGGTTCCTTTCAGTACGGAAGATAAGGTTGATAACCCCGTTTCCCTATATGCTGCAACAAAGAAATCGAACGAGCTGCTGGCTCATGCCTATTCAAAACTCTACAACATTCCGTCAACTGGGCTCAGGTTCTTTACGGTTTACGGACCTGCGGGAAGACCCGATATGGCGTACTTCAGCTTTACGGACAAACTTCTGAAAGGTGATACAATCTCAATTTTCAACTACGGGAACTGCCAAAGAGATTTTACCTATATAGACGATATCATTGAAGGAATTGTCAGAGTTATGCAAAGGGCCCCTGAGAAGAAAAACGGCGAAGACGGACTGCCGATTCCTCCATACAAGGTGTACAACATAGGCGGCAGCAGACCGGAAAATCTTATGGATTTTATAAACATTCTGGCAGAAGAGCTTATCAGTGCAAAAGTCATTCCTCAGGATTTCAGAATTGAAGAGCACAGTAAGACCGTTCCGATGCAACCGGGAGATGTACCGGCAACCTATGCAGATTCCACGGAACTTGAAAAGGATTTCGGATTCAGACCATCGACAGATTTAAGAACCGGACTCAAAAAATTTGCCCAATGGTACAAGGAGTATTTCAGAATATGAAAATTGCAGTGGCAGGAACAGGATATGTAGGACTTTCTCTGGCAATTTTGCTTGCTCAACACAATGAGGTAATAGCCTGTGATATCGTTGCTGAAAAAGTCGATAAAATAAACAAACGCATCAGCCCTATTCAGGATAATGAAATAGAAGATTTTCTTGCAAACAAAAAACTCAACCTGATGGCAACAACCGATGTCCGAAAAGCCTACAAAGATGCTGATTATATTATTGTAGCAGCTCCGACAAACTACGACCCTGCAAAGAATTATTTTGACACTTCCGCACTTGAGAATGTCATAGGAACCGTACTTGAAATAAACCCGAAAGCTGTAATTGTCATCAAATCCACAGTTCCTGTGGGATACACAAAAAGTGCAAGGGCAAAGTTTAATACGGACAGAATCATTTTCAGCCCTGAATTTCTGAGAGAATCAAAAGCATTGTACGACAACCTCTACCCTTCAAGAATCATTGTAGGGACAGATAAAAACAACAGGGAGCTTACAGCTAAAGCAGAAGGCTTTGCAAAACTTCTTCAGCAGGGTGCAATCAAAAAAGAAATTGAAACAATCATCATGGGATTTACAGAAGCAGAAGCCGTAAAGCTTTTTGCAAATACATACCTTGCACTCAGAGTAAGTTTCTTCAACGAACTGGATACCTATGCAGAAGTAAAAAATCTTAACACACAGGAAATAATCAAAGGAGTAAGCCTTGATCCGCGAATCGGAGATTTCTACAATAACCCTTCATTCGGATACGGCGGATACTGCCTGCCCAAAGACACAAAACAGCTGCTTGCAAATTATCAGGACATTCCTCAGAACATGATGACTGCAATCGTTGAAAGTAACAGAACAAGAAAAGATTTCATAGCAGACAGAGTACTTGAAATAGCCGGCGGATACAAATCTAACGACACCTTCGATTCAGCAAAAGAAAAAGAAACGGTTGTAGGTGTTTACCGTCTTACGATGAAGAGCAACAGCGATAACTTCAGGCAAAGTTCCATTCAGGGAGTAATGAAGAGAATCAAAGCAAAAGGTGCCAAAGTTATTATCTACGAACCCACACTTGAAGACGGATCTACTTTCTTTGGTTCTCTTATTGTTAACAATCTGGACGACTTCAAGAAACAAAGCCACGCAATTATTGCAAACAGATACAGCGATACTCTTAAAGATGTAGAGAACAAAGTCTATACAAGAGACCTTTTCAGAAGAGACTGAACTGCCGAAATCCGTTATTTAATATCTAGAGCAATCAGTTCGTATTCACGATAACCGATACCGAGTTTCTGAGCATAATCAAGTTGATCTGACCAGTTTGTTCCCGGACTGTTGTCTCTGAGGTTATCAAGCTTGTTACAAGGATGAAGATCCGTAATGTGACAGTTGTCATTAGCCTTCGCATCATTTACAGCATCAACACAAGCGTGGTCAACAGCAACCGGATCCGTTGAAGCAAACATCCCGATATCGTTGACGATAGGAACATCATTTGAACCATAACAATCACAGAACGGAGAAACATCACAGACAAGTGAAATATGGAAATTAGGCTTTCCGCTGATGACGGCCTTTGTGTATTCTGCAACCTTTCTGTTAAGAATAAGAACATCATCACCGCTGTGGACTGTGAGAGCATGGGTAGGACAGACTTCTATACACCTGCCGCACCCTGTGCATTTGAATTCGTCAAAAACAAGCTTGCCGTTCTGATACCTCTGAACATCATGGGCGCAGGCTTCGGCACATTTTTTACATCCTATGCACTTTGAGCTGTCATACTTGGGCTTCATAGATGTATGCATATCTTTTTTGCCTTTCCGTGAACCGCATCCCATTCCCAGATTTTTCATAGCACCGCCGAAACAGGCGGATTCGTGGCCCTTGAAATGTGTAAGCGAAATGATGATGTCGGCATCGGCAACAGCTCTGCCTATATAAGCCTGATGACAATAAGAAGCACCGTCAACAGGAACAGCAACTTCATCGGTACCTTTGATGCCGTCTGCAATGATTACATGATAACCAGGAAGAGAAGCATCGTTGAAACCATTGGCAACTGCAGTACTCAGGTGGTCCAAACCGTTTTGCCGGCTACCCGGATACAGGGTATTACAATCCGTCAGAAACGGTCTTCCTCCCCTTTTCCTGATATACTCACAAAGAGCAAAAGCGTACTGATGCCTTAAAAAAGCAAGATTGCCCAACTCTCCGAAATGCATTTTTATTGCAACATACTTTTTCCTGAAATCAATGTTTCCAAGACCCGACTTGTCAATGAATTTTGTAAACTTTTCAGGAAGTGAAATTTTAGAGTAAGTTCTGAAATCCGTAAAATAAACCTTGCTTGGCATAGACACCTCTTAGAGACACTCTCAAAACTGCCTTTGCGTTTAAAAGCACATTTTTGCTAATTCCATAATACAAAAAGTATTACATCAATTATCAAAAATGGTTTCCTCTTCGAAAATTCAAATCCGATCTTCACAAATATCAGTTTTGAAAGTGCCTTCTTAAAACTATATTAACCTCTGGTTTTTCCACCTGCAACATTTAATGTTACGCCATGGATGTAAGCGGCTTTTTCGCTTGCAAGAAATGCAACCGTACTGGCAACTTCCGTAAGCTTTCCGCTTCTTCCGAGCGGTGTTGTGGAAGTACTTTCATATCCTGCACGAAGCTTTTCAACAGAAATGTTTCTTGTATAAGCAAGAGCTGTTTCGTAGGCAAGAGTTCTGAGACCTGTAGCCTCTATGACTCCGGGAGCAACCCCAACTACTCTCACACCTTTCTTTCCCAGTTCCTTTGCCCAAGAACGCGTAAGTGAATTTACCGCATTTTTTGTGGCAGCATAAACACTCTGTCCCTCGGAACCTTCAAGCCCGCTTTCAGAAGACATATTGATTATTACACCGCTGTGCTTTGCAACCATTATCCTTCCGCAAGCCTGAGCACAATGAAAAACACCCTTCAGGTTTACATTCATAACCTTATCCCAAACAGTGTCATTCAATTCGTACTGATGTCTTTCATCTACAAGAAGACATGGAATGTTAATTCCTGCATTGTTTACTAGAATATCAATGGTTCCGAAATGCTTTACAACTTCATCGACCATAGCATTTACACTGTCTGTACCGGTAACATCGGTCTTTACAAAAAAAAGGTTATCATTTTCAAGACATTCCGGAGGATTGATATCACAAACTGCAACCTTAACACCGTCATTCAGCAGTTCCTTTACAACAGTCAGACCGATTCCGCTCGAACCTCCTGTAACAACAGCAACCTTGTTTTCAAGATTAAGCCAACTCATTTTATTACCTCCAAAATATCTTTCAAATCATATATTTCATAATCGATTTTAAGTAACGGATCGGCAGACTTGTGTTCGGGATTGAACCAACAGCATACCAGCCCTGTATTGTTTCCGCCTTTCATATCACTGGTAAGAGAATCTCCTACCATCATTATTTCGCTCTTTTTCAAACCCGGCAAATCTTCCAGAATTCTGTTGAAAAACTCAACCGAAGGCTTGTCTGCTCCCAGAAGACCGGAAATGTAAACCTTATCTATGAAAGAAGCAAAACCGGAATTTGCAATCTTCTTCTGCTGTGTCTTGACAACCCCGTTTGTAGCAATCGCCTGAAAAACCTTGCCATGCAGGGCAGAAAGAACTTCAACAGCTCCCGTAACAGGACAAACCATATCACCGAGTCTGTCCATATAATCATCATTGAATTCCGAAGCAACAGAAGCATCGTAACCGAAAGTTTCAAGCATTTCCGTAAAACGGCCCACGGTAATCTCTTCCTTTGACATCAAACCCTTTTCAAGTTTATCCCACCACTTTATGTTCACATCATGATAAGAGCGAAGAAATTCTTCAGGACAAGGGCCCAGCTTGAAATCCTCAAAACATCTGATAATAGCATTTCTTTCCGGAACATGATAATCAATGAGAGTAGAATCCAAATCCCAAAGAACAGCTTTAATATGCGACATCATACAATCTTTGTATTTGCAATTTCGTACCCGAGTTTCGTTGCATAATTATAATCTTCGATAATTGCCACAACACAATCCTTGACAAGATTTTCAGCTGTAGGTTTGAGCTTCCCGTCTCTTACTTTAAAATACTGATAAGGCATGAACTGATGCAACATTCCCATAGGTATTTCAACACCGTTCATATTCTTCAAAAGCTTATCAACAGCAGAAACAACCTCACTCTGAGCCATATAATAGCGGCAACGGTCGGAATAGCTGAACATTCTCTTAGCCTTCAGCTCATCATCTGTACCGTGATAATGTTTTATCCAATTGTCAGGATTTTTCATCATGGACTGTTCACCCCGTCAACAGGATAATATTCACAGAGTTTTCTTAAAGCATCCGTATCTGCACTGTCTAATAAAAGTTTCATTTTTTACCTCAATCTATATGCCCTTCACTGAGCAATCTTTCATATTCGGCGAGCTGATTACCCAAAGACATAGGGTCATCAAAGTGTTTTTCCTTTCTCTTGTTGAATATGGAATACAATACAGGGGAAAGGAGCAATGTCAGCAAAGCACCTGTAATCATTCCGCCTACGAATGTAACGGCAATAGGCTGCATCATTTCAGAACCTTCACCGGGGAAAAATGCCATTGGAAGCATTCCTCCTACAGTGGTAAGCGTTGTCATCAGAATCGGTCTGAGTCTCTGTTTTGCAACAATTTCACATGCTTCAAGAATTCTTGTTTTGTGACTGACTTCATAATTTATTGCATCAACAAGAACGATACCGTTGTTTACGACAACTCCTATCAGGGATACAATTCCCACGATTGAGAAAAGCGAGAAATCCTGTCCCATTATCAGATGTATTCCCACGACACCTATTGAAAGCATCGGAATTGTAGCAAAGACAATAAACGGATCCGACAGTGATTCAAACTGAGCTGCCATTACTGCATAAACCAAAACCAGAGCTATTACCACTATTGCAATAATAGTCGGAGCAAAATTTCTGAAATCGTTCATTTCACCGGCCTGTTCAATTGAGACTCCTTCAGGGAGAATAAGGTGTTCTTCCAGTGCTTTGTCAACCTGAGACTGCACGATACTTGCTGATACTCCCTCTCTTGCAGAAGCCGTGACATGGTTGATTCTGCTCTTGTTCTCGCGTCTGATGCTTCTTGCAGAAGAACCCCGCTCGAATGAGACAAAACTGTCAAGACGGACTTTGCCGCCGTTGGATTGCACCAGAAGGGAGCCTATATCGTTGAGGTTTGTTATTGTATCTTCATCCAATTCAACCGTCAGTTTATATGTTGTTGTATCACTGAAAGTATTCAGCGTTGTGGATTTTATTCCGGACAGTGCATTCTGAACGGTTGAAAGAACAGAACTGGGAGATACTCCCAAAGCAGAAGCAGTTTCCTGATCTACAATAATGCTGTACTTCGGTGCACCGTTTGCAATATCTGACGATATGTTCTGCGCATCCGGAGCATAGGTTGCAATTATTGCCGATATTTCATCACAGGCCTGCATTGCAAGTGAACTGTCTGCACTGTGAATCACAACATTGATTGAAGAACCTCCTCCATATCCGCGTCCGCTTGAGAATGACCATGTTGCACGTGCATTTCCTCCGAGCAACGGAGTAATCATCTTTTTGACTTCCGAAGCAGAATACTTCTGTTCGGTAATATCCGGGAGAATTATTTCCAAAGAACCGTTTGAGCCTGTTCTGGCGGAAATGCTTTCATAAGCATCCTTCGGCAGATTGTTTTCTATCAGTTCCTCAACCCTGAATACTTCTGCAGAAACAACTGAGTTGACGGTTCCGTTCGGCATTGTAAGGGACAATCTTACGGAATCATCGGTACTTGACTGCGGTGTAAGCGACATTCCGATGTTTTTCATAAATCCCAAACTGAAAACCAGAAGACAGACAAGCAGAAGAATGAATAGAAGTCTGTGCCTGAGGCAATATCTCAATATCTTTGCATAAACATTCTGCATCCCCTTTTCTATTCTGTTCATAAGGTTGTCAAGTAATCTGAGCGGAGCAAATCCTATCGGGTTCTGCACTCTGGAATCAACTTTGAGAATACTGCCGAACAGGGCAGGCACCAGAAGTACTGCAACAAATAATGAGGACAGCAGAGATATACAGATTGTATAAATCAAATCCTGAAACATCATTCCCATCATTCCCAGATCTGCTCTGTAAATAATAATCGGAATGAATACACAGACCGTTGTGAGAGTTGATGCCATAATTGCATTGAACATTCTCTTACTTCCCATTATGGCTGATACTGCCGGTTTATAGCCTTTTTCCCTATACTGGTAAGAGTTTTCAAGAATACATATTGAAGCATCGACTATCATTCCTATTCCAAGAATAAGTCCGCTCATACTGATGCTGTTTACCGTAATTTTTGCAATCGACATTGTCATCAATGTAATGAGAATACTGATAGGCATCGATATAGCTATGATAAATGTCGTTCTGAAACCGCGGAGAAAAACAAAGATTATCAAGGAAGCAAGAATAACGCCTTCTATGGCACTCTTGTAAACTTCGTTTATTGTTGATGATATCATGGATGTCTGATTTCTCTGAAGTGATAGTTTTACTCCGGAAGGCAGCTGACTGTTGATTTCATCCAGTGAAGCTATTACTGAATCGGCAACGGAACTTGCGTTGGCATCGGCCTCATTGGAAACACTGATTGTTACAACAGGTTCTCCGTTTATATAGCTCATTGAGCCTGTATTGGAAGTATCTATATGAACATTTGCAACATCACTTACCCGAATCTCGATTCCGTTGATTTTTGTAATTACGGTATCTCTGATTTCTTCCAGACTTCTGAAACGGGAGTCAAGTGTGAACTGATATGTCATATCTCCCATTTCAACACTTCCTCCGGTTCCCTGTGTATTGCGTGATGACAGGGCGGATGAAACCTGATTGAGAGTAAGATTCAATGCTGCAAGTCTTGTAGGGTCAACGGATACAAGATATTTTGAATTATCTCTTCCTCGTACATTTACTCCGCCGACTCCTTCGATTCTTAGAATTAGGTTTGCCGCTGTGTCTTCTGCTATTGTTTTCAGGTCATCCTGTGGGTATGGACCTGTGATTCTGAGAGTAACGATTTCCGAGCTGTTGGAGCTTTGGTCAAATCGGTACATTGTAGGATTACTGGCCCAATCGGGCAGGCTTCTTGTTATTGAAGACAGCTTGTTGTTTACTGTATTTGCAGCTTCATCAAGGTCTGTTTTGTATGAGAATTCAAGTGTTGCACTGCACGAGCCCGAATTGGCATTGGTAGTAATGTTTTCCAATCCTTCTATAGAGCCCAGCTGGTTTTCAAGTATTTTGGAAACCTGCATTTCTATTTCTTCCGGCCCTGCTCCTGTACAAGTAACATTTACCATGAGAAACGGCATATTTACAGACGGATAAAGGGCTATATCAAGTTTGGGTATGAATATACAGGCTATGACTGCTATCAATACAAATACCATTGTCACAAAGACAGGTCTTCGTACAGATAATTCAGATAATGTCATCTGCGGCCTCCTGTCAATTAACGATGTTTACAGGAGTTCCGTCAGTTACGGAACCTACCGATACAATTCTGTCGCCTTCCGATAATCCGGAAACAATGATTGTTTCACTGTCATTGTAGTGTCCGGTTTCAACAACAGTTCTGACAGCTTTGTTTTCCGGATTCACAATGTAAAGCACTGCATCGCTGAGATAGGTTGAAACACTCTGTGTGGGTACGGTAAATACATTTTCCTGTTTTTCTACAACAAGTCTTGTTTTTACGAACATTCCCTCAAGTAAATACGGACTCCTGTCCTTGATTGTAAGTTCTACTTCAACTGTTCTTGTTGAAGTGCTGACAAAATTCCCTATATACGATACCTCTGCGGAGTACTCCAGTTCAGGCCAGGCGGCTGTTGTGAAATATGCTTCAGAACCGATTGTAAATGTTGACAAATACTTTTCAGGTACATTCAGTTTGAGAATCAGGTCCGTGGGATTCCCGACAGTTGCAACAGTTGTTGAAGATGAAACATTCTGTCCTGCATAGGCTTCTACGCTTAGTACGGTTCCGCTGACATTTGATTCAATGTTTTTGATTTTGTACTGCGCTCCCGGAGTTGAGGGGTCTGCTTTTGCAATAATCTGTCCGGCTTCAACATAGTCACCTCGTTCAATCAGCACTTCGGTAATTTTTCCGTTTACATCGGCAGGGATGTTTTTGCCCGAATCTTTTATCGCAAGTTCTCCGTTGACATTTATTGTTTTAAGGAATGTTGAACGGGTTGCTGTAATAACCTCAACATTTGCCGTAGGAGCTGTTGCCTTTGTTACCGGTTTTTCCTGAACAGGACCGGTTTTTCTCTGTGAAAACAGAGCATCCAAACCTATGGTGTTCTGTACTACTACCAGCCCCACCATTGCAAGTACGATTATTGTAAGAATAAATGTTACTAATTTTTCACCTTTCATTTCAGATACTCCATTACGCTGTTCAAATCCAACTCCAGCAGAGATGCAAAAGAACAAAGCTGATTGATTATATTCATTTCATTATTCGTAAGTTCAACCTGAGCCTTTTCAAGAGTTGTTCTTGCATTGTTCAGGTCACTGTAAGATGCATATCCGTTTTCATAAGCCTCTGTAACCAGTTTGTAATTCTGTTCCGACAGCTCAAGATGTGCTTTAAGATTATCCGTTTTTGATTTGTATGTCTGAATATTAGATACGGACTGACTGATACTTGAATTCAGGTTTTCAACTGTACTTGCAAGTGTAAGCTCTGCATTGTCAATGTCTATTTCCGAATTCAATATCGATGCATGGGAGCTTGTCCAAGGCAGGTAAGCATCAAGAGGGACTGTTGCCTTTACGGTTGCACTCAGATTGAGTGAGTTCTCAAATGAATCTTTTCTGTTGTTCTGTAATCCGTAGCCGAGATTCGATGTCAATGAAACTGATGGAGTTTTATTTTTGCCGATTGTATTTTTTCCGTTTATTTCTGCACTTTCAATGTCCAGTTGTGCACTTTTGATTGCAGTTGTGTCTTTCAAATATTTTTCTGCAATTTCCGGTAGTTTTTCAAAATGAAGTCCTTCTGTTTGCGGTATTTTTTCCAGCGTAAATTCTTCTTCTATTCCGGTAAGATCCCTGAATGTGTCCAATGCTATCATATACGAAGCTTTTGCGCTTTCAAGTGAGTACAGGCTGTCTTCATAGCTCATCTTTGCCTGAAGCAAACTAAGCTCCGTTGTCTTAGAATTGTTGTACATTTCAAGTGTTCTTTCATACGAAAATTCTGCATTTTCAACTGATTTCTCCGACTGTCTTATGCTTTCATTGAGCGAAACAAGTTTGTAATATGATGTTATGACGCTGTTTCTCAATGTTATTGCTGTTTTTTCCAGTGTCAAAATGTCCTTTTTTATGCTGATGTCGTTTGATGCCTTTGCCTGTAAATCCAGATTGGATATGGCCCATTTGATTCCTGCGGATATTTCTATTGCCGGATGTTTCAGTGAGTCGGAGACATCTTTTGTCAAATCAAGGTTCTCTGAGATTGAGCCTGACAATGAGAATGTGGGCAAGTAACTTTTGACTGCTGCGCTGTTAATTGTTTTCTGCAGTTTATTTTTTGCAATTTCAATGCTCTTGCTGTTTTCAACTGCCCTGTTCTGCGCCTCTACGGGAGATAATTGCTGTGCCCATAAAGAGCCTGTGATACACAGGATGACTGTAACAGCCAACAGGTGTTTCTTTAGTACAATATTTTTCATCATGACTGAAGTAATACTCCTTTCACTGCACACAGGCAAGTAAAGAAATAAATATTACATAAATATACACACAAAGTGCTGATAAAGTTAATAACCGGGAGCTTTTCAGCTGCAGGTTGCATCAGGTTGCTACTCTAAAAGTGGACACTAAA
>JAZLEZ010000011.1:0-4804 GCA_045615505.1 Sphaerochaetaceae bacterium | reverse complement strand
TATCCTGACAAAACCTTGTCCTCCATCCATGTCCGTGGAGGTGATTGTGGCACACGGGACAGCTCATGTATCCGAATATTTCACAATTCGGGTGTTTATCTTGTAAAAGTACTTGTAATTTTTCTCCGTCAAGCGGACACTGTAAGAGCATTTTTTTGCAAGGGATGGAGAACAAAATTTCGTAGTGGAGTTCTTCATCCCATTCCTTTATTCAGACTAAAAGAATGTGTAATTCTTCCTGTTACATTCTATATTTCTGCTAAAGGATTGTGCAATTATCTGTGGGTTTTATTCTAAAATTATCTGTTAAACAACAAAAGGCCCAAAAAAATCATCAGAAATTTCTCTGCTGTAATGATTTATCTATGCTGACAATCCTTGACTAACTGCGGAAACATGGAGTTTTATTGTATGTTAAAGATTCCTTGGAAAGCTTATTGACCAACACAAAAACGGAAGAGCCAATTGTATTTGGAATTGGTGCAATATTTTACTCCTTTGTAGGTAAAAAATAGCGTTTTTTAAAAAAGAACGGTGATATACGGTCATGAAGAAGGAGTTTTATACTTTACTTAACACTACAATCGTATTTTAATACAAGTATATGAAACCTACATTACCAGTAATGGCTGCCGGTCTTGGGTCAAGGTACGGCGGAATAAAGCAGATTGATCCGGTTGGTGTCCTTGGAGAAACTCTCCTGGATTATAGTACTTTTGATGCCATTAACAGCGGTTTTGATAAAGTAGTATTTATTATCCGTCCTGACATTGAAAAAGACTTCAGAGAAAGACTTTTTGACAGAATCGCACGCAATGTTGATGACCTATAAAGAAGACCGTGAGGTTGTAAAAGAAAACCTTGCTGCTAAAACAAAGCAAGGCTACTATCCTGAAAACCTCTGGAAAAAATAATAAACAGAACGTGTCTGTTTTTTCTGTTTTGATTAAGCCTTCATCCTCAAATTGTAATCTGAAATGCAAGTATTGTTTTTACAGAAAGGAAACTGAAAGAATGCCACAGCATGGCATTATGAAAGTAGAGACTGTTCACAAACTGATTGATTCTTTAAATAGCTATACAAAACCCGGCGATGTTATTTCGATATGCTTTCAAGGTGGTGAACCAACCCTCATGGGGCTTGAGTTCTACAGAAAATGGATTGAAATTGAGGCCGGGTATCCAGAAAGAATTTTCAGTCATTCCATACAAACAAATGGCATTCTTATTGATAAAGAGTGGGCTGAGTTTTTTCAGAAAAATAGATTTCTTGTAGGCATTTCTGTTGATGGATATGAAGAACTGCATGACAGGTATAGAAAGGATGTGAATGGTTTCGGTACTTTTGAAAAAATAAAACAGAGTATCAACATTTTGCATAATCATAAGGTAGAGATTAACGGTCTTTGTGTAGTAACTAAGGATTGTGCACTTAAACCGCATAAAGTTTACAGAAGACTGAAGGAGCTTGGATTTAAGTATATTCAGTTTATTGCCTGTATTGATGGTGCAGATGAAGTTCCCGATTATTCTCTTCCGGAAGATTTATACGCCAGTTTTCTTTGTGCTGTTTTTGATGACTGGTATACAGATTGGGAAAACGGAAATTATACAAGTATAAGATTGTTTGATGATTTTGTTCATCTCTTGTGTAATAGAATACCAAGTTCGTGTTCACTTTCCGGTCGTTGTCCAAAGCACCTTATAGTAGAATCTGACGGTTCTTTGTATCCATGTGATTTTTATGTCGGCAAGGATTATTTGATCGGAAATATTTCACAAATGTCTGTTGAAAATGCTGTTGAGTCAGACTGTGCAAAGGCATTCAGAAAAGGTCGTATTAATCCTGCAGACTGCTCTTCGTGTCGTTTTTTCGGAATGTGTCACAGCGGATGCAGAAGTGATTTTATAAAAAATGAAAACGAGATGCTTGTGAACCGTTACTGTAATGCATTCAAGTCTTTCTTTTCTTATGCATATATAAGACTTGAATATATTGCAAAACAAGAACTTTTGATTGACAATAAACATCGATATGGCGAATGACAGAGTAAGCAGAAAAGATGTTGCCGAGTTAGCCGGCGTTACAGAAACAATAGTATCTTATGTGCTCAATAACAACAGGTGTGTAAAAAAAGAGAAGAGGGAAGCTGTCCTTGCTGCCGTAAAACAGCTTAACTATAAACCAAACCGTTTTGCACGTGCACTGCATGGTATGAAAACCAGGCATATTATGCTGCTCATTGACCGTATTCATTCTGAAGCTTTCGGTATGCTTATCAGTGAAATTGAGAGGGTTGCAACAATCAAAGGTTTCCTTTGTTCAATTTCTATTATTTCGAACACTGAAGAGTTCGTTGACAAGATTATTGATTGGAATGTTGACGGTGTTGTTATAAGCTCGATTAGTTTCAAAAATGAGAATATTCAGAAACTTATTGATTCAAATATGGCAGTTGTATTGCTTGAAAACCGTGAGTATAAAGGTGTAAACGGAGCTTTCAAAATCAACACAGGTCTGTATGAGGGAATAAGAAAATCCGTAAGGTATATGTACGATACAGGGTGCAGAAACATAGTATATGCAGACCGAATTTCAGAGCAGGGACACTTTGGAAATATGTCTGATTTCAGATACAAGGCATATTGTGATGAGGTTAAAGAACTCGGGCTGAAAGAAAGAATCGTCAGTAAGTGCTCAAGCGCAGATGAACTATCTCAAAAACTGATGGATGAAATGAATAAAGAACCTTTTGACGGTGTATGTAGCAGAAACGATGAAGTAGCATCTGTTGTAATGAGTACACTTCAAAGAAATGGTATTGTTATTCCGAATCAGGTTTCGGTAACCGGAATGGATGATACAACAGTATCGAGAATTTCATATCCGACTCTTACTTCAAGTAGAATTCCACAGGAAAAAATCGCTGAACTTGCCGTAGACTACATAGCCGGTTTTACCGGCAACCTTTCAAACGAAGGTGTAATGCTTACCCCTGAGTTCATAGTCCGCGAAAGCGTCCGTAAGATTTAAATCAGCTCAAAGCAACCTTCATCTTCATTGTTTTTTGAAATCAACCCGGTCATGTATATCGGAACATATGTGATTCTGTCTTCTGTTTCGATGTTTCCGATACAAAGTACGTAGGCTCTTTTGAATGTATATTCTTTTTTAGACATCAATGTATTCAATGATTTATGAACCTTGTAGTTTTTACCGGATTTTACTTCAATCGGGATTACACTGTTATCAATTTCAACCAGAAAATCTATTTCGCCGATATCTGTTTTTTTGTAATAGTAAGGTTTCAATCCATGTGCTGTGAATTCCTGTGCTACGTAGTTTTCGAATATCGCTCCGCAGTTTATATCAACGTTTTCATTGTTTTCCAAAATGTCCATACGACACTCTTGTGAAAAACATGAAGTAAGTAACCCTACATCGCTTTGGAACAATTTGAATTTGTTGGTTGATTTAGACATTTCCAAAGGTTGTTTCGGGTCATTTGCAATATAAACAGGGAGAGCTACGGATGCATCTTTCAACCAAAGAAAACTGTTTTCATATCTATCGAATTTCAGTTCCTTGTTGAGATATGTAAAATTGAATCTGCAATCCTGTTTATTAAGTTGTGAAGGAATTGCTTCATAGACTGATATTATTTTTAGCTTTTTATCTTCAGCTTCGTATTTCACAAAATCAGCTTTATATTGGTTGATAATGTTTTGTTGCTCCTGGTTTGTGGCCATCAGAGTGTGCTTTGTTCTGAATGTTTCAACTACTGCAGGCATTCCGCCGGAAATAAGGTAATACCTGTAATATTTCATCATTTTCCCGTGCAATATCTCATCTACCGGTTTTTTGGTATCAAGACATTCTTCTAAATAATCCCAGTCAGTATTTTTTATTCCGAGAGCCAAAGAAAACTCCGTAAAATCCATAGGGTACATTTGAAACTGTTGTACATATCCTACAGGAATCGATTTTATTCCTTTTAATTCTACACCGAGGTTTGATCCGCTGAGTATGTACCGGTAGGTCCCCTGATCTACAAGAAACTTTATCTTTGTGATGATTTCAGGCCACTGTTGTACTTCATCGATAAAAATGACAGATTCTTTTTCTTTGAGCGGAACATCAGAGTAAAGCGAGAGCTTCTCTTCAATTTCGCGTGCATCATCAATCTGTCTGAGGCTTTGACATAGTTTTGTTTGTTCGACCAGGTTTACTTCAAAATAACTTATGTTGTTTCTTTTTAACATTTCCCTGATCAGGTATGTTTTGCCGACTTGTCTTGCACCGTAAACTAATAAAGCATTTGAACTTGTTTCCACCCATTTCTGGATTATTTGCTCGTACTTTCTGAACATATATGTGACCTCTGAATAAAGATTTAAACTTTTTTATTGAAGAAGTCAATCAAAATCGTGGCAAAATGCCCCGTTTCTTATTAATATTTAGGGGCAAAATGCCCCGTTTTATATAAAGTTGTATTCACAGTTAAAATTCTCCAAGCGGTTCAGAATGTGGTTCAGAATGAATAAAAAAAATTGACAGATTGCAAAAAGAGTGATACATTTATGATTACACACGAGTGTAATAAAAAATGTAGTTTTATTACTGGGGGCTTATTATGAAAAAAGTTTTGTTATTGGCTTTTACTGATTATTTGCAGTCTTGAGGGACAGGTGTTGCAACCTTGAGGGACAGTGTGAAAACATGTATTTGCAATCTTGAGAGACAGCACTATATGTAGAGTTTAAGGACAGATTCTTCGGATAATTATTGAATGTGTCATTGACA
>JAZLEZ010000010.1:0-9963 GCA_045615505.1 Sphaerochaetaceae bacterium | reverse complement strand
TGATAAGAAAGGGGTTACTTCAATCTCATTTCTCAAAGAAAAACCATCATATGTAACTGAATTGGTAAAAAAACATAATGGATTGTCATATTACAAAAAGGGTAATGACCTCTATGTGGTTGGAGAAAGAATAGTATTTCCATCAAATTGTCAATCATTGTTCTATAACTTTACCAATGTTGAACAGATTGACTTTAGTAATGTTGATACCTCAAATGTTACCAATATGAGTTATATGTTTCTACAATGTCTTAAACTACCCTCCTTAAACCTCAGTAGTTTCAATACTTCAAAGGTAACCCATATGGAAGGAATGTTTTTATTTTGTGAAAACATAACATCCTTAGACCTCAGTAGTTTTGATACATCAAAGGTAACCCATATGGAAGGAATGTTCAGTGGTTGTACTTCTCTGACATCCTTAGACCTCAGTAGTTTTGACACTTCAAATGTTACTAATATGGAATCAATGATTGGGGGTTGTGATAACCTAACATCCTTAGACCTCAGTAGTTTTGATACATCAAATGTTACTGATATGAATGGGATGTTTAGTGGTTGTACTTCTCTGACATCTTTAAACCTCAGTAGTTTCAATACCTCAAATGTTACTGATATGAATGGGATGTTTATTCATTGTGAAAAACTCACCTCATTAAACCTCAGTAAGTTTGATACTTCTAATGTTACAGATATGAGTAATATGTTTAGAGGTTGTACTTCTCTGACATCTTTAAACCTCAGTAGTTTTAATACTTCAAATGTTACTGATATGAGTGAGATGTTTGATTATTGTGAAAACCTAACCTTATTAGATTTAAGTAGTTGGAAAACATCTAATGTTACAAATATTAGTGTTATGTTTTTGGAGTGTGGAAAGAGTGGAACAATTGTTACTATTGACCCAACCTATGAAACTTTCTTTAATGGAACAGAATTAGGGAACAAAACAGATTGGACTTATACTTCCTCTACAGATTTAGGAACTTATACAAAGAATTAACTTCACACATCATCCCCTTTCCCATAATGAGAGAGGGGATTTTTTTACCCAAATTTCCATAACAATAAACCCTCTGTAAAAATTATAATATTGCTTAACATTTGTGTAGGCAATAAAGTTTATTGATGGTATAGTCTTCAGTGTAAAGGAGATACAAAGACTATGACCTATGGATATTGTAGAGTTTCAACATTAGACCAAAACAATGATAAGTTCCAAAGTGAGATACTCAAATACTGTAATACCAAAGATTTGGGTAAGATTACCTTTATTGAAGAAAAGATAAGTGGAACCAAAGATTGGAAGAACAGACAGTTGGGAAACTTAATCCACAACATCTGTAAAGATGGAGACCACATTGTCTGTAGTGAGTTGAGTAGAATAAGTAGAAGTGTTCCACAGATTTGGGAGATTATCTCTATATGTCAGTCAAAGAACATCACACTCCACTTTCTCAAACAGAACCTCATTATTAAGAAAGACAATGACATTACCACAAAGGTTATGTTGAATACATTTTCAATGATTAGTGAGTTAGAAAGAGAGTTCATCTCTTTAAGAACCAAAGAAAGTCTTATGGTTAAAAAACAGATGGGATTACCATTGGGAAGACCTAAAGGAATTGTTGGAAAATCAAAGTTAGATAAATACACTGATGAAATCCACTCCTTCCTCAAAAATGGTTCTACCTTAAAGTGGATTTCCAATCACTATGGTTGTTCTACTGTGTGTTTATATTAGTGGTTGAAAAGACATCCACAGACTGTATGAGTAATCTTTCTTTTCCCTCTGTCTGTGAGATGTATTTGAAATACTGTGAAGACAGAGGAATGAAACCACAGACTGTTAAGTCCCACTTTGTTGTACACTCTGCATTCTTATACCAACCATCAAATGTAAAATAATCTGCTGTTGGATCTGCAGGTGCTGAAATTTTTGAACCGGAGATAACATTAGTAATTGGAGCAATTTGTGCACCATGACCTTGCATATCAAAGTTTACCGTATATTGTGAAATCTTTTTTTTGAACACAGTTTCTTCCGCATCTCCATTACATGAAACAAACAGTCCGACTGTAAGAAGAACCAGTAATGTAATCGTTAATATTTTCTTCATTTTTTTCCTTACCTTTTTCAGAATGTATATCCTGCCCCTATGGCAGGTGTTACTCTGAATTCTGAATAACCCTTCACAGCGGCAATCCTACTTCTTATTATATGTATTATTGAGATTGAAAAATAGTTTATCTTGCTGAGAAGTCCCGGTTTTTTCTTGGAGTTTTCGTCGTGGATGTAATCTGCCATAGCACGGCAGGCATCCCCGAATACAGTTGAAAGATGTTCATTCTTTTCACACATCTTCTGCATCATCTCAACAACTTTTGACTGTTTCCCCTGAGAAATAATCGGAAATGGTATCAAGGGTAACAATATTTGCTTCAGTATCTTCCAGAGCAACATAAGTTGCATTTCTGGGTTTTGACAGGAACATCCCGTTTTCACCGACCAAAGCGTTCTGCCCCTCATCTATTTCAATAAGCCTCTGCTCTTCCGTTCCATACTCCAGATAAACACCAACCTTACCGTAATTGAGGACATACATAAACAGTTCAAAATCTCCGGCCTTTGAGATAATCGTATTCTTTTTGAATTTTTTTATTTCCACAGTCCGACTCTTTTAGAATTCTTTAATTATTTTGAGAATATTCTTTCCGTCCTTATATTCGTATAACAAATCAGACATTGTCTGTTTTACCATAAACAGCCCCAATCCGCCGATTTCTCTTTCTTCTGCAGATAGAGTAATATCGGGATCAGCCTGAATAAGCGGATTATATTCAGAACCGTTATCCTCAAAAGTAATTGCAGCAGAATGGTTATTGACGACAACCCTTAAGATTAAAGAACCTGATGTGTTTTTATAAGCATACTTTACGATATTGCTGATAATTTCATCCAAAGCAATGCTCAGTTGAATTTTTGCCTTTAAAGGACAATCAACCGCATCAAGCAATTCTCCGACAAAATCAGTAACCTTGTTTACATCATCGTTTTTGACTTCATCAAATACGATTATCTTTTCCTGAGACTCTTCATCATATCTTAAAGAACAGCTGGCAGAATCAATCATTCCAATGAAATAATGTCACAGAATCCCGTGATATCGAAAATTTCCTTAATAGAACTGTTAGAGTTTTTTACAACCATTGTACCCTGAACATTCATTGTCTTCTGGCACGAAAGAAGAACTCTGAGACCTGCAGATGAAAGATACTCAAGACCTTCAAAATCAAAAATCAAACTCTTCAGATCTTGGAATTCATTTTTGAGGGAAGCATCAAGTTCAGGAGCAGTAGTTGTATCAAGTCTGCCTGACACTCTGACAATCAATTCATCATTGTTTCGGTTTTTTTCTATTTCCATAAAAGACTCCTCATAGGTTTGATTATATCATAACCGCTATCTTTGACTATGTCCAATTATACTGACAAGGTTGCCTGAGTATTTAAGCTTTTGAAGAATGATTGTAAAGTGATATAATGACAAAAAAGGAGAAATCAAATGAAAAAACGCACTTTCAGATATTTGGG
This sequence comes from Sphaerochaetaceae bacterium, assembly GCA_045615505.1. Lineage (GTDB taxonomy): Bacteria > Spirochaetota > Spirochaetia > Sphaerochaetales > Sphaerochaetaceae > JAZLEZ01. The sequence continues at coordinate 6,369 of JAZLEZ010000010.1, read as the reverse complement.
GATACTGTTGTTCTGTTCCCTGATTCTTGTTTCCTGTGTAACGGGGTTGAATTCAAATAAGAATTCAGAACCTGTATTCAAAACAGAAGTAACATCACTTGAACCTAATGTTTTCACTTCAAAATACGGTAATCTCAGCACAACAGCAAAAGGAATTGAAATGTTTGAAGCCGGGTTTGAATGGGGAGATCTTGTGAATGTAAGCTTCCTTGACAAGAATCTGGTGCTTCCTGTTGTACCTAACTATCCTTATGTAGATACAGGTGCTCCGGCAATCATCATCAACAAGTCAGCCGATTCACTTCCGGAAGGAAATGTTGCTTTTGCGATAACAATGGGAGATTTCACAACATCTTACGGAATTGCCACAAAGACAACAAATCCAGACAAAACATTCTTCTGGACAGCAAATGAAGGTATTGAATTGCCTATTGAATTTACTTTTACAATGGCGGAAAAAGCCGGCTATATGTCCGAGTACCTGATAAGAGATCTTGTCAGAACAAACAACAGAGAAGACTATCCTAACCTTAACGATAAGCAGTTTGCAAATTTCAGAAAGATTTCAACAACGGGAATAGACAATGTTTACCGCACATCAAATCCTGTAAATGCAGAACTCGGCAGAAACAACTACGCAGATGAAGCAATCAGGGAAGCCGGTGTAAATGTTGTACTCAACCTTTCGGACAGCAAGGAAGAAGCAGAAAGCAGACCTGAATTCAAAAATTCATACTACAGTACCTGTAATGTAATTTATCTGAATCTCGGTGTTGATGTCTTATCTGATGATTTCAAGACAGGTTTTGCGCAGGGACTCAAATTCCTTGCAGAAAATAAGGGAATTTACGCAGTACATTGCACTGAAGGAAAAGACAGAGCTGGCTTTGTAAGTGCTTTGCTTGAATGTCTGATGGGTGCAACGGCACAGGAAGTCGCTGATGATTATATGACCACATATTACAACTATTACGGAGTAGAAAAAGGAACCGAAAAATATGAAGCAATCCTTTCAAGCAATATAGTCAAGACAATTCAGAATACCTTCAATGTATCTGATTTCTGGACTGCAGATCTTAAAAAAGGTGCTGAAATATATATTAAATCAATCGGACTTTCAAATTCTGAAATCAATGCACTGAAAGCTAATCTTAAGAAATAATCGTAATGAAAAAGTTTACACATAGCATTATTGCAAGAAAAACAATCATACCGGTTTTAGCTGTTATGTTTGTGAATATACTCGTATTCTCGGTATTGAGTTATCAGTATGTGAACAATATGGTCAAAAACGAGCAAAAAAAATCGTTGAAAGAGATTGCCGATACTCTGACCATTTTAATTGAAGACATTCACGAAACAGAAGATGACACAATATATATAAAAGAGTATGAAAAAATAGCTATGCTTTTGTGTAATACACATGACATCGATTATATGGCTCTTTTCGTTCCCGATATGGAAAACAATGAGGTCTTATATAAGTCAATTGTCTATAATCCCGCTTTCTATTATCAACCTGAAGATTCTCTCGAAGATGTAAGGGAACCTCAGCCTTACAAGTTGCTTGAAGAAGAAAAAGATGTCCTTTTCGGGAAGCAGAAATATGCTTTTGTGAATTATATCAACAGGAGCGATGTTTCTTTGAGTTCCATAGTCAGAGTGCAACTTCCGTCCGGAGCTCTAGCACTTGCCAGTATTGAAAAAGAATACTCGAATATCAACGAAAGGATAAACCAGATTCAATTTTTCCAGTTGTTTTTCATAGTGTTTCTGATTCTTTTTTCCTGTGCTGTATTCTATATAGTAATCAGAAAATATGTATCAAAACCTGCAGTAATCATCAGTGAGGCAATGAATAAGTTCATTACCGAAGACCAGCATAGTCTGATGAAAATGCCTGAAAACGGCAAAGATGAATTCAGTATTATCAACAGGGCATTCAATAAGATGGCTGATGAAATAGACAACTACATAAAGAACATTTCCAGCCAGAAGGCCGAAATGGATATCGCTTCAAAAATCCAAAAAGGTCTGCTTCCTGAAAGCAAGTCTTTCTTCAGGGGTTGTCAGATAAGAACTTTGATGAGACCTGCCAAAGAAATCGGGGGAGACCTCTACGATTATCTGGAACTTGATGAAGATCATATTCTTGTAATGATTGCCGATATTTCGGGAAAAGGAGTAAGTGCTTCGGTATTTATGGCTGCAACTCTTGTCATGCTCCGGCAGTTTGCCAGATTGAAAATGCAACCCTATGAAATACTAGAGAATACGAACAAAGAATTGAGTGCCAATAATCCACTATTGCTTTTTGTGACGGCTTTTGTAGGTATTTTCAACAACAAAACCATGCAGTTTACATATTCCAATGCGGGTCATAACTTTCCTTACCTTCTGTCCGATCATAAAGTCATTGAGCTGAACGGAAGTCACGGTACGGTTATCGGTATGTTTGAAGATGAACAATACACACAAACCACAGTATCACTCAAACCGGGAGATACCCTTTTTCTGTACACAGACGGTGTAAATGAGGCAATCAATACGGAAAACAAATTCTTCGGAATCAGCTCACTTGAAGAATGTCTGACACACTACAAACCGAACCACAAGGAAAGCCTGATTGAGTTCACAGACAGAAAAATTCATGAATTTACAAAGTCTTCACCTCAAAACGACGATATTACGATGCTCACTCTTACATCTGAAAATCAGAACATAATCAATCTTCAACCAGATGAACATGAATTTGAAAGGATAAAAGCCTTAATTCTTCAAAGTAACATTCCGACCGAAATTAAGCTGCCTCTGTGTCTTGCTGCAGAAGAAATATTCGTGAACATCTGTTCTTATGCTTTCTGTAACTTTGAAGGAGAAAAGACTATTCAATTCAGTCTCAATTTTTCAGACCATATCGAGATATCGTTTGAAGACAACGGAGAAAAATACAATCCTTTTGAAAACAATTTAACGGATGTTGAAAACTATGACATAGACAATCAAATCGGAGGTCTGGGAAAAACCATCATCATGGGAATTGCAGACGATATCAGCTATCAATTTAAGAACAACAAAAATATACTTACAATAAGAAAGTACAAAAAGGAGAATGCAGATGACAATAAATAAGATTCTTGAGAACGGAGCCCTGACATTTAAGTTCGAAGGCTGGTTGGATACAAATACATCCGCAGATTTGGAAAAGGAAATTGAAGAAATCAAAGACATTACTTCTCTTGTTTTTGATTTTGAAAAACTGGAGTACATTTCATCCGCAGGCCTGAGACAAGTCGTTGCCACCGTCAGAAAGACAAAATCAATGGGAGCAGGTTTTTCCATAATCAACGCAAGCCAAGAAGTTCTGAGTGTATTCCAATTAACTCAGCTGGACAAAAAATTAGACATCACCCCAAAAGGATGATAGATAAGTAGGCTCTGGGCAGAACAGCAGCTCGGAGTTTTTTTTAGAAAAAAAGCCAAGGTAAGCAGGAACAAAAATCTCTTGAGCCGTAGGGTTCAAGTGGGAAAATTGTTTAGGCTCACTTCATGTACCCTAAAACTTTAAGACATCTGTCTCAAAAGCGGGCGCAACTCCATGACTCTATGCCAAATCCCTTTGTGTAATTTTGAGCAAGAGAAATACACGTTCCTTTCCTTGGCATTGATATATACTTGTATTTTATATCGAATTTTCAGTTTTTCAATTGATTTTTTTGGAATTATTTTCCTAATGACACCTCTTTACAAGTATGTTATTCGAGTGTGATTATGTCGCAGAAACCTGTAATATCAAATATTTCTCTTATAGTCGTATTTGAGTTACGGACTATCATTGAACCTTGATTATTCATACTCTTCTGGCAAGCGAGAATTACTCTGAGTCCTGCAGATGATAGGTATTCAAGGTCTGCAAAATCAAAAATTAGACTCTTCAAACCCTGCAACTCATCCTTTATTGATTTATCCAATTCAGGTGCTGTTGTAGTATCAAGTCTGCCTGATACTTTAACTGTCAATTCTTCACCGTTCTTGTACTTTTCAATCGTCATTTTGTTTTCTCCTATTAAATTGCTGTTGAATTCAAGCTTCTGTAGAAATGACTGCAAGAAGAACAAGATCTTCGGCATTTTCATTTCTGATTGAATGACCCGAACCCCATCCTGTAATCACAACATCACCCTTTTCAACAATCTGATCTCCTTCAGGCTCTGTTACAATTCCCTTACCTGACAAAATAAAATAATACTCAACTTCATTATTGTGATCATGATAACCGATTGAGCAATTCTGCTTTATTGTGAGTTTATTGAACAATCTTGCGTGAATCATCTTATCAGACGGAACAACTACCATCTGAGAGATTGTACCGTCTCCTCCACGCATCTGTCCTTCTTTGATTTCCATCTTGTTCTGTTTTATGACCATCTTTTTATCCTTGTCTATTATTCTTAGTTAGGAGGTACCTCTTTGTTATAATCAATTTGAACGCTCAATCTCAGTAAAAGACACGAAATTGGATTTGAACATCATATCAAACGCTCCGGTACTACCGTTTCTCTGTTTTGCAATAATAACCTTAATAGGACGGTTATGAGAATTTAAATCTCTGTCATTAGGATCGGGAGCCTGTTCTTCTGAATACTGGGCAATCTTCTTGTTTTCATCCAAACGCTTTGAAGCATCATCCAAGAGCATTACAACATCGGCATCCTGCTCGATTGAACCAGATTCTCTTAAATCTGCAAGAATCGGAGGCCTGTCTTTTCCGGCTTCTCGGTTTACCTGAGAAAGAACTATAATAGGGATGTTCAGTTCTCTGGCAAGGCTTTTTAAAGAGCGGGAAATTTCACCTATCTGCTCGTGGCGCTGTTTCTGCGATGATCCTTCTGCATCAATAAGACCGATATAGTCTATAAATATAATCTTAACTTTATCAACTCTGACCATTCTTCTGGCCTGAGCCTTTATCTCCATAAGTTTGATGTTGGAAGTATCCTGAATAAGAAGATTGGATGCAAGATCGTACATTCTGTCAACACATCTCATCAATTCTTCTTCGGTGTCACTGTCAAGAAGCCCGTTTCTCAAGGCCATTGAATTTATTGACGCTTCACGGGCTATGATTCTTTCCATAAGTGACATACCAGACATTTCAAGAGAAAAGAAACCTACCTTTACAGGATTTGAAGCATTGAAAGCAATATTATGTGCGATTGAAAGAGCAAACGCAGTTTTCCCAACGGAAGGACGGGCACCGATAATAATCAATTCAGAAGGCTTAAATCCTCCCAGATAAGCATCAAGAGATCTGAAACCGGAAGAAATGCCTGCCTTTTTCACCCCGGACATCTTGGCATGAATATCATCTACAACCTGATAGATGAAGGTACCGCTTTGAATATAATTGCCGGTTGTAAGGTTAGTAGCCAATGCAGACAATCGTTCATCAAGTTGATCAATTGACGATTTCACATCTTCTGTTGCATCAAATGCCTTATCTCCGATTATTACAGACAACTCAAGAAGCTGTCGTTTCAAAGAGCAGTTTCTTATTATCTGAGCATAATAAGAAGCATTTGAAGAAGAAGGCACGGTATTAGTGAGACTTGCAATATATGGGATTCCGCCACATTCGGAAAGCAACCCCTTCTCCTGAAGAAAAGAAGTCAGAGTAATTAAATCTACTGTTGCACCCGGCTTTTCATTACGCAGTGCAATAATACCTTCCCAGATAAGCTGATGGCTTCTGGTATAGAAGTCATCCTTGACAAGCATCATCTGAACTTCTTCAAGAGCTTTGTTTCTGAAAAGAACGGCACCTAAAAGAGCTATTTCTGCGTCCGTATTATGTGGAGGAATTCTGCCGATTTTTTCTGCACTCATATATACTCCCATATATAAATAAAAAGCCCGCCCGTTAAGGCGAGCTTAATCACAAAAAGACATCAGTTCTCGGCAACAGGAGCTGTTTCTTCAACAGTTTCTTCAACAACTTCTTTTTCAGCTGTTTTTTCAACTGTTTCTTCAACTGCGCCTTCACCCTTTACAACAATTTTAATCTCTGATGAAGCATTTTCGTAGAGACGGATTCTTGCTGAATAAGTTCCTACCATCTTGATTGTATGTGCAGCAACCTCAATTCTCTTTTTCTCAATATCAAAACCGAGTTTTGCAAGTTCGGCCTGAATCATTGAAGTTGTTACAGAACCGAAAAGCTTTCCGGATTCACCGGTGGCAACGGTAATTGTAATTGATACTTCGTCAAGCTTTGCCTTAAGGTCAGCAGAAGCCTTTCTTTTTTCAATCTTACGCTTTTCAATTGCAGCAGCTCTACTTTTGAAAATTGCGATGCTCGCATTATTGTAG
>JAZLEZ010000009.1:0-42985 GCA_045615505.1 Sphaerochaetaceae bacterium | reverse complement strand
ACCATAGCCGGTGACGATACTATTTTCGTTCTTCTCAGGTAAGGAATGACTAAAGATAATCTTCTCGAGGATTTCAGAAAGAGAATCCCCGAGATTGAAGACTGATTGGCAACTCAGTTACCATCTGTATAGAACAACACTTCCGGTTTGGCAAAAGCTTTCTTTTTTGCAATGCAGAAATACATCACAAATGAGAAAACAATATAAACCGAGCAGATAATCATAAACAGAACAGGATGACCCTTTGCAGGCATGTTTACAAATGCCAGAATCGGCAATGCAAGAACAAACATAACACCCATAGAGTTTATAAAGTCCTGAGCAACAGGTGTATCAAAATCAGGATCAACAACACGCACGAGAGACAGAGCTGTAGGAAGAGTTCCTGTTGCACAACCGAAAATCATAAGCATTCTGAAGAACTGATAATCGTTGAACAGTCTGCTGCAGAACCAAGGAACAAAAAAGCAGGTAATAAGAATTCCGGTCAGTGACAGAGCAATAATCAAAGGCCAGTATGCCTTGAAAGCTGCAATTCTGATAGCACCAAGACAAGAAACAACCGTAAGATCAACTGCAAGTCCGTCAATTCTGTTGCATGTTCCGTTATCAATGATATGAGCACAATCACAGGCAATAATGACTTTTCTTACAAGAATTGCAAAAAGAGAACTGAATACAAAATTGATTCCCCACATTCCCTCAACGGCCTCGAGAACTTTACCGCCTACATACTTTGCCACAAGTCCTTCTATCGCACAGAGGAACAGATAGCTGAGAAGATAGGTGAACAGAATCAGAGCAAAATGCAATGTAAATGTATCCATTGACTCGTTTGCAGTTGTCTGACGGCTTCCGATCAACTGCTGACGCCTGTCCTTAAAAAATCCGTTTCCGGTTTTTCTGTGTCTGAGTTTTTCAATATATTCCTGTGAAACCCAGCCCTGTTTTGCAGCGGTATTGATGAGAACAACACCTATGATAGAACCGACACAGAAACCGATTGCAGCCATAATAAGTCCGACACTTCCTGCATGCTCAACAAAATAAGGAGCCCCTTCCCAAACTTTTGACATTGATTCTGCCTGTCCCGGACCCAATTCAAAACCGAGACAGAGTGTAAGACCAAGAGCTTTTGCAGCACCCGGAAGAGAGTTTCTGAAAAACAGAACAACTACAAGAAGACCCAAAGTTGCCTGAAGACCATATTGGGAGGAAATAGCCGTGATATTATGCCAGAGTGCAGTTTTTCTCTCATGTTTCTCATTTACCGGTATTCTCAACTGCATTGCAATGAACGAAATGTTCAGCAAGTGGAACATCAGTTCTTCAAGAAAAACCTGTCCGGCTCCAAGCTTCAACGAAGAAGCAATATAATTGTAGAAGAAGAAAAGGAACAATCCGCCTATCATAGGCGCGGGAATCAGATACTTCTGAAGAAATTTGATTTTTGATCTGAGAACCGAACCCAGAATTAAAGCCATCGATAAGATACAAAGATGGATAATAGCCGTAAAATCATGACTTCCGTGTATATACATAACTACTCCGCACATTGCCTGTTTTTATAGGCAATGAAGTACTCATGGTACTTTAATGAACTGGAATCAGGCAAAAGACGAACCCTGTACACCATATCGTCATAAACAAGTTCCATTGTCTGTTTTGCATTCAGGACTAAAGAACTGATTCTGTCGAGTTTGAATGAATACTCCGCACCTTTGCTTGTTTTAAGAAATATAGAACAGTCTTTCAAAGACACTTCAATGTTTTTTGATACAGTTTTGAGTTTTCCGTTGTTATCAAGTTTACCGATTTGGAAAAGAATTCCTTTTTCTGCAGGGAATTCGGTCTCAAAAACTATGTTTTCAGCTTCCCACCTGTGCCATAGAGAAAACTTTGAGAATGGAAAATCTTTTGAAACAATATCGTCCTTTTCGCTGATTTCCCCTTTTGAATGACAGGATATACACTCAACGGTGTTTCCCGAACTTCTGATGGTAGATACTTTTTTACAAACCGGACACATATAAAACAGACGCTGCAGACCTTCTGCCCTTCTATCGGAAACAAAATTGTATTCATTATGAAGTTTCCATTCATCATTTGAAAAGTCCAGATTTGAAGATATTACATCCTCCAGCTCCTGTACGGAAAGTTTCTTTGCTTCTTCTTCAGACAATACTTTTTTGAAATTTACCGATACTCCCTGACCTTCTCTGTAATAAGAAGCCCATCTGGGCTGCTGGGCAAAACATCCTTCAAGATTGATGAAAACAGTAGGAACTGCAAAGATTTTTATCATTTTTGCCAAGGTTTTACGCGAATACGGAGCTATATTCCCATCCCATGTTCTTGTACCTTCAGGAAATATTCCGACGACCCTGCCATCCCTGAGAGTTCTTTGCATTTCCCTCATACAGGAAAAATCGCTTTGGCCCTGCTGTTTGGGAATACAACGGCATATTTTTTTAAAGATAATATTCAGAAACTTGCTTTTGAAAAGATATGCACCCGTAACCCAACTGACATTTCTGGTCATAATTGAACTGATGATAATAGGGTCGTATGCTCCGCAATGGTTTGAAATAAGCAGAAACGGACCTTTGGAAAAATCTATCTTTTCAAAGTTTTTGGCAGTGACATGATTATGCCGGATGTACCATTTTGAATATGTATTGCGTATGATTTTCAATACTAAAGTATAATCTTTTGCCATTCTTTTATGTTAATCTTTACAGGGGTAAAAACTCAATACGGATAAAACACTTTTATAGAGCAACTTACAAAACGAACTTTAATAAATCAGGTGTAAATTTGGATTCGATAAATGTAGTGTAAAAACTGAGAAATACTGTCGTATTTTAAAGTTTTTCACACTATCGTTCAGCGGGTTCAAAGAACGCCTGAGAATTAAAAAGGAGTTTTGCAAGTTGCTCTATAGAGAGTATTTGTAAAGAAGATTGTGTCTCTGTCTGGCTTTTGCCATCAGATAAAGAGTATATTCAATCCCCTTGTCCGTAATTTCAATCCTTTTTGAACGGCCGTCAACAGAATAAGATGAAGCAACATACCCCTTCGATTCAAGCTTTTTCACAGGAGGAACCATATTTGAGCCTGATTTGTATAACAGCTTTGACAGCTGGGCAACAGACATCGGACCTTTTTCCGTCAGCAGAAGGAGAATCTGGAAATCCGATATGCTGATTTTTTCCGAAGAAGTCGTATCCTTGAGAACCCGTGAGAATCTTGAAGTTTCTATGAGAATATCGGAAAGACTGCTTCCTGTTGCAGAATCAAAACGGTAATTAGAAATCAAGGAAAAATGTTGCTCCTATTATTGTACCGGACGAAGGGTCCCTCAAACTGTTGCCGTGCAGTAAATACGCAACCTGAAGCCCCAGATCAATGGCATCCAGAACATCCAACTCAAGCTGGAAACCTGTAGAAGCCAGATATCCTCCTGCCTTCTGAGCCGGCGTGTTGTTTTTCCCTGTATTTACATACTTTCCACCGTAACAACCGAAATCAAAGAACAGATTAAGCCTTGCAAACAAACCATCCCAAATAGGCTCGGGACTGGCAAATCTGATATCAAAATTGTTTACAAATGCAAAATTTGTATTGAAACTGTTGTTGTCGAATCCTCTCATCTTTCTGCCGAGCGAGAATGTGTGAGATGCAAAAACAGGAACCGCATTACCATCTATCCAACTGACATTTACCCTGTCCAATACAACAATGGAAAACTTGTTCAGACCGTTAGGTCTCTGAATTTCATACAATGTCGTACCGGCAACGGCATTTATCTGGAAGGTGTAGTAATCAATGTTTTCATTAATGAATTCAGGAGCATACTGAGCTTTGAAATCTACAAGAATACCTTCATTGGAAACCATCCTGTCATCCATACAATTCAAAGTCACGCCGGTAAACAGAACATTGGATAGATTGTCATTACCCCTTAACTCAGGATATACAGTCTGTTTCTTCCTCTTTTCGCTTCCTCCGAGAAAAACATCCAAAGAATCCGGCTGCCCCTTTTCCTTCAGCCCTACATTAACCTTGTAATCTTTCTTTTTCGGCAAACCGCCACCGTCCGGAAGAAGCATCAGTGAATCATGATACTGTTCATACTTTCCGTCATAACCGACATATAGTGTGAACAAATCTTCATCAGGAATCCATGATTGCCCGAAGCCTTGTGAAAATTTCGTGCCGAATGAAATATGCATTACATCAAAAATTCCGACTTTCCCACCGTTTGATATTACTTTTCCGGTGTCATATTTCTGAAAAATCTGACGCTGCAGATACCCTCCTGCTGCAGTAAGCTGAATCTGCGTTGTATCACCTTCATGAATGGTCCAACCCTCATAGTCAATTCCCAATCCGGAACCGGTAGGAAGGAATCCGCCAAGTATTTCCGGATGCTGGTCAAGACCATTCATAAAAAGCCTGAAATCCTTTGCATAAGCAAAAGAAAACACGATTACAAACAGAATCAGAGCAGACAGGAACTTCTTCATTGTTTACTTACTCTTTTTCCGGCCTCAAAGAGATATAGATTCCGGCACCGTATGCTCTCTTTTCTTTGTTTTTGTAGAAGAGACTGCCTTCGAAAGGAACAGAAATCCAAAGTTTACTTCCTCCGAGTCTGAATGATGGAATAAGCTGGAGATTAAGCATTGCTTTAGGATCTTTGATTTCCGTTCCCTTGTTGAAAATGTCTATACCCAAATTCGCCCTGAGGCTGAATTTATCTGAACTGCTCTTGAATCCCAGACCGCATTCAAGACTGTAATCAGCTGTCTGTGCTTTTGAGTTTACTGTCAAAGCAGGAGAATCTTCATCCTTCTGGAGTTCTTTTAGATACGCAGGTTTTGCGTAAACAGAAATTGCAAACTTCTTGCTTGTTGCAAAATTAAGATATACAGGAACAGACACTTTAAGCATATCTGCCTTATATTCGTTCCATTCTAGTCTGTAGTAAGAAGCACCGGCACCGATTTCCAAACTTACGAAACCTTCAGAAGTTTTTTGTTCAGGCACTTTTTTTTCTGTCTCAGGAGGATTGTAAACTTCCTTTTCTGCACTTACAGTTGTTTCAGCTACAGGTTCGGTTACTGCAGGTACTTCCGGAGTTTTTTCTACAACTTCAACAACTTCTGCAATTTTCTCCTCAACAACTGTTACAACTTCATTTTTTACTTCTTCCGCAGCTTCGTCAACAGAGTTAACTGCAACTTCAACAGTTTCAACTGCCTCTTTCTTTAATTCTTCAACTTTTTCCGTAACGGCCTCAACTGCATCTTCTGCAACTTCAACTGCTTTCTCTTTTACTTCTTCCGCTACTGTGACAACAGTCTCTTCAACTGTTTCCTTGACTTCTTCAGCTTTTTCCACAACAGTCACTTCCGGTTCTACTTTCTTTTCATGAACTGCGGATATGACCTTATCGGGTTCCTTTTCAATAACCTTTTCCGCTTTTATCTCAACTACTTCTTCATTCTTCTTTGAAAGTTTGTCACAGGATACAAAGAAAATCGAAACCAGAAACACAATCAACAGTAAGGTTGAAATCTTTTTTATACTTCGCATAAACTGAAAACTCCTAAAAAAGTATAACTCTTTTTACGATTATAATTACAAATCGTCACCAGCACCAGTCTAAAATCCATTCGGATTGTTAATTTGCCAATTCCATGAATCTTTACACATATCTTCGATATCGTATTCCGTCTCAAATCCGAGAATCCGTTTTGCCTTAGAACAATCTGCATAGACCGTAGCAATATCACCGGCTCTTCTTGCTCCGATTTCGTAAGGTACTTTCACTTTGTTGATTTTTTCAAAAGCTTTTATCAACTCCAGAACACTTGTTCCTTTACCTGTTCCTATATTGAACACCTCACAACCTTTGTTTTTTTCAACATACTCAACCGCTGCAAGATGGGCTCTGGCAAGATCCGCAACATGAATGTAATCCCTGACTCCTGTTCCGTCAAATGTATCGTAATCGTTGCCGTAAACAGTCAGTTTCTCCCTTTTGCCGATTGCAACCTGAGTAATATAAGGCATCAGATTGTTTGGTATTCCCTGAGGGTCTTCACCTATAAGACCGCTCTTATGAGCTCCAATCGGATTGAAATATCTCAGAAGTACTATCGACATTTGAGGATATGCAACACACAGTCCCCTGAATATCTGTTCTCCCATATACTTTGTCCATCCGTACGGATTGGTACAATTACCGGTATTCGAATCTTCTTTGAGAGGCATTGTATTGTCTGCAGAATACACAGTTGCACTAGATGAAAACACAAGGTTGTTTACATTGTACTTTCGCATTACCTTGCACAGGTTTATTGATGCATTAAGGTTGTTGTCGTAATACTCAAGAGGTTTATTCACACTCTCACCTACAGCTTTCAATCCTGCAAAGTGAATTACACTTGAAATCCTGTTTTCTGAAAAAATCTTTTCAAGGCTCTGCCCGTCACAAATATCAGCCTTTATGAAATCAACTTTTTTACCCGTTATGGTTTCCACTCTTTTCAGAGATTCAGTTTTACTGTTGATAAGGTTGTCAACAACAAGTACATCGTAACCCTTTTCAAGCAGAACAACACAGGTATGCGAGCCTATAAAACCGGCACCTCCGGTCACTAATACCATCTGACTCCTCCTGCAATCTCAAGATTTTACAAAAGATTGAAATGATTATATCATATATCACTATGAACGAGTATACTTTGTCTTCGGACACAGCCAAGCTTTTAAGACTCCATAAGAAGATATCCATCACGGATATCTCAAATACAAAAAGCATTATCATTGAAAAGTACAATCGTTCTGAAATCAAAAACAGAAGAATATTCAGAAAACTGTACAAACCTGTTTCTGTCAATGTCACTCTGGAAACATTTATTATTCCGGTGAACAACGGAACGGTAACAGGGTACCTGTACAGAAAATCCAACATCAATTCCAATCTGACTCCCCTTATCATTTACTTTCATGAGGGCGGGTGGATGCTCGGAAACATGGAATACTGTAAGGCAATCTGCAACAATATATGCAATTCAACCGGAGGTACAGTTCTGGCCGTTGATTACAGACTGGCTCCCGAATACAAATTCCCAATTCCCGTTGAAGATTGTTACAATGCTTTTCTCTGGGCAGAACAAGGCGCAAAATACTGGAAAACGGATCCTAGCCGTATTTACCTCATGGGTGCATGTACGGGTGCAAATCTTGCAATAGCTGTAAGCCGTCTTGCAAGAGACAACAAAGCCCCTAGAATTGCAGGACTCATACTTGAAGACCCGCTTGCAGATTGCCGTCTGAGAACTGACAGTATCGAACTTCATAAAAATCATCCGATACTCAAAAAAAGTGATTTGACATTCTTCATTCAGAATTACCAAAGGGAGTCAAGAGACATTCTTGATCCGCTGTTTTCTCCATTGCTCGGACTCGATCATTCCAGACTCCCTGAAACTCTTATTTTTTCTTCCAAACTCAGTCCTCTTTACGATGATGCACACCTGTTTGCAAAAACTCTTAAGAATGCGGACACCCCGGTAAAACTGATAGAAGAAGAAAACAAATTCCACTGTTTTATGAAATATCCCGACAGTGAACGCTTCTCTGATGAAATGGCAACAATAAAATCTTTCATCGACGGCAAGCCTGTCGAAAATGTCGAGTTGCTTACCAGACATCAAAGAGCAAAACTTAACAGAAAAAAATCAAAAACCGTTACGATTCAGGACAATTCCCTATAAACAATCCTATGCTTTCTTTGCTGAAAAGAGTGTTCTTCCCGCTGCATGCAGAAAAATAGCAATACCAACATTTTTCATCAACCATGTAGTTTACATCGCAGTTTTTGATATAACCCTCCGCCCATCCCTTTGTCTGAGGCATCAGAAAAGGTTTTTCACTGCAACGGGTAAAATGCAAACCGTCTTCTGAAGACAGCAGCAGTGCAGACGAACTGCTTTTGCAGGTTTCTGCATCCCAATAGTATCCGCACTGAAGCGCAAATACCTTATCAACATCTTTTACGATTTTAACACTGCCGCAAGCCAAATTTGTCCAACTGTCGTCCGGTTCCGGCTCAAATAACGGGTCGGATGTATTTATTCTGAATTCAGAAGTTAGATTTTGCGACTCTGCATATCCGGTATAGCGTGCAGTCTTATGCTTTGAATCAGGAAGCACAACCTCTGAAGCTCCGAAATAAAGACGGTATATATCATTCAGTTTTATCAGCTGAGGCCGGGAAACACAGGTGCGTTTTACATAATCATGAGCATACGGAACACTTCTGCTGTCCAGAATTGTTTCCGGACTGCTCCAGTTTTGGAGATTACGGGAATGACGGATTTCTATTCTGGAACAGTTTTCATTCTTTTCATTTGCTCTGCGGATTGCTGCCTGAGGTATATTGTAGTCGTGTTTTTCATACAACAGATAATAAGTGTCATTTTCTATGAAAATAAAAGGATAATGCCCTCTCAGAACAATCATTTTCTTCGGTTCCCATGCTATTCCCGACTCGGATATGAAATGATGAATCCCAATCCACGAATGAAGGAACATATGCCATTTACCGTCCGGAGACTTTGAAGGTACTATTACCTGAGGATCACAGAGTTTCGGAACATACCAGTTCCCTTTTAACAGTGGTTCATCATTGAAGGGAAACCAAATGCAATCTTTAAGACTGTTCCGACTCATTATTCTTCCTTTGAAAACAAGATTGATAACGAAAACAGAATTACAAATACCACAACGCAGCTGTCACTTACATTGAATGTCGGCCACCTGTCCATTCCGAACAACCCGTAGATTTTTATACTGATAAAATCCACCACTCCAAGTTTGAATCGGAAAATTCTGTCTATCAGAGTTCCTGTTCCTCCTCCCAGAATTCCTGCAACATAGTACTTCTGCACACTGGAAAGAGCAGACTTTTTACTGATTATCAGACAGGCAATGAAAACCATTACCACAGCCGGCAGAATAATGAACAGGAAGAATCTCATAACAAAACTCAATCCGTTGCCGATACTGAAAGCAACTCCTGTGTTTCTTACATGGCAAATCCAGATTAAATCATTGAACCAACGATATTTCACAGTTCCTATTTCAATGTTTTTTACAACCAGATATTTTGTTATCTGGTCAATAATTACAAGAATTGAGCTTAGAATAAACGGTTTATATCTGCAATTTATATCTTTCATTTTTCAAATATGTGTAGGAATATCAATGAAAACGGTTTCAAGTTGCATTACCCTTTCAACATAAGACATAAGAGCTTTTACTCCGAATACCTCCGTTTCATAATGTCCCAAACAAAGCATGTTTATTCTTTTTTCCAAACAGTCGTGATAGACAGCATGCGAACTTTCACCTGTAATAAATACATCCAGATTTTCTTCAATTGCAGAAAAAACATCGGATGCCGCAGAACCGGATACAATTCCTACAGTCCTGTTGAGGTTTTTTCCTCCTTTAATGATTATGTTACTGCTGTCAGTTCTTATTCCGAGTTTTGCGATTATCTCGTCTGAGGACAATTCCCGAGGCAACACACCTTTGAATCCGATGTTCTTTCCATGGTATGAACAGAACTCCAAAACATCATCCAGCCCCAAAGTCAAAGCCATCTGCGCATTGTTTCCGAGAACCGGATGAGCATCCAAAGGCAGATGAGCGGCAAACAGAGCCAGATTATTATCCAGCATTGTTTTGACTCTGCGGTAATGACTGCCGGTTAGGGCAACGGGTTTACCCCAGAAAAGACCGTGATGAACTGCAAGAACATCGGCATCTGCCTCAACAGCTGCATCAATTGAAGCCTGACACGCATCAACGGCAAAAGCAACTTTTTTCACAGCCCTGTCGCAATCTCCTACCTGAAGACCATTCAGAGACAAATCATCAAAGTCTTCAAGTCTGAGTACTTCACTTAATTTTGCACAGAAATCGCCTACTTTCATTTCTTCTCTTCCGGATACTTTATCTGGAGATGAAGTTCCTCAAGTTGTTTCAAATCAACATCATTGGGACAATCATCCATAGGGGAAACAGCAAAACTGTTCTTCGGATAAGCTATGACTTCCTTGATTGATGTCTGCTCGCTCATAATCATAACCAGACGGTCAATTCCCGGAGCAATTCCTCCGTGTGGGGGTGGTCCGTACTTAAATGCATTCAGCAGGAAACCGAATTTTTTCTCTGCTTCTTCATCACTGAAGTTACAGATTCTGAATATTCTCTTCTGAAGTTCCACATCATGAATTCTGATTGAACCTGAGGCACATTCATAACCGTTGCAAACCATATCGTAAAGGTCGCCGCGTACTGCACCCGGGTTCTGTTCAAGTGTATCGATAAACTGAGCCTGAGGCATACTGAACATATGGTGTGCAGCTTCCCAGTGACCCTCATCTTCGTTGTATTCAAACAAAGGAAAGTCAACAATCCAGCAGAATTCAAATCCCGGTTTGATAAGATTGAGGTCCTTACCTATTTTATTTCTGAGTGCACCTGCAGAAGCACAGCACTTCTTCCAGTTCTCGTGCGCAACCATCAGGATTGTATCGCCTTCCTTGGCTTCCATAAAGGAACAGATTTCATTTTCCATCCCTGCAAAATACTTTGCGGCACTTCCTGTAATCTGGTTATCCGCACCCACCTTGATAAACGGTACAAAGGATGCTCCGTAAACCTTTGCAGCTTCAGAAAGAGCATCAAGGTATTTTCTTGTAATTTCAAAACCGTCTGTCTTGGGAACAACAAGAGCCTTGGCACTTCCCTTGGATGCAATAATGTTTTTGTAGGCCTCAAATGATGACTTATCAATGAGGGATGTAATGTCTTTGATTTCACATCCGAATCTCAAATCTGGTTTATCACATCCGTATGTATTCATTGAATCAAAGTAATCGATTCTTCTGAAATGAACGGGAAGTTCATAGTTCATCACTTTTCTGAAGACATATCCGAACAGTTCTTCCATAAGAGAAAGAACATCTTCTCTTTGAACAAAACTCATTTCAAGATCAAGCTGTGTAAATTCAAGCTGTCTGTCTCCTCGGGCATCTTCATCGCGGTAGCATCTTGCTATCTGGAAATATTTGTCGAATCCGCTGACCATAAGAAGCTGTTTATACAGCTGAGGGCTTTGAGGAAGTGCATAAAACTTTCCTGCATATTTTCTGGAAGGAACAAGGAAGTCTCTTGCACCTTCAGGTGTACTTCTGATTAATGTAGGGGTTTCTATTTCATAGAAATCCTTTGTGTAAAGGAACTCTCTGATTGCCTTGATGAACTCGTGTCTCAATGCAATTCGCTTCTGCATTCCGTCACATCTGAGATCAAGGAACCTGTATTTGAGTCTGAGATCTTCGTTTGCGGAATTCTCCTGATCAATCATAAACGGGAGAGTTTCGCATTTTGAAAGGATTTCAATTCTTTGCGCTTTAACTTCAATCTCGCCGGTAGGCATATCTTTGTTGATCATATTGTCCGGTCGTTTGCGGACTGTTCCGGACACTGAAATACAGTATTCCATTTTCAACTCGGATACTTTTTTCTGAAGCTCTTCATCTGCATCATCTTCAACAACAACCTGTGTTATTCCGTATCGGTCGCGAAGATTGATGAAATGCAACACACCGTGATTTCTGTCACGGTGAACCCAACCGTTCAATACAACGGTTTTTCCGGCATCGGAAGCTCTGAGAGCCCCGCAAGTAACAGTTCTCTGACTAAATTTCATAGAAAACTCCTCTATGCATAGAATTTACCACTATCCGAACATTTTTTAAAGTAATCAGAACCAGTGCTGCAGAAGAATTCCGGTTGCCACAGAGACATTCAGAGATCCTTTTGTTCCACCCATGGGAATAGTAACCCTGCTTGAACATTTTTTCAGTATTTCAGGACTGATTCCGAACTCTTCGCTTCCCAATACGGCAACACCACGCCGGGGAAATTCAAATGTGTTGATATTTTCACCGCCCAGTTCAAGAGCCATTATCTGCTTGGAGTCATATCCGTCCAGAAACTCAAGAACCTGACTTTCCGTCATGTATGACCATTGAACTGTATCAATGCAACCGCGGGATGTTCTTCTTGCATGAGGGTGCTCGGGAGATGCAGTTCCCTCAACAAGAATTATCTGTCTGATTCCGAAAGAATCCGCACTTCTGAATACTGCTCCTACATTGTACGGGCTTCTTATTCTGTCCAATATCAGAACCTTATCCTGAATAACACGCTTTGAAACATCCAGATTTCCCGTATCATCAGTAAAATCCCAGTCACTTGGTTCAGCTCCCAGACGCACAAGCAGTTCCTGTGCATAATCTTCGAGTCTGAAGGCAAGTTTTTTAAGGTCGGGCTCATTTAGAGGCTCAAGATCTGCAACAGGGAGAATATCGTTGATGTAAGTCATATCTACAGAATTACCCAACTTTGCCTGATGAGCATTTTCAGAAAGAATCATTGAGATTTTTCTGATTCTTGTCCTGTCTTTCAAAGACATCAGTTTTTTCTTAGTCAGCATCTTCGTCTTCCCGAACATCCTTTGCGGACGGCATAACAACAAATGCAAATTCACCTTTTTCGACTTTAAGATTTGCAATTACTTCAGATGCTGTTCCTGTGATGAACTGTTCAAATGTCTTGGTAAGTTCGCGTCCCAACACAATCTGTCTGTTTTCATCAAGTTCTGCTATCTCTTTGAGTGTTTTTTCAATTCTGAAAGGCGATTCATAGATTATGAAAGCCTCATCTCTTTCCAGCAATTCCTGAAGGCGTTTTTTTCTACGACCGCTTTTGGGACTTAGAAATCCTTCGAATGTAAATGTTTTTCCTGAGAGTCCTGATGCTGAGATAAGAGTAACAGAAGCCGAAGCTCCCGGAATGGGAACTACCTTAAAACCTGCCTCTCGGACAGCTCTGACCAATCTGCTTCCGGGATCACTTACACCCGGAGTTCCGGCATCTGAACAGTAAGCAACATCGGCCCCATCTGCCAGAAGCTTGACTATTCCCTGACTTGATGCAGCTTCATTATGTGCATGACAGGCTATTGTCCGTTTTCCCGATATCCCGAGATGATTGAGAAGATTCTGCGTATGTCTTGTATCTTCGCAGGCAATCACATCTGCATTTTTCAGCGTTTCAATTGCCCTGAGAGTAATGTCATCAAGATTTCCGATAGGTGTTGCCACCACAAACAAAGTACCCATAATCATATTTTACACCAAATTGTGGGGTCTTGTCTGTAAAAGTGTGTTATACTTAGGAATATGAGAAGGAAATACAGAGTTTTCGATACATTCACAAACGCACTGAAAAATCTGGAAACAGAAGACAAGGAGCTGTTCAGTTGGCCTAAGAACAGAATAGCATTATCTCATGCGTTGGCCCAGCAACTGTACAAACTGAATCCGGATTTATCAACTGATTTATGTCCGTTTCTGAAAACTTCAAAGAAGGCAATGAAAACCGACATCCTCGTTCATAACAGAAAAACAGGTCAAAAGTATCTTGCCATTATCTGCAGAAACGATTATCTGCCTGAAAATGAACAGAAATTGCTCTTGAATCTAGCAAAGGAAATCAAATGCGAACTTGTAATGGCAATTTCATTTTTTCCGCAAAGAAACTACATGCTTCTGTACAGAGCAACTGACAACGGAATCGAATACTACCACTTTGACAGAAATACCCTGACATCAAACATAGTCAGAACCAAAACTACAGTAAAAGCTCAGACAAATTCCCAGCAGCTCACACTGGAAGTAATCAGGTGACTACTTTACCAGTGCTTCTGCCTTAGTGGCTATATCAACATCCCTGAAGTTAAATGCTTCCACGAGATACTTGAGATTTCCTACTTCTCCGAAACGCTCGCCGACATTTACAAAGTCCATTTTGACAGGATTTGTTTTTGCAAGATGATAAGCAATAGCTTCACCTATACCGCCGGCATAACGGCCGTTTTCACAAACAAGTATATGTCCTGTCTGCTTTGCAAGTTTTTCAACAAGTTCAGTATCAAGCGGTTTGATTGTATGAAGATCCACAAGTGCGGCACTGATTCCCTTCTGCTTGAGAAGTTCAACAGCCTTTGTTGCTTCATTGACCATAACCTCACCTGTAGCAAAGATTGCAAGGTCTTTTCCTTCCGAAAGAACAATACCCTTACCGAGTTCAATCTTTGTTCCTAAAGGATAACGATGTGTAACAGTTGAGCGCGGAACTCTGAGGTAAGAACTCTTTCCGCTTTCATAAGCCTGCTGGATAAGCTCATAAACACTCTGTAAATCCGAAGGTTCATATACCACAAGGTCCGGAATCTGACGCATAAGAGCTATATCTTCAAACGGCATATGTGTTCCGCCGTTTGCCTGTGCAACTACTCCGGGATCAGTTCCAATAAGATGAACACGCTGTTTTGCATAGTTAACCGAAAGGAAGAACTGGTCATATACTCTTCTGGAAGCAAATGTTCCGAAGGATTCGCAGAAAGGAACAAAGCCCATTGCGGAAAGACCCGCTGCAACACCTACCATATTGGCTTCGGCAATTCCGCAGTTGAAAAAACGATCCGGATACAGTTTTTTGAATTCTGTACTTCCGATACAACTTGCGAGGTCGGAATCAAGGAAAACAATCTCCCTATGATTTGCGGCAAGGTCATTGATGGAAGCCATAATAGCTTCTTTTGTGCTTTTCATTTCTGATGTATCTTTCATCTTGCACCTCCGTTTAGTGCATCTACAGCAATTTTTTCTTCTTCAGGTGATATTGACATACTGTGATTGGCAAGAACATTTTCTCCCGGAAGATATCCTTTGGCCTTTATTGTGTCACAGATTATCATAGATGGACGATCCTTAACTGCCTTTGCAGCCTGAATTGCAGTATCGAGAGCATTGAAATCATGTCCGTCTATTCTCTGAACATGCCAGTTGAACCCAAGCCATCGTGTATCGATGTTTTCCATATCAATGATGTCTTTTGTATATCCGTCAAGTTGCTTCTTGTTAAAATCCGTGAATGCTATAAGGTTGCCGATTTTCTGAGTTGAAGCAAATTCTGCCATCTCCCAAACCTGACCTTCCTGACTTTCTCCGTCTCCGAGAATAAGGTATGTATAGCTGTTTTCTCCCCTGAGTTTCTGCCCCAGAGCAATACCGGCAGCAGCAGATGCTCCCTGTCCAAGCGAACCTGTTGTAAAATCAACTCCCGGAGTCTTATTCATATCACAATGACTTGGAAGATTTGTTCCGCCCACATTTAGTGTCATAAGCCAGTCTTTTGGGAAAAATCCTTTTTCTGCAAGTGCCGCATATACTGCCGGACCTGCATGCCCCTTTGAACATACAAGACGATCTCTGCCTTCCATTTTTGGATTATGGGCATCAACATTCATCTCATGAAAATAAAGAAAAGTCAGTATCTCAACAATTGACATGGTACCGCCGATATGGCCCTTTCCCAGATGTGCAATTTCACGAATAGTTGAAATTCTGATTTCTTTTGCCATTTGTTTCAGATTTTCTAATGTCTTCGAATCCAGCATATTATTCTCCTAAAAATATGTTTACTTTTGTTTATGAAAGCTTTGAAATAAGAGCTTTTACTTCTTCTACGAGATTGTCAAGCTCAAAACTCATTACTTCTCCGTCACTGTTTCTTAATTTGACTTCGCATTTCCCTTCAGCAAAACTGCGCGAACCGAGCGTAATTCTTACAGGAATGCCGATAAGGTCTGCATCCGCAAATTTTACACCGGCACTCTCCTTTCTGTCATCATAAAGTACTTCGATTTCGGCATCTTCCAATTTTTTGCAGATGGAGTCAGCAACCTCCGTATCCTTAATCAGACTGATGAAATGTACCTGATAAGGGGCTACTGCCAGAGGAAGTTTAAGACCCTTTTCATCGTTGTATTCTTCACAAAGACAGGCAAGAAGTCTTCCTATTCCTATTCCGTAAGAGCCCATAATAACAGGTTTTCTGTCTCCGTTCTCGTCCTGATAATAACAACCCATAGCTTCCGAATAACGCGTACCCAGCTGAAAAATGTTACCGACTTCAACACCCTTGGAAGAATTAAGAGGCTGCCCGCATTCAGGGCATCTGTATCCACCTTGAGCAGAGGCAATATCTGCAACTGTTCCGCTATAATCCACTCCGAAGTTTGTGTTAAGATAATGGAAGCCGTCCTTATTTGCACCTGCAACCAGATTGTTACTGTTTGCAACACTGTCATCAATAATTACTACTGTTCCGTCTTTGCAACCGATAGGTGAACCGAATCCCGGAACCATATTTGCAGCAAGTATTTCCTCCTCATGAGCAGGTCTCATACTGTTGCATCCGGCAGCATTCTGAAGCTTGTTTTCTTCAACCTCCATATCACCGCGTACAATGCCGACTATGAGTTTTTCTTCGTCTTCGCCGTTCTGATCATTGATATATGTACCTACCATGAAAAGAGCTTTTGCCGTTTTCTTTGCATCGATTTTAAGAAAAGAACAAAGATCCTCTATTGTCTTGATATGAGGAGTCTCTACAAGTTCTTTTGCCTTGATATCCTCTTTTGAATATTCTTTTCTGAATTTTGCAACCTGACGGTTTGCAGTGTATCCGCAGTCAGGACAGGTGATAATGGTATCCTCACCGATAGGAGAAAGGTACATATACTCATGGGAAATTTTTCCACCCATCATTCCAGAATCGGAACCGACTGCCACAACAGGAAGTCCGCATCTTTTGTAAATCCTGAAATATGCATCATAGTGAGCTTTATAAACCTTTTCCAAACCCGCCTGATCCTTATCAAAGCTGTATGAATCTTTCATCGTGAATTCACGGACTCTGATAAGACCGGCTCGCGGACGGGGGTCATCTCTCCACTTAGTCTGAAGCTGATAAACAAGCAGAGGAAGCCGTTTATATGAATCTATTACATTTCTTCCGAGATCCGTACAACACTCTTCATGTGTCATTGCAAGACACATATCGCTGTCTCGTCTATCCTTAAAACGGGTCATTTCACGGTCTATGCTGTAAAATCGTCCTGTTTCTTTCCAGAGATCTCCGGGATTGACAACAGGCATAAGTATTTCCTGAGCACCAAGAGCATTCATCTCTTCTCTGACAATTGCCGATATTTTCTGAATAGATCTGAATCCCAGCGGAAGAAGTGAAAAAATGCCTGATGCCAGCTGGTCTATATAACCTGCCCTTATGAGATATTCATAACCCTTGGTATCTGCACCTGCCGGTGCTTCTCTCAGAGTTCTGGAAAACAAATTGCTCATTCTCATAATAACTTCTCCTAAATGCGGGAAAAATTATATCAGAAAGATGTTTCTTTGAAAACTTTCCAAGGACTTATTCTGAATCTAACAACACAGTAAATCCATGCAAAAGTAATACCTGACAGATGAACCAGATGGGCAATATCGGCAGCAGTACCCGTAATTTGAGATACAATTTCAATGATTATGAATACAAAAACGGCAACCGGCATTCTCATCGGTATAACAAAAAAAAGAAGAATCCTGTTGTAAGGGAACATAACAGCCATCAGAAAAAGAATGCCGTATATTGCTCCTGAAGCTCCGACTGTTGCAAAATTGGCACCCCCGAATACAGGGGCAATCAGGAAATTCATAATTCCGCTCAGTATTCCGGTAAGAAAATAGAACAGCAGAAACTCTTTGCTCCCTATGTATTTTTCAACTACAAGTCCGAATACAAGCAGTGCATACATGTTAAAGAACAAATGCGAAAAAGACGGATGTACGAACATATATGTCACGAACTGCCACACATATCCGTGTTTGACAAAAACAGGAATCAGACTAAGGTAATACTGCAGAGGAATTCTCCTGATACTGATATTCAGGTAGTTTATTGCAAAGAAAACAGCAACATTCAGAACAATTATGTAATAAACGGAATTCCACTCGGCAAATTTGAATTTTCTGTTCAGAATATTGTCTTTCATTTTTTATCCAACCCGATAAGATAGATTTCAAAACTGTCTGTCCTGCAGGCCTTGGGCTTCAATGTTTTTGCTTTTGCAAACATTGTCCTCATTTTCTGCAGAATCTGAACCTGACCGCCACCCTGAAAGATTTTAATAACAAGATTTCCATGGACTTTCAGTTGCTCTTCTGCAAGAAAAACAACCTGTTCTGCAAGATATTCACTTCTTGTTGTATCAACAGTTCTGTTTCCGGTAGTCATAGGAGCTGCATCGCTTATGATTGCATCAAAAGGTCCGTGGGAAGTCAGTTTTTCACGGATTTCCTTTGAAAAAGCATCTCCTACATAGGCAGTAACGGTAGGCGGAACAGGATTGAGATTAAGAGGATTCAAATCTACGGCAATAATTTCTCCTTTGCCTTTTATCAGCTCCCGATGAGTGAAAAGGGTCCAAGAACCCGGAGCTGCACCAACATCAAGTACTTTATCTCCGGGTTTGATTACATTGTTCTGCTGCTGAATTTCCTCAAGCTTGTAAACACTTCTTGCAGGATACCCTTCCCTATGAGCTCTCTGAGTATAAGAATCTGCTTTATCTCTTCTGCTTGTTGCCATTAATCTTATTTTAGAAGATTATGGAGCTTCTTTGCAAACTCTACAGGATTTTTAGGCATAACACCCGCAAAAAGCAAAGCCTGATCAAGAAGCACCGAACAGGCTTCTTTCACAAATTCATCATCCTTGCTGTCGATAATCTTTTTAACAAACGGGTCATCCGGATTTACTTCCAGAATCGGAGAAACGGAAATTTCTTCCTGACCCATTGCCTTAAGCAGTTGCTGCATCTGGATTGTAGGATCACTTTCATCCGCGATGATTACAGCAGAAACATCACCGATGAGTTTTGAGACAACAACATCTTTTACGGAATCACCGAGTGCATCTTTAAATTTCTTTGCAATGTCTTTGCCGTCTTCTTTGGCTTGTTTCTTCTCTTCCTCGGTCATGAAATCATCCATTGCACCACTGCGGTTGACAGCTTTAAGATCAATGTCTTCATATTTTCCGATTGAGCTGATAACAAATTCATCAATGTCATCAGTCATAAGAAGAACTTCTATGCCTTTTTCTTTATAAGTATTCAGAAGAGGTGAATTTTTCAGAGTTTGCAAATCACCGCCGGTAATATAGTAAATACCCTTCTGTTCAGCAATCATTCTTTCCTTATAAGACTTCAGTGAAGTATAACCTTCTGCCGAAGAGCTGTAGAATCTGATTAAATCCAAAAGACTGTCTTTGTTTGCATAATCCTGACAGACACCTTCCTTGAGAGGTCTGTTGAACTGTTCGATAAACTTTGAATAAAGCTCAGGATTGCTGTCAGAGATTTTCTTGAACTCGGAAAGCAGTTTCTTCACGGATGCATTTCTGATTGCAGTCATAACCTTGTTCTGCTGAAGAATTTCTCTGGATACATTCAAAGGAAGGTCTTCACTGTCTATTACACCGCGGACAAACCTGAGATATGTAGGAAGTAGTTCTTTTTCGTCATCTGTGATGTAAACACGCTTTACATAAAGCTTTACTCCGGGTTTATAATCCGCATGGTATAAGTCATACGGAGCTTTTGCCGGAATGAAGAACAGACTTGTATATTCGGTTGTTCCTTCTGCTTTGGTGTGAATGTAGAACAGAGGATCTTCATTGTCATAAGTTATATTCTTATAGAAATCGTTGTAATCCTTTTCCTGAAGCTCACTCTTGCTTCTTGTCCAAAGTGCTGCCGCACTGTTGATTTTTTCAACTTTATGTTCTGTTCCGGTTACATTGTACTTATCATCGTACTTGTTTTGCTCATAAGCAAGATAAATAGGGTATGCAATATGATCGCTGTACTGTTTGATAAGGTTCTCAATCTGCCATCTGTTTGCATATTCCTTTCCTTCTTCGTTCAGATAAAGGACTATATCGGTACCGGCCTTTTCCTTTTCAGCTTCTTCTATTGTGAATTTTTCGTGTCCGTCACTTGTCCATTTGAAAGCCTGCTCGCTTCCATATGCTTTTGATAAGACCTCAACCTTATCGGCAACCATATATGCAGAATAGAATCCTACTCCGAACTGCCCTATGAGATTACTGTCTGCCTTCTGATCATTGGAAAGATTTGCAAGAAACTGTTTTGTTCCGCTGTGGGCAATAGTCCCTAGATTTTTTTCAAGTTCGTCATGTGTCATTCCGATTCCGTTATCGGAAATTGTAAGGGTTCTCTTGTCTCCTTCCGTGAAAGAAATATCGATTCTGAGTTCTTCTGTAGGTGAACTGCCGTCCGTAAGAGTTTTGTACTTGAGTTTATCAAGAGCATCAGATGCATTTGACACAAGTTCCCTGAGAAAGATTTCCCTGTGTGAGTAAAGTGAATGAATAATAAGATGTAAAAGATCAGATACTTCTGTCTTGAACTGCTTGCGTTCCATATAGACGCCTCCAAATCAATCTTTATAAGATAATCGCAAAAACAGAAAACGGCAACTATATCCAGCTTCTGACTTCATCCAGCACCCCGGACTGGTAGAAAAATCTGTCCAGTGCCGATTCTGCTGCTGCCACAATATTTGCTTTTTCGCCCAACGAAGACTTTTCAATAATCAACTTGGGACATTCACGCCTTATTCTGCCCAAACATGACATATCTATCGTTGAGCTTTCTCCTCCGAGTATTACTTTTTCGTTACCGGTTACCCTTTGAGCTACAATGAGAGCCTTTGCCATATACTCCAGAGCTTCTTCAGGAATGTCATCCCATAGATTTTTCAGTTTTTCCGTACCTTGTGAACGGATTGCCCATGAAGCACAATAATCCTCCAATGTTTTTGTTCCTGAAACGGGAATACGACCGAAATCCACATTTACACCCGCTATTTTCATTGAACTGATTATTGCAAGTGAAATATGGTCTCCCCAGTCCAAATACAGAACCGGTTGACTGCTTACCAGAGCCTTTGCATTCTTTGTTTTTTCTGCGGCAACCAGTGCGGAAACAGATGAACTTACCACTGTTTCCAGATTCAAAGACTTTTCAAATGCATCGACAATTGCAATATTCTGCCAAGGCAGATACGGACAGGAAAGAACGGTTTTTTCATCCAGAGAAATTTTTCCTGAAACTGTAATTCCGATTCCCAGAATTCTGTCATCCTCAACCAGTTTTGCGCTTCTGACACAGCTTTTGATAATCTGTGCGCAGAATTCTTCCTCGCTGCCATCCGTATTACAGGGGATTCTTTCCAGTTTTACTGTTTCTCCTGCCAGATTGCAAAGTGCTGTTGTAATAAAGCAACTTCCGATATCCACACATAATACAAATCTGGAATCTTTGATTATTTCCAATGTTGTAGGTCGCCTTCCGTTTGTTACTTCAAGCTTTCCTGTTTCCCTTACAATTCCCTGATTGATTAACGCCGATACTATTTCACCGGTTGATACTTTATTCAGGTCAAGTATTCTTGCCAGCTCGGATTTTGAGAGTTTGGTGTTTCTTCTGAGCTCATTGAGAACTCTGCATGTATTGATTATTCTGGCACTTTTGGGCTGACTTAGTTTCATCTTTTCAGAATAACAATCCTTGGTCAAATGATACCGGTCGCTTGTTGTCGTTCAAAGTTTTTGCCATATAGTGCTTGTCAAGGTCCAAATCGTTTACCAATCGAATCATAAGTTCTTCAGTAACCAGATTCTGTTCATTGAAAAGATACATAAGTGCTTTTTCTGCTATGAAATCCGGCCTTAATGAATTGATGTATATTTCTTCATTCGAATCATTTCGGTACTTGTTTTTCAGATTTTTTGCAAGTTCGCTGTCCCAGATTCTGTATTTCAGACTTTCAAGTTCGGCTCTCAAGGCTCTCGGATTTCCTTTGGCTGCTTCTTCTGCCATCGGTTTCAGATTGTAGAAAGTATATTCCTTACCGGGCAAGAAATGATGTTCATCACATCTTGCACCGTAATTCGGAGAAATTGATCCTTCTTTTGTTTTATCCCCACCTACTACGATGAGCGGATCAAAGTACAAAGCCGGACATTCTCTGCCCTCTATTGAGTAATATCTGTATGTGTAAAATGCGTCCTTTATACAGTTTGAATGTTCACAATATGCGGTTAAAGGAATCACATCAGTTGCCATATCAAGCATCAGGCGTGCAGTAGAATTGAATATATCTCTTCTGAAATTAAGTATCAGTGTGGGAAAAATAAACATAATACCGCGTTCCACACTCAGATTTCTCACAACATAAGCCAGTCGTTCATCAAAGAAACTTGCTTCGTCTATTATGTATGTTCCGATATTGGGGTGATCCTGAACCACTTTTTCAAAATCAAAAGAATCCCTTATTCTTGCAATGTTTTCTCCGCAGCGGATGTATCCGCTTCTGAATGCAAGAGCATCATCAGGATATTTTTCAAATCGTGAACCGTCCAGATAACTTCTGATAAAAAATACATTTCTTCTGTCTATTATTCCGGTACTCGTAAGGGCTTTGACTGAATTTCCTTTCTTTTTCGCAACCGATGCGTCCTGCCACAGTCTTGCCGAATATTCTGTCTTGCCGGAGCCCATCGGGCCAATCAGAAGTACCCGTCTTCCGGGACAGGTGAAGTCATAGTGTGTAAATGTATTGTGTACTTCAAGTGTCGGAAAACCCAAACTCTTCAAAAAATCATCTGAAAATTCGTTTTTTGAAATCATCAGTTTTCAGAAGCTCCTTCAATTATTGCAATTCCGGCACTGCATCCAAGTCTGTCTGCACCTGCATCAATCATTTTTTTAGCGGTTTCGTAATCTCTGATTCCGCCCGCAGCCTTGATTCCGAATTCTTTCCCTACAGTCTTTCTCATCAATGCTACATCTTCAGCAGTAGCTCCGGCCTTTGAAAAGCCTGTGGAAGTCTTTACAAAATCAGCTCCGGCTTTCACTGTAAGTTCACAGGCTCTGATTTTTTCTTCTTCTGACAGAAGACAGGTTTCAATAATGACTTTAAGTGCTTTATTTCCGCAGGCTTTCTTAACGGCAGCAATATCTTTGACTACCAAATCATCCTTTTTATCCTTCAGAAATCCTATGTTAATCACCATATCGACTTCATCTGCTCCGTTTGTAACTACAAATTCCGTTTCTGCAACCTTTGCAGGGGTTGCCATTGCTCCAAGAGGGAAACCTACTACACATCCGACTTCTACAGAAGATTCTGCAAGTTCTTTTGCACAAAACGGGACATAACATGAGTTGACGCAAATAGCTTTAAAGTTCCACTGCTTTGCTTCATCACATAGCTTTTTAATTCTTTCTTCCGTTGCATCTGCTGCAAGAAGTGTATGTTCAATATATGATGCTATATTCATTTTTTCCTCCTGAACGGGCAAACTCTAACATAAAAAGATTATCCCAAAAATCCGCGACTAACAAGTGTGATATAATATACAAGATGCTGATACTCAAGACAGAAAAACAGGCTGAACTCGTTGTAAAGAAATCCCGTTTCATTGCCATTGCAAGAAAGTGTTCTGATATTTCAGATGTAAAAAAGCTTATTGAAGAAACAAGGTCTCTTCATCCTCAGGCAAATCATGTTGTTCATGCTGCAATTGTGGGTAATTCTTTTTCCTTTTCTGATGACAAAGAACCTAAGAACACAGCCGGTCGCCCTGCGCTGGAAGTACTCAAAGGCAGCGGTATTTCGAACATCTGTGTTCTGATTGTCCGTTATTTCGGCGGAACACTTTTGGGAACCGGTGGTCTTGTTAAAGCTTACTCCGACAGCACAAAGCTTGTTCTTGAAAGTATTGAAACCGAAGAGCTTGTTGAAATGTCTCCATTCTGTTTTTCTGTTTCCTACGACCTTTATGACAGTACAAAGAAAATCCTGACCAATTTAAAAGCAGGTGACATCAAGGAAGTATTCGAAACTCAGATAGAAATATCCGGCAAACTTCCCGCAGATAATTTTTCTATCCTTAAATCTCAACTTGCAGATATCTCCAACGGCAAAATAGACGCAATTTGATATAAATTAAACAGTGCAGATTCCCCGATTGAGTCTTTTGCACTGCTTTTTGGTTGCTTCTGACAGTCCGCTGGACTGTCATCCTACCGCAAAGCTTCAAATCCCACTGTATCACGGAGTGATAGGGATTTGCCTTCCGCCTCCCGGTTGTCCGGCTTCAGGCCGGCTTTGCTTCTGACAGTCCGCTGGACTGTCATCCTACCGCAAAGCTTCAAATCCCACTGTATCACGGAGTGATAGGGATTTGAACCCTAGAACCGGAAAACCGGTTACCAGATTTCGAGTCTGGCTCCTTCGACCTCTCGGACATCACTCCATTTGCTTATAGAATAACCGTAATTGAAAAATTAACCAATACGATTGTAAAATTAGTTTATGTTTGTCACTCTGGCAGTGTTCTTGCTGATGATAGTGAGTTTTAGCCTCAACAAAGTACCGATGTCCGTTACTGCAATGGCCGGCTTGCTCATATTGACACTAGCTAAATGCATAGAACCGTCGCAGGTCTTTTCACTCATTTGCAACAACACAACATTGACCATGGCATCCATGTTTTTGATTTCCGGAGCACTTGCAAAAACCGATTACTTAAAAACACTGACAAAAACTGTCAGTAAAATTTCAAAAGGCTCATTTACAAAAGTATTGTCAGGCTATGTATTGGCAACATTTATTTTAGGACAATTCATCCCCAGCACAACGGCAGTATTTGCACTTGTAAGTCCGCTTGCTGTTGCAATGTGCGGAGAACTGAAAATCCACCCGTCAAAAATGCTTTACTCAATAGCACTTGTGACAACCGTCGGAGCAATGACAATTACACCTATCGGACCTGCTGCTGCAAACTTTGTAGAGAACAACGGCTATCAGATACAATTCGGAATCACGGGCTTTGAAAACACCCCGTTTACGGAAATGCTCATAAAAATACCCCCGACCGTTTTTGCAATCCTTTGGGCAATTTTTGCAGCACCGAAATTTACTTCGGATTCAGAAGCAGGAAAAACTGAAAATTATATCAAAATTTATTACACAAAATTTGAAGACAAAACAAAAACTCTGTCAAAAAAACAGGAAAAAATCACCCTATCGGTTTTTTCAGCAGTTTTAATATGCCTTGTATCAGGTTCTTTCGGATATCAGACATGGATATTCCCGGCAGTCGGTGCGTGCATTATCGTAGCCGGCGGTGTCTTTACTGAAAAAGAAATAATCAACAACATGGGTATAAATGTAGTCTTACTTTATGCCGGAGTATCTGCACTGGGCAATGCTTTCTCAACAACCGGAGCCGGGAACATTATCGCAAGCGTAGTAATGACATTACTCGGAAACTCAACCAACAGTTATATATTGGGATTCGTATTCTTCCTTTCATCATTTGTTTTGACAAGCATTATCTACAACAGAGCAACAAGCAAAATCCTGATTCCGATAGTACTGTCAACCGCAGCTGCACTGGAATGTGACCCCAGAGGACTTATCCAGATGTGCTACATAGGTTCAATGTGCTCCCTTCTTACACCCATGGCAACAAGCATTGTACCTATGATGATGACCGGCGCCGGCTATACACAAAAAGACTTAATCAGAATGGGAGTTATACCGTCAATACTGCTCTGCCTGATTACAGTAATATGGGGAATGACACTATATCCTTGCTTTTGACTGCTGCCTTTTTGCAAGTGCCAATCAAAATAATCCGACAAAACGAGAATGGACAAATAGAAACAAATATGATATAAAAGAAACACGCACAGGTGCCTGAAGGCCCAACAGGGAAGAGAGGCTATTCCTCCACGATCCCGTCGCTGTGATTGCAAGATTCCGGCACAATGTCACTGAGTTTTCACTTGGGAAGACGCCGTAACCGTTAAGCATAAGTCAGAAGACCTGCCTGTGTAGATTCCTCGTTACGGAGTATGACACAGGAGGAAAACATGATCCGTAAATATTTTATACTCACACTGATGCTGTCTTGTGCCGTTTGCGTATTTGCATTAACAGACCTCGGAGACACAGAAGTATGGACAGTATCCGGAAAAAGAACCGAAGAATCCGCCTTGGATTCATCAGCAGTAGTCTTTACAGTAGATGCACAGAACATTGAAAGAAACCACTATGAAAGCGTTTCAGATGCAATCTCGTCAGTCGGGGCTGCAACAATAAACAGTATAGGCACAATCGGTTCTCTACAGAATGCCAATGTCAACGGAATGGGTTCGAGCAGAACACTTGTATATGTTGACGGAGCATTGGTATCAACTTCTTTTGACAATTCTTTTGACTTGAATTCAATACCTATTTCGGCAATCGACAAAATAGAAATCATCACATCCGGACTTGCAGCAGGCGGAATAATCAATATCTTCACAAAAAAACCGACAGACTCCGGTTCTTTTGAAATAACATTTGAAAACGGCTCTTATTTACCCGCAGCAAAAGGAATCGGAGCATTAGCGGACAGTCAGGATTTGCATTTCAATTACACAGAAGTAATCAACGGCCGGAATGTCCTTGTCAGCATCGGTGCAATGCGTGCGGCAAACAACTATTCCTACAAGTCGGAAAGCCATGGAATCAACAAGTGGACTCAAATGGAGAATGCAGATACATGGGCCTCTGATGCAATGGTTAATGTAAGCGGAAAAATTGCCGACACCATACAATACACATCAAACAATCTTGTACGATATCAGCACCTCGGAGTACCCGGAAGTATCACATATAAAACAGAAAAAGACTATCAGAACAATCTGCTTGTAAATACGGTACAGACATTGAGCAAGGACAATTTTGCAATCAGCCTGAACTACACATACAACCCTGTTCTGGTATATTACAGTGATTTTGACCGGACCAAAAGCACTCACCATAAACACAACCTTTCTGCAAAAGCACAGTACAGTTGTGAAATCAATGAAAGCATAAATATAACGCCGTACGCAGAAACAGCTCTGGAAATTGCAGAAAGCACATCTATGGATAAAACACAACTTCGCTTTTATCCCAAAGCAGGATTCAAATCTTCGATTTCTTTTGAAAATCTGGCTTTTTACCCGATAGCCGACATAGGATACACAACCGACATGAAAAAATGGTTTGCAAATGCATCAATAGGAACCGATTACGCAATAATGAAGAATATAAATATTACAGGAAATATTTTATTTTCACACAGATTGCCCACATTCAGTGATTTATATACTCCCTACAAAGACTACGGTTATATGACCTATCAAGGAAACAAAAACCTCAAACCTGAAAAAGCACTTTCCGCGGACATAGGAATTGTGTACGACAACGGAACTGTAAATGCAACTTTTGATTATTTTACACGTTGGGTAAATGATTTGATTCTTACAAAAGAAGACTATTCAACAATGATGAATCTTGATGATGCACTGTATATGGGATTCAACTTGAATTCGGAAATAACAATCGGAAAACTTACAGCAGCAATCGGATGGCTTTACAACAGATCCTACAACCTTACAAAAAGGCTTTCAATGGACGACGACAAAAGAATAGACAATGTAAGATTGAACACACTTACCTTCTCCGCCTCATACAGAATCGGGAAAATCAGCATAACAACAGACGGAAAATATCTGGGAAAATACGAAAACTCAAACATAGAATATGACGGAGCCTTCATCTGGAATATCGGCTTGGATTTTGATGCTTCCGACAAACTTAAAACATATATGAAAATCGACAACATCCTGAACAGTCAGTATCAGCTGTCATACGGCTACCCTATGCCGGGAATGAAAGTCAGAATCGGCGGAGCTTGGAGTATAAAATGATTTTATCTACATTGATTCAAAAAGGCGGAGCTGTCATGTGGCCGCTTGTGGTTTTGGCATTTCTTTCCGTTCTGATTATTACAGACAGAATTGCAGTTTTTTTTATAATCAGGTTTTCAAAATCCTCTGAAAAACCTGATCCTCTATGCTGTGTAAAGCTTCTTGAGCTGATTGCTCAGATAGCTCCCGTACTGGGTTTTCTGGGAACTGTCACGGGAATTATGGCAGCCTTCAAAGAAATGAGTCTTTCATCATCCGTTACCTTACAGACAGTATCTGGTGGGATGTATGAAGCACTTTTCACAACGGCAACAGGTCTGATAATCAGCCTGCTTGATTCGGTGGCAGCTCAACTTTGCAAATGGAGTGCAGAAAAAAATGATTCACAATTCGATAAAATTTGATGATCTTGCTTTTATTCTGCTTTTTTTCTTTATGATTATTGCAGTAATCTCATTTTCAGATTCCATGAATGTCAACACAGAAAAGGAAAAAGAGGGAAAAACTGAAAGCATATCCGTTTTTCTCGATTCAGACGGAAATTTAAGCCAAGACAGTTTCAACGAAGGTGACTGTGTGGATTTGAAAGTTGATTCCGAAACAAGTTGGCAACTTGTTCAGGAAGCTGTAAAAATAATCAATTCTCAAAAAGCAAGTGTAACATTGGTAGTCGAATGAAAACCAATCTGATTCGTTTTATATGCATTTTCATTGCCGCAACTCTTTTCTCATTTTTTTTGCTGAGCACACCTCGGACAGAAGAATCAATCAAAAACATAGAAAAAACAACCGTAAAAGTACCGCTTTTCATCATATCCAAATCCCAGGAAACTGTTGTTGCAACAACGGAAACAGATGAATATAAAACAACTGAAACAGCGGAGCAAATTCCTTCGGAATTGCCGGAGAACGAACAAACTCAAACGGAATCATACATCAATAATTATCTTGATACGGACTCTGTATCGGAAGAGCTTACTCTACCTGTTATCGATTTCAAGACAGTTTATTCAAAAATCGTTTATCCAGCCGCTTTGAGACGGAAAAACATTGAAGCATCGTTTAAGGTAAGAGTGTTTGCAGACACTCACGGAAACATCAGTCTGTCTTTTCCGGAAGGAACTGAAAGTGCTTTCGTAAAATCAATAGAAAAAGCATTCAGGGGAATAAAGGCCACCCCGGCAATGTACAAGGGAAAACCGGCAGATGTTACCTTTACAATTCCCGTTGTTTTTCAACTTCGCTGAAAGAACAAATGAAAACGGCACACTGTACAATCGACACTGTGCCGTATTCCCGACTTGAAAAAGTAATTAGTTCTTGCTTTCTGCCTCTGAAAGAGCTTTTTCAACAGCTGCATCAATTTCTGCCGCCTTTTCAGGATTGGAAATTCTCCAAGCCTTTGAATAGAACTTCTCAAGTTCTTTTTCTTCTGCACGATATGCTGAAGGCGGAATCAGGAATTCTTCATCAGCATCCATCAAGTAAGTTTCCAAAATCTTTTTAATCTGTCTTTTTCTCATAGCTCTGAATATAGCATAAATTTCAAGCATTGACCATAGTAATAATTGTTATATAATCCATTATATATTCAAAAATATAAAGGAGTTGCTGTAATGAAAAAAATTATTGTTTTGATTATGTTGATTTCAGTTCTGTTTTCTGTTTTCGCGCAATCGGTTTATGAAAATGTATCGATAAATACAAATGAAGACTTCAATGAGGACTTTCCTGTAACAGTAACCGATCAAATCGGAAGAAATGTGACAATCAAGTCAAAACCGGAAAGAATTGTAAGCGGATACTATATTTCTTCATCAGCCTGTATTGCACTAGGTCTTTCAGATAATATTGTAGCAATTGAATCAATGGGAAATAAAAGACCTATCTACAAACTTTCACAGCCCCGGATGATGGATTTACCGAATGTAGGTACGGCAAAGGCTTTTGACTTGGAAACATGCCTGAAAGTTCAGCCGCAGCTTGTTATTCTTCCCGTAAGACAGAAAGAAACTGCAAAAACCCTGACGGAAATGGGAATACCGGCTCTTGTTGTAAATCCGGAAAGTCACGAGCAGATTATTGAAATGTTCAAGCTTATTGCCAAAGCAACAGGAAAAACAAAGGAATGTAAAAAACTTGTGGAGTACTATGAAGAAAAACTGAATTTCGTTTCAAATACATCAAAAAAGGCAAAATCAAATCCTGTTGTTTATATGTGCGGTACAGGAAGTTATCTGACAACCGCTCCAAAAGAGATGTATCAGGCATCTTTGATAGAATCAGCCGGCGGCATCAATGCCGGAGCATCCGTCAAAGGGTCTTCTTGGACGGAAATCAGTTACGAACAACTTATAGCAATGAATCCCGATATCATCATTATTCCCACAAACAGCAATGCAAACGGTACTCCGGATTTTTCCGCTCAGACAATTTGCTCAGATCCTCAGCTGAGTTCAATTTCAGCTGTAAAGAACAATTCTATTTACCAGATGCCTACAGGTTTTGAGGCGTGGGACTCCCCTGTTCCCAGCGGAATTCTGGGCGCTCTTTGGATGCTCAATACAATTCATCCTGAGTTGTATTCGGAAAAAGAGTTTGAAAAAGATGTACAGTATTTTTACAGTACATTTTACGGATTTTAAGGAAAATGAATTTCAGAGAAAAATCCGTAACCGGCATTATTTTAACATTCTTGATAACAGCAACGGCACTTATATCGTTGCTTGCGGGAAAATATCCGCTTTCACTGAATAATGCAGTCGCAATAATCCTCGGAAAAGAAACCGATACCATTTCGGCTGCCGTCTTTTTCCGTTTACGACTTCCACGAACGCTTATGGCCATTCTTGCAGGAGCAGGACTGGGACTTGCCGGAGCTGTGTATCAGACAGTATTCAAAAACCCCCTTGCATCTCCAGACATAATAGGAATCTCGGCAGGTGCCAACTTGGGAGCCGCATTTGCCATAGTACTCTCTTCATACTCAATGGTTGCTGTGGGATTCGGAGCCTTTGCGGGCGGAATCACAGCCGTAGTGTGTGTAATGATTCTGGTAAAATCAACCAAAGCAAACACAACAGCCACTTACATTCTATCCGGAATAATCATCTCTTCTGTTGCCAAAGCCCTGATTATGCTTTTGAAATACTATGCCGATTCCGAATCCCAGCTTGCAGCAATAGAATACTGGACTATGGGAAGCCTTGCATCCGTAACACTTTCAAAACTGTCGGGAATTCTCCCGTTTTGGATTATCGGTTTTTCAGGAATAATCCTCCTTCACAGACAGGTTTCACTGCTGAGCCTTAACGAAGACGAAAGCAAAGCACTCGGGGTAAGACTGAACAGTGTCAGAATCATCGTATTGGGTTTTTCAACCTTGCTTGTTGCCTCGGTAATCTGTGTAACCGGTTTGATTTCCTTTTCGGGCCTGATTGCTCCGCACATAGCCTACTTCCTCTGCAAAAAGAGAGATAAACAATATCTGATAATGAGTTCACTCACAGGTGCATTTGTTATTCTTTTATCCGACATTTTTGCCAGAACTTTGGGTTCTGCAGAAATTCCGCTTTCCATACTTACAACAATAATCGGAGTCCCTGTTCTTGTGTATTTCATGGTAAGACGCACAGGAGGTAAAGTGTGAGTTTGACCGTTCTGAATGATGTATGCGGATACTCGGATATCAAAATCGTTAAAGGAATAGAATTTGTAGTCGATGAAGGCCAGTTCTGCGCCGTTGTGGGATTAAACGGATGCGGAAAAACAACTCTGCTCAAATCAATCTGCGGCCTCATTCCCGTTTATGAAGGCAAGGTTCTGATAAATAATGAAGACTGCCTCAAACTCAACGAGAAGCAAAGAGCAAAACTGATTTCATTTATTCCCCAACGCCTCAGTCCGATTTACGGAATAAGTGTACTTGATGCAGTTGTGATGGGAGTCAATCCGTACCTCGGATTATTTGAGAACCCATCTTCCAAAGACTATGAAAAAGCTCTGTCGGCGTTGAGAAAACTCGGAATAGAAGACATTGCAGAAAAAGAGTTCTCACATTTAAGCGAGGGCATCAAGCAACTTGTCATTCTTGCAAGAACACTTGTTCAGGACACTCCGGTAATGCTTATGGATGAACCGGACAGTGCTTTGGACTATGTAAACAAAAACATGGTGCTCGGAAAAATCTCACAGATAGTACACTCAGAGAAAAAATGCGCCTTGATTTCCATTCACGACCCTCTTTCCGCAATCAGATACTGTGACAGGATTCTATTTATGAAAGACGGCACTATCGTCAATGATGTATATGTAAAAAAAGCTACAAGAAGTACAATAGAAGAAGCCTTTTCAACGATTTACGGAGAACTCAAACTGTTTACATGGGACTGAAGCATATTTTTTTCACAGGAGATTTTAAGGTCGGAAAAACTACGGCTCTCAGAAAAATCATCAAAGGATACAAAGAATCCGAAGTTGTAAGCCTGATAACCGAAAGTCACAAGGATTACGGGAATTCAAATACTGTTTTCCTGAACGGAATCGAAGCAGGGAGACTGAAAGACCATAAAGTCCTCTATGCCTATCCTGAAGTCTTCAACACTGCAGGAGTAAATGCTTTGGAAATCAAACCTGATACTAAAATCATAGCAATAGATGAAATAGGAATTCTTGAAAAAGATGCCGACAGGTTTTGCGACAGAGTTTTAAAGCTCCTTGAACAGACTGATATACAGGTCGTAGGTGTTCTCCGAAAAAGTGCAGACACTCCTCTTGCAGAAAAAATACGGCACCATAAGAATGTAGAGCTAATCGAAATCGTCAAATAGTGTTATACTGAAAATATGAAGTATGAATATGAGACACACGGTACCTGTTCCGTTAGAATCGATTTTGAAATTGATGACAAGAATAAACTCCATAATGTAGTTTTCCTGGGCGGTTGCAACGGCAATCTCAAAGCCATCGGTAAACTGGTAGAAGGAAAAGAAGCCGGCGATGTTGCAGAAATTCTGAAAGGTAATACCTGCGGCTATAAAACCACGAGTTGCGCAGATCAGCTCTCAAAAGCCATCAAAGAAGCGTTGGAAAAAAGAAATGAGTGTCCTGTCAATTGAACTTTTAGGAGTGGTAGCCTTTTCTATTTCCGGTGCGTTGGTTGCCATCAATCATAAAATGGATATTTTCGGTGTATCCATTCTCGGTGCCGTTACCGCAATGGGAGGTGGTTTTATCAGAGATCTCTGCATAGGAATCACCCCGCCTATCGTTCTTTCAAGACCTGTTTATGCAATTACTGCAATTCTCACTTCTCTTTTCATTTTTATTCCACATGTAAGAAACAGTCTCCATAAACACGAAGATGTTTTTGAAATGGTAGTTTTCCTTGCCGATACAGTCGGGTTAGGCATTTTCGCAGTTTCCGGTATTCAAATGGCTCTCGAAACTTTGGAGAATCCAAACTTTTTCCTTCTCGTTTTCATGGGTTTGGTTTCCGGAACCGGAGGAAGTGTTTTTAGGGATGTTTTATGCGGACAGACACCCTATATTTTCGTCAAACACTTCTATGCAAGTGCAGATATCATAGGCTCCGTCTTAACAATTCTGATTTGGGACACTTGGGGAAAAGCTGCTTCAATGATGATTGGTGCAGCATTGATTATCATTCTCAGACTGTTTGCCGCCGAGTTCAGATGGAACTTGCCTCACGCATGATTTTTGCATAGCGTTCTTCTATTTTTTCAATCAGTCTGCCTTCCCATGGAATTGGGATTGTAAGGCTTGCATTCAGACCTATTTGCTTTTGATGCTCTTCATCCAATTCAATGTATTTCTCAATTACACCGCAAAAGTCTTCATTGGTGTCTTCACAAATCAACCCGTTGACCCCGTTCTGAATGACCTCGGCCGAGCTTGAATTTTTAATAACCAGAGATGGTGTTTTCATACAGGCAGCTTCCCTCAAGACCATCGGTGCATTGTCATAAATCGACGGAAACAGAAACAGATCTGCAAGATGGTAAAGACAATCCAAAACCTGCGAATCGTTAAGGTGCCCCGTCATAATCAGATTTTCCGTCAGCCCGAGTTGTTTTGAGTATTTCATTATTTCTTTTTCATCGGGTCCCCTGCCTGCAAGTATCAGCTGGAAATCATATCCTTTGGTTTTCAGCAGAGCACAACCTTCAAGGATTCTTCTGATGTTCTTCTTCCAGTTTATCTGGCCTACAAACAAGAACACCGGAACATCAGCTCTGATTCCGTACTTTTCGGCAACCGGTTTAATCAGCATTGTATTAAGTGTTCTTATATCCGTTCCGTTCGGCATTACTGCCATCTTCCCTCTGTAACCATACTCCCTCAGAGTTTCCGCGGCATTCTCTGACACCGCCCAGACTTCATCACATTGCTTGTAAAAATCTGCAACTATGTTTGACGCAAGTTTTGCTGCTACTCTGCTGCGTGTTACTTTCAATACATCATCGTAATACTTGGAATGGAAACTCCCAACAAGGGGAATATGTTTTTTCCGGGCTATCTGTTTACCGACCTGTCCCGCCGGTCCCGGAGTATGAACATGCACAATGTCTCCTTCTATCCACTGCAACCTCTCTGCCAAATGGGTATCCAGTGAGCTTAATCCGACTTTCCACGGCATTTCCTTAGACAGACTGAAGGATGTGAAATCCAAAATTTCATATCCTAAATTTCCTCTGTATCCGGTATTGTCCGTCGGAGTAACCACATACACTTCATTGTCTCTTTTTGAGAGAGTTTCCGCGTACGCTTTTACTACTCTTCCGACACCGTCGATAATGGGAATAAATGAATCGGTACATTGAAAAATCTTCATAGGTTTTAAAGCAGGCTCGCCAGCTTCATTATATCTTCTTTCTTTGTTGCCCAGCTCGTACAGAATCTGATAATTGTATGTGTGTCATCATACTTTTCCCAGAATCCGTAAACTACTTTTTTTCTGAGTTTGCCGAGCATACTGTTTTCCGCAATTACAAACTGCTGATTGGTAGGTGTTTCCAGATAGAATCTGTATCCTTTCTCTTTCAGTACTTTTTTTAACATTTCGGCAGTTTCGATTGCATTTTTGCCTAATCTTTCATACAGGTTGTCCGTAAACAGAGCATCAAACTGTACTCCGTTCAGTCTTCCTTTTGCAAACAAAGCTCCGTGCTGTTTTATGCTTGAGAAAAAATGTTCCGGCTCATCACCTTTAGGGAAGACTACTGCTTCAGCACACAGTGTTCCTACCTTTGTTCCTCCGATATAAAATACATCACAGTGTTTTGCAAATTCTTTGATAGTCATGTCACATTCTTTACTTGCAAGTCCGTATCCGAGTCTTGCTCCGTCAATAAACAAAGGCATTTTGTACTGCTTGCAGACTTTGTGAATCTCTGTCAGTTCCTGCTTTGTATATAGCGTTCCCAATTCAGTGGGGTAAGAAAGATATACCATTCCGGGAATTACCATATGTTCATAGTTTTCATCCGAATAGTATGTCTTCAAGTAGGACTGAAGATCTGAAGCCTTCATTTTGCCGTCATACTGGGGCAATGTCAGAACTTTATGACCTGTGTATTCTATTGCACCTGATTCATGAACATTGACATGTCCGGTCTGGGCTGCAA
Source organism: Sphaerochaetaceae bacterium (assembly GCA_045615505.1). GTDB lineage: Bacteria > Spirochaetota > Spirochaetia > Sphaerochaetales > Sphaerochaetaceae > JAZLEZ01. The sequence continues at coordinate 7,432 of JAZLEZ010000009.1, read as the reverse complement.
TTACACCATGAAAGCCTCTGAGATAGGATGAGATGACAACTGCATTTGTCTGTGTCCCTCCACCGAGAAAGTATATTTTGGCATCCGGACATCCGATTTTATCTTTAATCTTCTTTATCGCCGAAGCAGTATATTTATCCTGATTATACACATCGGTGAATTCGTCATTTGTCTCAATAATTTTTTTCAGTACTTCAGGATGGCATCCGTTGTTGTAATCACAGTTAAAGTAAAGCATATTTTTCTCCTGTGTTAATAGTACACCCTATCAGCTTCTTTGAAAATTACCTGAAGTTATTGCAAATAAAACCGAAAACACCTATCATAATTCCGCAATGAGATCGTAGCTCAGCTGGATAGAGCATCAGATTGCGGATCTGAGGGTCAGAAGTTCGAATCTTCCCGGTCTCAACAGATAATTCCTATCACAATAAGAATTTGTAGTAGGAATTTTTGTAGGAATAGAGAACAAAATTTGATCGTGAAGTTCTTCATCCCATTTCCTTTATTCAAACTAAAAGAATGTACAATTCTTTCCTGTTTATTCTATGTTCATGCTAAAGGATTGTGCAATTATCTGTAGGCTTTAATCTACAATTATCTGTTAAACAACACTTGAACCAAATAGTTGTCCTATCACTTTGTCAATGAACGCTGAACAGTTTTCAATTCAAGGTGAAAGCTATACTTGACAATATATATTTTCAGATATATATTAACTATATAATATGACAGTTATTACAGAAGATGGAAAATTTGAATGGGACTCAGATAAAGATGCTATCAATCGCAGTAAACACGGATTTTCATTTTCTGAAATATTGGAAGTGTATGATGATCCATATATGCTGACAATGTATGACAAAGAACATTCTACACTTGAAGAAGACCGTTATTTCTGTGTTGGAAGTATCAGGGGAATAGTTCTGATTGCTACAAGTCACACAGAGAGAAACGGAAGAATAAGACTTATTTCTGCAAGAAAAGCAGAAAAGAAATTGGAGAATTTGTACAATGAATGGATCAAAAAAAGTTTCTGATTCAAGATTAAAAGAAATTGCAGCTTTAGATGTAAACTTTGATGATGATATTCCGGAATTTACAGATGCTCAGCTTGCAATGTTCAAACCGGTCAATCCTCAGTATTACAACATTACTCCTAAGAAGCAGTCAATTTGCATAAAGATTGATGTTGATGTACTTGAAGCTCTGAAGAAACAGGGAAAGGGGTATCAGACAAGAATAAACAACATACTGAGAGAAGCAGTTCTCTAAACACTTTTGGTGTTAACAAAGGTGTTAACAAAAAATACTTTTTTTATAAAACAGGTTTCCACAAAACCTTTATTTGAATAGGTTATTTCGCAGTTTTGGTAGCTCAGCTGGATAGAGCATCAGATTGCGGATCTGAGGGTCAGAAGTTCGAATCTTCCCGGTCTCAAAAGAAAAAAGGGATTCATATCAATGTGAGTCCTTTTTCCATTTACGGTCAAGGACCCTAATTTTCACCCTAAAACAACTCTACTCTGTTCATTAAGAAATCTGGCAGACTGCAATGTAAAAATCCATTTTCATCATAGAAATGATGTGGAATATCATCCCTAATAACAATTTTCTTATAGAAATCTCCTGTCAATACAAACGAATCAAGCTCTGAGGTTGCTTTTTCCTCTTTGCTCATTTCGTAGGCACTTTGTATATAGATTCTTCTATCTAGATCATTTACAACAAAATCGATTTCTTTTTGAGTATTTCTTCCCTGTCGTCTGTCATAAACCACACCCACATCAACCTTATAACCTCTTCTGATAAGTTCGTTGTAAATGATATTCTCCATGATATGCCCTGGATCATACTGGCGGTAATTCAATCTTGCATTTCTAAGGCCAACATCGCTGTAATAATACTTATTTGGAAATGTGAAATAAGATTTTCCTTTCACATCATATCTCTTCGCTTCTGATAAAAGGAATGCATCCTTCAATTTTTCAATGTAGTCATTTACAAGATTTCGGTCAATTTTCCCTTTTAAAGAACTGCCTATAGCATTTGAAACATTGGTTGGATTTGTTAAAGAACTGATTGAAGATGCAAGGTAATCAAGTACATTGGAAAGCACATCTTCTCTTTGAATTTTCCCGTGCTCCTTTAAGTCCTTGATGTATGTTTCAGAAAACAGGTTGCTCAGATACTCCATTTTTTCTCTGTCTGTTGACTTAGTGGTAAGCTCAGGCATGCCACCGAAAAGCATATATTGTTCTAAGACATCCTTTTCACTTCCACCATAGAAATCATAGACTTCTTTGAAAGATAGTGGATAAACGTGAATTTGTGTCGATCTGCCTCTAAACTCTGTGGCGATATCACTTGAAAGCATCTTGGAGTTACTGCCGGTTACATATACATCAAGATTCCTATACCCTTTTAGCTCATTTAACATATCGTAAATTGAAACTTCATCCTGACCGTATTCGTTTTTTACTATAGCCTTTTTTGCCATCTGAACTTCATCGATAAAGAGATAGTACTTTTCATCTCTCTTACCTTCAAGTGTTTTCTCAACCATGTCGCAAAGCACTATAGGATTTCTAAATACAAAATATTTTCTTTTATCAAGTTCCAACTTGATGATATGCTCCTCATCTACACCAGTTGAAATCAAATATTCATAAAACAATTCAAAAAGCAATGTGGATTTTCCAGATCTTCTTAATCCAGTTATGACTTTTATGTTCCCATCCCACATCGCAGATTGAATTTTTGACAAATATTCATCTCTTGCAATCATTTCAACACCTCCGTAAAACCTAAAACTTGTGTCACAAGCGTCGCTACTTTTAGATAGTTTAACATTTTTCACAAGAAATCAAGTTTCTAGGCTTACATTTCTAAATGTTGTGTCACAAGCGTCGCTACTTTTAGGTATTAGTGCAAATTTGAATTGCTTTTTCAAAAAACTAAACCATTTTTCATATGATCAATAATGTTTATATGTTTTATTCCGTATTCCAACGCAATGTTATCAATACCAAAATTGAAAATTTTGCAAAATTGGAATCAATAAACTGTCTTTTACAATAAAGTTTAAGTTACGAGGTCAGAAGTTCAAATCTTCCCGGTCTCAGATGCTAACTCCTTACAAAGAGTTAAAAACCACCAACTTGCAGGCAGCGCCTGTTTCAACCTGCATCTTTTCCTGAAACAAAGCATCCGGAAAATGGACAATATTCGTTGCACAGAAGAATGTCGTTGCAAAGAATAATTGACAACGACGCTCATTGAGCGTATATTCTAATTGTGAACACAAGCATAAAAGAACTGAGACAAATTACAAAACTCTCACAAAAAGAATTCGGACAAAAATACAGAATACCGCTCAAAACAATTCAGAACTGGGAGAGCAGTACGGAAAAACCGTCAAGCAGAATATGTCCTTCCTATATCATTTATCTACTGGCAAAAATAATTGTGAATGAATACCCGAACTGTCAACTTAAAGACAAATTGGACAACCTGATAATCAGCGGAAAAATCAAACTCGATTCAAGAAGAGAATCGGCACTGCGATATGCATTGCAGAAAATAACTGAATCACCGCTTTTTCCCTATGTGGATGATGTAATTCTATATGGTAGTACAGCCAGAAACGAAACAAAAAAAAGCAGTGACATAGATCTTCTGCTGGTACTCAATCCGAAAATCAAAAATGAAGCCAAACACTCAGGATGGATAGTAAAAATCAAAGGCGGAATATCAACTGAAAATTATAAAGATCCGGAAACCGACCTGCATATTGCATACGGAGATTTCTGGAAAAATGAAAACCGGGCCTTTCAGAAAAACATTCTGACAGAAGGATTCAGTATATGGAATTAAGAACTTACTACGATTTTGCAAACGATGATTACAAATTCATCAAAGCTACATTGGAAGCCGGAATTACGGCAAATTCCCTCGGAGCCATGACTCAAAACACCTGCGAACGCTTTATCAAACATCTGATAAATCAGTATATCCCCGTAACAAACAAAAACCGCTTTGAACTGACAGAAATCCTTTCTACCCACAATCTGAACAGACTTGTAAACTACTGGAACAGCAAATCAACCATGCCCATTGATTCGGAAACTGCATCAGCATTAAAAGAAGTAAACGGCTTTTATTTTTCAACAAAATATCCGGGAGATGATTCTCTTACACTGAACGAGGAAGACTACAAAATCTGCATAAATGCTATTGAAAAATGCAAACAATGTGTCGATTCAATAATTGAAAAGCGGGAGTTATAACATCAGACACCTGATTACTCTTACCAGACTGTTTTCTATTGTCATTTTGCCACAACCGACTTTCGGAAAAAACAGACTCCTATAACTGTTGAAACAACAACATTTACCAGTTCAGATGTAGGAATATCAACCTTGAAAACAGATTCTTCCACAATCAACAACAGCAAATGAAGTAAAACAACAGACTTTGTGTTTCCGGTTTTCAGATAAAAACCTAACAGAAGTACTCCGTCGGCCACACTTTCCAAAACAGACATCCACGTAAGAAGTACTCCTTCCGCAATAAAGGAAATAATATGGCAGACAGAATAGACAAGGACAAGAATGATACAATCGGCATATCCCAAGAAACCGTCTTCCCTGAACAGATGGCATCCGTTTACTCTGAAGTGCAATTCTTCACAGGCTGCAGTAATCAGACATAACAGAACCGTAGTCAGGGAAAAACCTTTTTGAATCCTAAACCCGTTCAAAGCAACGATAAGAAAAACCGGAATCAGTGCCGCTGCAAAAGCTTTACTGTCAAAAGGTCTTTCTTTCAGTTCCTCACTACCCCACATCCTGATGATATAGAAGGCTATAATACAACACTGAACCGACACTTCCACAACCTTGTTTATTCCCAAACAGTTTTCTATCACGCGGGAGCCGAAAACACTGAATGTAAACAACATTGATTCGAGAACAAACAACACTGCTTCTTTAATTACTTCGTTTCTGTTTCTGGATATGCTCATAACTTGTATTTTATTATACACAATCAAATTGGAGTTGACAAAAAATAATCAAACCCGATGTGCGATAATTGACTTATAATTTACCCATGACGATAACGGTTCTGATTGAAGACAGTAAACTTAACGATAATCTTGTATGTGAACATGGGCTTAGTCTGTTTGTAGAAACAGAAAGTCATAAAGTACTGTTTGATGCAGGTGCAACGGATAAATTCGCAAAAAATGCAAAGACGCTGGGAATAGACCTTAAAACTGCGGATGTTGCAGTATTAAGCCACGGCCATTATGATCACGGCGGCGGATTGACCGAGTTTGCAAAAATCAATTCACAGGCATTGATTTACATCAAGGATTCTGCATTTGAAGAACATCTGAACGGACTTGGAAAAAACATCGGAATTGACAGAAGTCCGATACAGCCTCAAAGAATTGTAACCGTATCCCACAATCTCAAAATAGATGAAGAGCTGTACCTTTTTTCCGATATTACAGGAAGACGCTTTTATCCTCACAGCAATCTGAAACTGAAAGTAGTCAGAAACGGCATTGCGCTTCAGGATGATTATATTCATGAACAATGTCTGGCCGTTAAAGCAGAAAAAGGATTCATTCTTTTCTCAGGATGTGCACACAACGGTATAATCAATATCATCGATACATTCAGATCTGCTTTCAATGAAGACCCCTATGCCGTAATCAGCGGATTCCACTTGGTTAATAACTACCAACCGTACTCGGAAACAGACATAAAACTGATAAAAAATACAGCTGAGGAATTGTCATCAATGAAAACTCTGTTTTACACGGGTCATTGCACGGGAAACGATGCCTTTCAAATGATGAAACAGATTATGCCGAACAACCTTTTTGCTCTTTCAACCGGGCTGTCCTTTAAACTGTAACACTTGGGAACTTCCGGCAACTTGCCCGCATTTTCAGGGCTTTGTATATTCCACATTCCCAAATATTGACAAATGTTTCTATTAATAGTAACATCGGCATTATGACAAACGAATTTAAAACAAACAGAAGCAATACATTCGGACAGTACGGCGGCAGTTATGTTGATGCCGATTTGAAAAAAGCTCTTGATGAAGTTGAAGAAGCTTACGATTATTTCAACAAAGACCCGTCTTTTATAAAAGAACTGTCAGAGCTCAGAGAACATTTCACCGGTCGTCCAAGTCCGGTCTATTATGCAAAAAGATTGTCGGAAGCAGTCGGCGGAGCAGATATCTACTTGAAACGGGAAGATATAAATCATACGGGCTCTCATAAAATCAACCACTGTTTGGGCGAAGTACTACTTGCAAAAAAAATGGGAAAAAAGAAAGTCATTGCAGAAACAGGTGCCGGACAACACGGAGTAGCATTGGCTACGGCTGCGGCTCTTATGGGTCTTGAATGTGATATTTACATGGGTTCAATTGATGTAATGAAAGAAGCTCCCAATGTCAGCAGAATGAAAGTGCTGGGTGCACATGTAGTATCAGTTACTCGTGGAACTCAGACATTGAAAGATGCAGTTGACGCGGCATTTGAATCTTATGTCAAAGATACCAAGAATACAATTTACTGCATAGGTACTGTTGTGGGACCTGCTCCATTTCCGAGAATGGTCAGAGATTTTCAGTCTGTAATCGGATATGAAGCAAAGAAACAGTTTTTGGATATGACCGGAACTCTGCCTGATGACATTGTTGCCTGTGTTGGTGGCGGCAGTAACGCCATGGGAATTTTTACTGCATTCCTTGATGACAAAGCTGTCAATCTTTTCGGAGTAGAACCTGCGGGAAAAGGTCTGGATACAAATAGACATGCCGCAACACTCACCAAGGGAAGAATCGGAATACTGCATGGGACCAAAACTTATGTTCTGCAGGATAAAGAAGGAAAAGTACTTCCGGTTTATTCAATTGCTTCCGGTCTTGATTATCCCGGAGTAGGACCTCAGCATTCTTATCTTAAGGATATTGAGAGAGTAAAGTATGTTACAGCAACTGACAGAGAAGCCGTTGAGAGTTTTTATGTTCTGTCCAGAATGGAAGGAATCATCCCTGCCCTTGAATCAAGTCACGCAGTTTCCTATGCAGTCAAACTTGCTGAAATGGAAGGTAAAGGAAAGAAGATTCTTGTAAACCTTTCCGGTCGCGGTGACAAGGATATTGATTTTGTCATGCAGAACTACCCTCTTTCTGATTATGAAAGAAATGATTCTCCTCAAACAGAATATCACAACTTTATGAATTCAATCGGCTGACCGCCGCGTGTTGTATCACGATAAAATCTAACCGAAACAGTCTGTGAATCAAGATAGAAAATCTAACCATGATTATGATTCAGACTGAATCCAAGGCTTAGCTAAAGAAAGAACATCATCCAGGTCTTTTTCAACCTGTTTTTTGA
>JAZLEZ010000008.1:0-89337 GCA_045615505.1 Sphaerochaetaceae bacterium | reverse complement strand
TCGAGAAGATTATCTTTAGTCATTCCTTCCCTGAGAACAACGAAAATAGTATCGTCACCGGCTATGGTTCCGAGTATTGCGGGCAAATTCAGAACATCAAGAGCATAGCAGACTGAGTTGGCATGTCCTGCACGGGTTTTTATTACACCGATTGAGCCTGAGAATTCTGTTGAGATGATTCCCCGTCTTGCATCCTGAATGTAGCTTTTTTCAGAATTGTTGGGTGATTCTTCATGGGGTAATGTGTAGAAATATCCGCTCCAGCCGTTGGATACTTTTCCGATTTTAAGTTTTTTCAAATCTCTTGAAAGTGTTGCCTGTGTAACATCATATCCTTCATCTTTGAGCATCTGAAGGAGAGTTTCCTGATTCTCGATTTTGTTGTTTCCAATCAGTTTTTTTACTGCAGCAAGACGATTTTCCCTTTTTTTCATTGTTCTAACCTCATTCGTTTTTGATTATAAGGTAAGCAAATTGCAAGGTAAACGGTATTCTGTTATTATTTTCCTCGGAGATTTTATATGGATTACACTAATCTTGATAAACTATCGGCTTTCGGTAAGCTGTGTGACTGCAAAGCATTTGATATCGGTAATATCGATGCAGAAAGAATCAGAAAATACTCTGTTTCCGGTAATAACGGTTTTGTTTACAACTACAGTTGTATGCCTGTTGATGATGATACGGTTTCCGTTCTTCAGAATCTGTCTGATGAAGTTCAGGCAGTAGAGAAATACAAGGCAATTCTATCCGGTGAAATAATGAATACAGGTGAGAAGCGTATGGTTCTTCACCATCTCACGAGAGGAGAGGCAATAAAATCAGTTCCTCAGGATCGGAAAAAGTTCTATGAGGATGAACTGAAGAAAATAGAAATGTTTTCCGAAGATGTCAGAAACGGAAAAATCAAGGGTTCTACCGGAAAGAATTTCAAGCATGTAATTCAAATCGGAATAGGAGGTTCGGATTTGGGGCCCCGAGCTCTTTGCTATGCGCTGTCTCTTCTGGATGTTCCCAAATTAGATGCCCGTTTCATTTCCAATGTTGATCCTGATGATGCCTGTGCAGTTGTTCAGGGAATTGATCTTGAAGCAACATTGTTTATTCTTGTTTCAAAAAGCGGTACAACGCTTGAAACTCTTACAAACAGGGATCTGGTATTTGAAGTTCTCAGAAAGGGTGGAATAAAGAATCCCAATGCACATATGGTTGCTGTAACTTCTCAGACAAGTCCGCTTGCAAAAACAGAAGGAATTCTTGGAGTCTTCTTTATGGATGATTACATCGGTGGAAGGTACTCTTCATGTTCTGCAGTCGGCGGGGTGATTTTATCTCTGACATACGGTTTTAAGGTATTCAGGGATCTTCTTGACGGTGCTCATGATGTGGATGTTACTTCGCTTAATACGGACATAAGAAAGAATCCTGCACTTCTTGATGCCCTTATTGGTGTTTACCTCAGAAATGTTCTGAATTATCCGTATTCTGCTGTTCTTCCGTACAGTCAGGCTCTTAACAGACTTCCTGCTCATTTCCAGCAGCTTGATATGGAAAGCAACGGAAAAAATGTAAACAGATTCGGTGAAAAGGTTTCCTATAAAACCGGTCCTGTTATCTTCGGAGAACCGGGAACAAACGGACAGCATAGTTTTTATCAGCTTCTTCATCAGGGAACTGATGTTGTTCCAATGCAGTTCATAGGATTTAAAAAGAATCAGGGTTCCCTTGATGCGGTAGTTGAAGGGTCCACTTCAAAAGCAAAACTCAATGCAAATCTTGTTGCTCAGATTGTTGCTTTTGCCTGCGGAAAAGAAAATAAAGAAAATCCAAATAAAAATTTCGACGGCAAGCGTCCTTCTTCACTTATAGTATGTGACAGACTGACTGCATTCTCGTTAGGTCAGATTCTTGCGCATTTTGAAAACAAGATAATGTTTCAGGGGCTTATCTGGAACATCAACAGTTTTGATCAGGAAGGAGTGCAGCTCGGGAAAATACTTGCAAAGAAAGTATTGAACGGATGTGAGGGCGATGAAAAGCTTAAAGCTTTTGCAGATATTCTTGGAATGGGAGATTGAAAATGGCATTAATCATCATTATTGCAGTAGTTGTTATTCTGGTTTTGTATGTTGTTTCAACATTCAATAAATTCGTTCAGATAAAAAATCAGGGAGAAGAGGCTTATGCTCAGATAGATACCCATCTTAAACAGCGTTATGACCTTATTCCCAATCTTGTAGAAACCGTCAAAGGGTATGCCAAACACGAACAGAAGACTCTTACAGCTGTAATTGCCGCAAGAAATGCAGCAATGAATGCAAGTACCGTCGAGGAAAAAGACAAGGCCGATAAAGCTTTTGAGGGTACTTTGAAAAGTCTTTTTGCTCTTTCGGAAGCCTATCCTGATCTTAAGGCAAACAAGAATTTTGAAAATCTTCAGAATCAGCTTTCAAAACTTGAAACAGAGATTCTTCAGGCAAGAAAGTACTATAATGCAGTAGTCAAAACATTCAATACTGCAATTCAGACTTTCCCTAATTCTGTTGTAGCAAAAATGTTCGGCGGAAGATTTGAAAAGCTTACTTATCTTGAAGTTGCTGAAGCCGAACGCCAGAATGTAAAAGTTTCATTTTAAGTAATGAAAAAAATAGCTTCTCTGCTTGTACTGTTTCTCGTCTGTACTGTCTGTGTCTTTGCTTCCGAATATGATTATACATATTACAGAACACAGCTGATTGTGGGAAAGGATGCAGTTCATCAGGTCAGAGAGGATTTTATTGCCGATTTTCATATTCCGTCTCATGGTCTTTATCGGTTTATTCCTTATGAATATGACAATGCTAAGGTCCGCATTACGGATTTGAGATGCAGCGAAGATTTCTCGTACAGTACGGAAAACGGCAATGTGGTTATGAAAATCGGTTCTTACGATGAAACGGTTTACGGAGAAAAACAGTACGCTGTTTCCTACAAATACGATGTGAATCAGGATACTGAAGAAGATTATGACTTTCTGTATTTCAATCTTCTTGGAACTGATTACGATTGTTTCACTGATTGTTTTGAATTTGAGGTTTTTCTGCCTTCAGAAGGTTTGACAGATGGTGATTTTGAAGTTTCCGTTACCGGAGGTTATTACGGTTCTGAAGTTAAGGTTCCGTTTGAGATTGAAAAAACAGGTGATGATTATCGGATTTACGGAACGGTGTATGACCTCAGTCCATCTCAGGGTGTTACCGTGAGGATTCTTCTTCCTCAGAATTGGTATCAGGGAGCAAGAAAACTTAAAGATTTCCGCTCTTTTTTTCACAGTGCGGACATTTTCGGTTCATTGATTCTGGTTGTTCTGGCTTATTTGATTTGGAATCGTTACGGAAGAGACTCCATTCCCATTGTTTCCGCAAAATTCTCGGTTCCTGAAAATTTTTCTCCTCTGTTTGTGGGTTATCTTGCCGATGAGACTGTAAATGATACGGATATTACATCAATGCTTTTCTACTGGGCAGACAAGGGTTACATAAAAATTGCCGAGCCGAAGAAAAAACGTTATGAGTTTACAAAACTCAACAATCTTCCGAATGATGTTCCGGCTGTTGAAAGGGAATTGTTCTACGGTTTTTTCAGGGGTTGTAATGCGGACGGAACAATAAGGATTTCCGATTTGCAGTACAATGATTTTTACAGGGTTATGACCCGTGCAAAACTTCTTGTCCCCAGATTTTTCAGAGGGGAAAAGAGACTTACGGATCCTTTAAGTACTTTTTTCTCTTTTCTGCTCGGTGTTTCAGCTGTTTTGCCGTTGTGTTTTTTTGCTCTTTCTCTTACAGCACACGAATTAATGCAGGAACAGGCTGTAACTTTCTGTATTGCAAGTCTGTTTCCGGTTGTTATTAACGCAGTGTTGTTTATCTCATTGATGAAAAAATGGTATGTGAGAAAATCCAATCTACTTGCTGTAATACTCAGACTTCTGTTCATTCTTTTTGAATCTCTGGTTTTTGCGGTTCTATCTGCTTCGTTTGATGGTTTTGATTTTATTCTTTCCTGTTATTCATTCATCTGCAGTTCTGTTGTTTCGTTTCTTGCTGTTATCACGGTAAGGAGAAGCGAATACGGCAGAAAACTCAATGAAGATGTTCTGGGTTTCAGAGAGTTTATTGATAAAGTTTCCATGTCGGAACTGGTTACAATGATAGATCAGGACCCTATGTACTACTATCACATACTCTGTTATGCAATGGTACTGGGACTGGAAAACAAATGGGCAAAGAAATTTGCCGCAGTAACGGTTCAGCCTCCTGTATGGTACACCGGCATCAGTCCTTTTGATATTTATTTTCTCAGCAGTTTTGCCTCCGGTGTCTGCAGAAGTGTTGCGTTATCATCCATACCTGTTCAGAAAACAAAGTCAGTAATAGGTGGTTCTATGCATTTTGGAGGATTCTCCGGTGGTGGATTCGGAGGTGGAGGTAGCCGTGCTTGGTAGAAATCTTGAAGGAATTATTTGGACAGTATGTCTTGTCTGTTTCTGCTGGACTGTTGCCCTTCTGATTAAACATAAGAAGCCTGTTTCCGATTTCAGAAGAGAATTTGCCAGAAAGTTCGTGCACATCGGTGTCAGCAACTGGTTTTTTATTTACAGCAGTTTTTTTTCCGTTTGGTATTATCCTGTTGCGGGTCTTCTGTTTTTTGCAATTGTAAACTATTTTATAGAAATAAAAACCGGAACGCGCAGAAGCTGGGGCACCGTCTATTTTCCTATTGTCATTGTGATAATGATTGCAATGAAGGAATTGGGTTTCGGTTCCGTCAAATCAATCGGCTGCGGTCTTTTGGGAATGGGTTATGCCGACGGTTTTGCTGCTTTGGCAGGTATGAAATTCGGCAGAACAAAGATGCCTTTTTCTGAGAACAAGAGTATATTCGGTTCTGTTGTTGCTATGTTGTTTACGATAATCGTTATTCTGCTTGTGGGTAATCTGGCTTTGTTGTCAGCCGTTCTTATCGGTTTTGCTGCAATGCTTGCAGAAGCTTATACTCCATTGGGGTTGGATAATTTCTCAGTTCCTTTGGTAATCTATGTTTTGAGTGTATTGTTATGTTGAGAAGATTGGACGAGTGGTTTTTTTCAGTTAAATGGCCATGGCCTTTGATTTTCATAGTTCTATTTATGCTTGGTTTTGCTTTTACTGTATACAGAAAAAAGCATCTTACTAAAAACGGTGCAGTTGCGGCTTTTGTTGCCGGAGTTGTTGTTTTCTGGTGTACTCATATTCAGGGTTTTCTTCTGCTTTGCTGTTTTTATTTTTCTTCTTATGCGATAGGAAAATACTGTGAATTAAGGTATCCGGAAAAGAGGATTGAAAAGAAGGGGCATACTCGGGATTATATGCAGGTTCTTGCAAATGGTCTTTTGGCTGTAATTGCGGCTCTTCAATATGAAAATACGCTTAACATAAGGTTTCTCATTATGTTCGGAGCTGTGATTGCAGAGGCTACTTCGGATACTTGGGCGGGGGAAATCGGACGGCTCTCAACAAAGCCTCCTGTATCTATCAGAACTTTTCAGATTGTTCCGAAGGGTCTTTCCGGAGGAGTTACGGCCTTGGGCTTCATAGGCGCAGTTGCCGGCAGTTTCTTCATTGCTATGATGTGGTTTATTCTGTTTCCGGTAAGGGTCAATTTTGTATCTGTCTTCATTATTACTTTCTGCGGTTTTGCGGGTTGTATTCTTGATTCTTTCCTTGGGGCAACTTGTCAGGCTATGTATCTTGATGAGAAAAAAGATGCTGTTACGGAACAGGATACCGATGAAGATGGCAAGAAACGGAATCTTGTGCGTGGTTTGAGCTGGATGGATAACGATATGGTGAATCTGTCTTCAAATATTTTTGCCGCCATGTGTGCCTTTGCTTTGAGCAGAGTCCTGTAAATTGCAGTTGGGACTGTTATTGCAATAAAAAGCAGTGCAGAATGCTCTTTTTTACACCTGATTTATTAAAGTTCGTTTTGCAAGTTGCTCTATTCAGTTATAAAAGGTTGTAAAAGGTTATAAAATGACAATTGTGAATGATGATGAGGTTGGTTCCCGTAAATACGGCAAAGCGATTCGCCTTGTGGCGGATGTAGAATAATTAGTGTAGCAGAGGAATTTTTCAACAGGGTTGTTGCGTTGCAATGACCCTGTCTTTGTAGTAAAGTAATCAACAGCATGGAGATAATTGAATTTGTTAAAAGGACTGTCAAATAGGATTATTACAATACTCATAATATTGATGCTTTCATTATCAATGATAAGTTGTTACAGTGAAGTGGAAACAAAAGAAGAAGATTTTACAGATTTGAATCTGTTGCCCAGTGCATTTACAGTTGCTGAAGGAAAACAGGTTCAGTTTGCAAAAGGGAATCTGTACTGGGACGGCAGCGAATTTGGAATAGAAGAAATTCAGTTTGTATATACAACAATCAGGGATTCCGGGCATGTTGATCGTTTCTATTATTCAAATGATGCATCAGTTGCTTGTGCTGAAACACATAGTGCGTCCGGAGTAAGTGAAAGTGATATTCTGTTTACCAATGAGACAGAAGATACAGCAAATCCTGATTTCACAGTATCTGGTGTAAAAGGAAAATACAGAAGTTTAAGTAAAGAAGAATGGACTTATCTTTTGAATACCAGAACAGTCAACAGTGGTACGAGAGAAGGTTTCAGTTTCCAGATAGCAACAGTCAATGAAATAAACGGATTGATTATTTATCCTGATGCTTATACTGCACAGAGTGGCGAAACTGAATATACAGATACTGAGTGGTCAACTATGGAAGAATCCGGCTGCGTATTTCTACCTGCCGCAGGTTATTATAACAGTTCTGTTCTGCAAAATGAAAATTCCCGAGGATATGTTTGGACAGCTTCTCCTTCCAATGAAAGTAGTGCATACGATATGAGTTTCGGCAATAGTATTCTGGTTGACAGTAATACTCGAGTTGATGGTAAATCTATCCGTCTGGTGGTAGATGTGCAGAACTGATTGTCCCGCCAATAGAAAATCGTAATAAAGGCAAGAGTGTTTTCGTTCAACTTTGTGATGAATGTACTCCTGTTTTTTTATTTTTTTGTTGCCAAATTTTTATGTGGGAGATACATGGACATTCACAATCTATGGAGTAAATAAAGGTGTAGAGCTTACATCAACAACAAGTACGGATATTCTGCTTGAATCGGCCTCTCTAGAACTGACATTTGCCAAATCAAAAAATGTAGTTAATGCAACAGTACATTCTTCAGATAATCTGAAGACAGGAAAAGGCTCAGTATTGTTCAGCTTGACCTACAATCCCGGAACAGGTGACTTTAAAGCAAAGATGCAAAAGTAGAACTGTCAATAGGGGATGAAATAATAACACTTTCAAATGCATTTGCAGAAGACGGAACACTGAGCATAAGTGAAGAGCTTATAGAAGGTTTGAATTGCTGTAATGGAGTGCCTGTTAATATTGCGATAGAAGTTGAGAACAATACAATTGTAGAAAAGACAGTCAGGAACAGTATCAATATTTACGACGGAATGACTACGATTTTAGATGTTGACTTGGTGGAATTACTTGCAGTGGGAGGAACAATCTTCTACGATGCCGGAGACAATGGAGAAACCTATAAATTCTATGATGAAAATATGGAAGAAATCACAGGCATCCCCATCGGAAATACTGAGGTAAAATACTATTCAATTTCCGGTACTCCTTCAAAGGACAGGTACTATGTATTTAATCCGAATCTGGATTCTGACCGTTGTTATTGGGGTTATGATGACATAACAACCGGCGCAACTGATGATTATATCGGTTCAGGAAAGATTAACACTGCAAAGGTTATGGCTATAACGGATACTTCTTATTCCAACAAAGCGCATGGTATGTCAGAGCCATCAATCTGGGAATATATTGCGAATGTGAACTCCGGAGAAGGCACAAACGGATGTAATGACTGGTTCATCGGTTCAATGGCCGAATATGACAAACTTAAAGAAACAGGATTGAGTTCAGGTATAAGACTATACGAAACATGGACATCTGTAGAAAGTGAAGATTCCAAAGCATATTTTTGTGGACAAAAGCTGTTATTGCAATAAAAAGCAGTGCAGAATGCTCTTTTTGAAGATATTTGCTTCTTGGCCAATGTGTCCAGCCTGTGCAAAGAAAGTTGGCAATAATATCCGTGTTGATGGTAAATCTATTTGTGCGGATTTAAAGGGTTAAGGAATGGGGGAATTCTTGTAATTATCCTTGTTTTTACGCATAATTTACAGGCTTGTGTTCAGTTTTAGACAATCGGAGGTTTATGAAATGGAAAAGGGAAATGCAAAAGCACTGTTACCGATTGCTGTATTCGTTGTTCTTTATCTCGGTCTCGGTATTCTTTTTGAGTATGTTCTTGCAATTCCTATGGGATTTTACAATATTCCCATCATTGTCTGTTTTATGATAGCCCTTCTTGTGGCATGTATTCAAAATAAAAACATTTCCTTTGAAGAAAAACTGGATATTATGGCAAAAGGGGTAGGCGATAAGAATATCTTTACAATGATTCTCATCTTCCTTGAAGCCGGCATGTTTGTTGGTGTTGTAGGAAGAAGCAGTGCAAACAGTGTTGCATATTTCATGCTGTCAATTATTCCCGAAAGGTTTTCAGTTGTTGTTATTTTCATAGTCAGTTGCTTTGTTTCCACGGCAATGGGCACTTCTGTAGGTACTATTACACTTATCACGCCCATTGCGGTTTCCATCGCAACTGCTTCCGGTTACAGTATGGCATTATGTATGGGAACGGTCATAGGCGGCGCAATGTTCGGAGACAACCTTTCGTTCATTTCCGATACTACAATTGCTGCATGTAACGGACAGGGCTGTGAAATGAAGGATAAATTCAGGGAAAACTTCGGAATTGCACTTCCTGCAGCTATTGCAACTTTAGTTCTGATTGCCATGCTGACAGTAGGAAAAGAACCTTCGGAAAATTCCGTTTACGAATATAATCTGGTTCAGATTATTCCTTATGTTCTTGTTCTTGCCGGGGGAATAACGGGAATCAGTGTATTTGTGGTTCTAATGGTGGGAATTGTATCCGGAGCTGTAATTATGATTGCAACAAATACAGTTGCCATTACAGATCTTCTTGCCAATATGGGAGTCGGGGTTGCGGGAATGTTTGAAACTGCAATGGTTGCAATACTTGTTTCTGCAATCTGTGCATTGGTGAAAGAGTACGGAGGATTTGAAGCTCTGCTCTATCATATCCGCAAAGTGTTCAAAGGTAAAAAAGCCGGACAGCTGGGAGTAGGACTTCTGGTGGGTGCTATGGATATTGCAACTGCAAACAATACCGTTGCAATAGTTGTGGCGAACCCTATTGCAAAGGAAATATCTGTTCAGTATGGCTTTTCAAACAGGAAGACTGCTTCGATTCTTGATACTTTCAGTTGTATCTTTCAGGGAATTATTCCTTACGGTGCTCAGGTTCTGGTTGCAGTATCGGCAGCACAGGCCATGGGGTATGCTGTTCCGTCTCTTTCAATTATTCCGTTTATGTTCTATCAATTCATGCTACTTGCCAGTTCATTGATTTATATGTTCATAATTCCTGAAAAACATTGATTGCTTTTTAAACGCAAAGGCAAATTCAAGATTTATGAAGGCAGTTTTGAAAGTACCTTTTTACTACATTTTCACAGCATAATCTTGTAAAAATGTCTTTTTTGTGCTTTTATAGTCAAAACTGTATATAGGGAGGCGGGTATGCAGATAAGACTGGAACATTTAGTGCGTGCTTACGGTGAACTGCATGCCGTAAACGATATCAGCCTGACTGTGCCTTCCAACAAGATTTTAGGGATAATAGGCAGAAGCGGAGCAGGAAAGAGTACGCTCGTTCGTTTGGTAAGTCTGCTTGAGAAACCTGACAGCGGTGAAGTTTGGTACGATAATGAAAGAGTTGACAATCTTGATGAGAATAGTCTGATTCAGAAGAGAAGACGCCTGGGAATGATATTTCAGAATTTCAATCTTTTTTCGTCAAGAACAGCCGGTCAGAATGTTGCCTATCCTCTTGAAATTACAAATTATCCAAAAGAAAAGATTAAAGACAAAGTAAAAGAACTGTTGAAGCTGGTTGAATTGGAGGACAGAATCAATGCTCCCATCAGTACGCTGTCCGGCGGTCAGAAACAGAGAGTTGCAATTGCAAGAGCTCTTGCCTGTGAACCTGATATCCTGTTCTGTGATGAAGCAACAAGTGCTTTGGACCCTCAGACAACAAGGTCGATTCTGAATCTTATCAAGGATATTCAGAAAAAGATGAACCTGACGGTAGTAATGATTACACACCAGATGGAAGTTGTCAGAGATGCCTGTGATTTTGTGGCCGTGATAAATGCCGGAAAGATTGTGGAAGAGGGAACTGTCAGGGAAATTTTCTCTCATCCCAAAACAGATGTAACAAAGGATTTTCTGGCTCATCTTTCTTCCGATGATTCGGATTCATTGGTTTATATTTCCAAAAACAACGGAAGATATACTCTCAGATTCCCGAGTAAGAGCACTGATTATCCTGTTCTTTCAAGACTTGCACGCGAGTACAATGTTGACTTCAATGTCCGCGGTGCCGGAGTTCATAAAGTTGGCAATGAGGAGTTCGGTACTATAGTGTGTGATATAATCGGACCTTCAGATGCAATAAAGAGTGCAATTTCAGATCTTAAAAAGCATAAAATTACAGTTGAGGAGACTAAATCATGATTTGGACATTGGTTTTTCAGAGCACGGTTCAGACTCTTGTAATGGTTTTTTTCTCAACGGTTTTTGCACTTCTGCTAGGGCTCCCTCTGGGAATACTGCTTTGTGTTACAGGACCGGCTGGTCAGGGAGGAATTGTACCCAAACCCATTCTCAACGAAATATTGAGCAGAATAGTCAATGTGCTGAGGTCTTTTCCGTTTATAATTCTGATGATTCTTCTGTTTCCGCTTTCTCGTTTGATAGTAGGAACATCCATAGGTACAGCGGCAACCATTGTTCCGCTTTCAATTGCAGCAGCTCCGTTTGTTGCGCGAATTATAGAAACATCATTGAAGGAGGTGGATCCGGGGGTCGTTCAGGCCGCCCGTGCAATGGGTTCAACTAATTCCCAGATTATCTTCAAAGTTCTGCTTCCTGAAGCGATGCCTTCTCTGGTAAGCGGAGTAACTTTAACGATAATCAACCTTATAGGTTATTCTGCCATGGCAGGTGCAATCGGCGGAGGTGGTTTGGGAGACTTGGCTATAAGATACGGTTATCAGCGTTTCAGAAGTGATGTAATGCTGGTAGCAGTTGTGGTAATCCTTCTGTTAGTAGAGATTATCCAATTAATAGGAAATAAAATAAGTTCTAAAATGATGGAGCGTAGATAGTTATGAAAAAAGTATTATCGGTATTATTGGTACTTGCAGTATCATTTGCTGTATTTGCAGCAGGTTCACAGGAAAAAGATTCAAAGAAGATTATCGTAGGTGCAACACCTGAGCCTCATGCAGAAATGCTCAAGCTTGTTGTTGATGACCTTGCAAAACAGGGTTATTCCCTTGAAATAAAGGAATTTACAGATTATGTAACTCCTAACGATGCAGTTGAAGACGGACAGATTGATGCAAACTTCTTCCAGCATATTCCTTACATGAATTCTTTCAATTCTGAACATGGCTACCATCTTGTCAACGCAGGCGGAATCCATGTAGAACCTCTTGCTCTTTATTCAGCAAAGTATAAGAGTCTTAAAGACATTCCGAACGGGGCAACAATTGCCGTTCCGAACGATCCTACAAATGAAGGAAGAGCACTTCTTCTGCTTGAAAGTGCAAATCTTATCAAGCTGAAGGATTCAAACAATCTTGAATCAACTCCTCTTGATATTGTATCAAATCCCAAGAATGTAAAATTCAAGGAAATTGAAGCAGCATCTCTTCCCAGAGTTCTTGCAGATGTGGACGGTGCTGTCATTAACGGCAACTATGCAATTCCTGCAGGTCTGAATGCTGCAAAAGACGGTCTGGTTGTTGAGGGTGCAGAATCACCTTATGTAAATATCATTTCTGTAAAAGCAGGAAATGAAAACAATCCTGCCGTCACAGCACTTGTTAAGGCTCTTCAGAGTCAGGAAATCAAGGATTGGGTTGCAAAAACTTATGAAAACGGTGAAGTAGTAGTTGTTTTCTAATTGCCGATTTGTGTGATAGAGTACCAGTATGGAAATACTGGTACTTTTTTTATTGTCTGCCGTTGTTGTCTTACTGATTATTGTGCTTTCAAAGCAATCGAAACCTGTTGAAGGTGAGGATAATATCAGTCCCAAACTTGATGCTATTCTAAAGGATATCACTGTTGCATCAACCAAAATAGAAGACTTGAACAAAATAAATGTTGTTCTTTATAAAACAGTGGAAGAAAAACTGACTCAAATCAGAGAAGACAATGAAAAGCGTTTGGATCAGATGAGGCAGACGGTTGATGAAAAACTTCAGAAGACTCTGGAGAACAGACTTTCAACGACATTCAAAACTGTAAGCGACCAGCTTGAGCAGGTGTATAAACAACTTGGAGAAATGCAGAATCTTGCAAAGGGTGTCGGCAATCTGGAAAAAGTACTGACCAATGTCAAAACTCGTGGAATGTGGGGAGAACTGCAGGCTGAAAGAATTCTTTCTGAAATACTGCTGCCGGAACAGTACCTGAAAAATGTATGTACTAAGAAGGGCAGTCATGATGCTGTAGAATTTGCAGTAAAACTTCCGGGAGCCAGCGACGATCAGCCGGTTCTTATGCCTGTTGACTCGAAATTTCCGCGTGAAGATTACGAGAGGTTGTGTGATGCAACACAAAACGGAGATGCCGAACAGATTCAGCTTTACAGGACTTCTTTGGAAAGAAGAATCAAAGACGAAGCAAAAGATATTTCAGAGAAATACATTGATGTTCCCAATACAACGGATTTTGCAGTCATGTTCCTTCCTATAGAAGGTTTGTATGCTGAAATTTTGGCAATACCGGGTATGCAGGAAAAACTTCAGCACGATTATCATGTAATGCTTGCAGGTCCTGCAACTCTTGCAAGTTTGCTTAACAGTCTGCAGATGGGTTTCAGAACGCTTGCCATTGAAAAAAAGAGTGCTGAAGTCTGGCATGTACTGGGACAGGTGAAAACCGAATTCGGAAAGTTTGCCGGAACTCTGGAAAGGGTTCAGGACAAACTGGCAAGTGCTTCTAAGGAAGTTGAAAATGCATTTGTCAGACAGCGTGCGGTTGACAGAAAACTTAAATCCGTTGATGCTGTTGAAATTCAATCCGATTTTAACGGACAGAATCTGATAGACAGCAACTGATATCATCCGGATTATCAATATCTGCAATCATTTCAGTATTATCTGTTTCGTACTCGAACAAATCATAATTCTTGAGGATATCCGAGACTTTCTCTGTCTTTTTTGCCGAAAGAATTGCATCTTTTATTGAACTTTTCAAAAAAACGGGGTGTCCCGGAACTCCGTTTACTTTAGGGCGTATTGCATCATGGTTTTCTAAAGCCGAAGATATTTCGGAGTAGTGCTCTGCTTTTATGAAAGGCATATCTGCAAGTGAGATGAAAAAGTTTTCTCCGTCTTTCAGCTCTTTGACTCCTGCTTTTACGGAAGTAAATTGTCCTTTTTCGTAGTCCGGATTTTTTACAACAGTAAAAATAATGGGAGCTTTTGTTTGTTCTACGAATAACCTGCAAGTTTCAAGTGCTTTTTCCGTACTTCTGTGTCTGTATCCCGTTACGACAATCAGATGGGATTCTTCATTAAGGGTTTCAAGATATTTCAATGCCGTTAAAGCACAGTGGTTTATCATTGTAGTTCCGAAGCAGGGAATAAGAAGTTTATTAGTTTTTCCCATTCTTTTTGAAAGACCGGCAGCAAGCATTACTATATTCATAGCAGAAATTCCTTTGACTAATTGTATCACAATTAATTACAATTTGGCTCATGCTTGCAGTGTTTATAAATTGTTTAACTGTAATTGTCGGCGGATTCTTAGGTCTGTTGATAGGAAAACGCGTTTCTCAGTCTTTTAAGGAAGTTGTTTTTTCATGTTCCGGAATAATTACGATAGTTATGGGAATACAAATGGCTCTGCAATCCGTAAACTTTCTTGTCTTGCTTCTTGCAATGCTTGCAGGTGGAACTGTCGGCTATATTCTGAAAATTGAAGAAAGAGTATTGGCTCTCGGAGAAAAACTGTCAAAGACTACATCTTATTCATCCTCAAACTTTGCAATAGGTTTTATGAATGCGAGTGTTTTGTTCTGCAGCGGTGCAATGGCTGTTGTAGGCTCAATTCAGGCGGGAACTGCAGGAGATTATCAGACAATTCTCATTAAATCCGTTATGGATGGTTGTATGGCAGTTGTGTTCGGCTCAATTTATGGAATCGGAGTTGTATTTTCCTGTTTGTTTATTCTTGTATATCAAGGTTTTTTCACATTGGCAGGTTCTTGGATTGAGCCGGTTCTGGGTACAGCGGGAATTACTGAACTTTCGGCAGCCGGCGGAGTTTTGCTGATTATGATAGGGCTGGGACTTCTGGATATTAAAAAATTCAAGAGCGGGAATTTTACTCCCGCACTCATTTTTGCACCCTTATTTTCCGTTCTTGCTCAAATACTTTGTGTATTATGAAATTAGCAAAAATGTGTTTTTAAACGGAAAGGCAAATTCAAGATTTTTGAAGGCAGTTTTGAAAATACCTCTACGCCTGATTTATTAAAGTTCGTTTTGCAAGTTGCTCTGAAGCTGTCAGAATTGCTGCAAATATAAGCATACAACCTATTGCCGAATACAGTGAAATCTCTTCTCGGAGAATGAGCGTTGAACATATTACTGCAGTAGCCGGATCAAGAAAGCTTCCCAAAGCTGCAGTCTGCGCCTGTAAGTATTTAATGCTTGAAAAGTACAATGCATAGGCAATACCGGTATGAACAATACAAATTACCGCAAGAAAAATAATTGATCTGAAGTCCGGAGCAGGTATTGTCTCCGTTGCCAGAGAATACGGCAGACTGACTATCCCGGCAGTAAAAATCGGAACAACAGTCCTGTCCAAACCTTCTGTGTTTTTAACAAATTTATTTACAAAAAGCTGTGTGGCATATCCTATTGCAGCCAAAAGTCCGAGTGTGACTCCTTTTACGGATGCACCTTCTGCTTTTCCTGCCAAAAGAACTACTCCTAACGCAGCTAAAACGGTTGCAATGATTTTTCGCAATGTAAGCTTTTCTTTCAGTATGAGGGGAGAAATCAGTATTACCATTATTGGTGCGGTGTAGTAACACATGGTTGAGACTGCAATAGATGTAAAGCGCTGACTTTCAAAAAACAGAATCCAGTTGAAACCTACAAGTACTCCGGCTGTAATGAGCAGAATCAGATCTTTCTTTACAGCCTCCTTGTTGAACTTTCTGTTGAAACACATGAGAAATAATGCACCAGTAATTCCTCTGACTCCGGCAACAAAGGCAGAAGGAAAGACAACAAACTTCCTTACAACACCTACCGTTCCGAAGATGAACATTGAGAGAAGAAGTCTCAGCAATGCATTATCAGTAGTTTTTTGCATCTTCAAGTATTGTATTCTGATCCGAACCGTTCGGAACACAGCATGAACCTACGCCCCAGATGTCATTTGCATATTCACGGATTGTTCTGTCGGAACTGAACTTTCCGCTGGATGCAACATTGAGAATTGCTTTTTTGACAAAGTCGTCAAAATTATCTCTGTAAAGATTGAGCATCTCATCTTTTCTGTCTGCATACATTCTCAAATCTGCAAAGATGAAGTATCTGTCCCCGTGCTCGAAAATATCTGAAAGAAGGTTGGTGAAAGCTTCCGGCTCACTGACATTGAAATAGTTGTTTCTGATGATATTAACCGTATTGAGTATTTCTTCATCACTGTTGATGAAATCCCAAGGATTGTAGAAGTCTCTCATTGCGCTGATCTGGTCTTCCGTATGTCCGAAGATGAAACAGTTTTCACTTCCGGCTTCCTGCTGAATTTCAACATTTGCACCGTCAAGAGTTCCTATTGTCAAAGCACCGTTCATCATAAATTTCATATTTCCGGTACCGGATGCTTCAAGACCGGCAGTGGAAATCTGCTCGGAAATATTCGTTGCGGGAATTATCTGTTCTGCCATAGATACCCGGTAATCCGGAAGGAAGTGTACCTGCAACAGGTTCTTTGTCTGTTTGTCTGAATTGATTACGGAAGCGATGCTGCTGATAAACTTGATGGATTGCTTTGCGTTTACATAACCGGGTGCGCTTTTTCCGCCGAACAGATAACTTACAGGCACGAAGTTTTCTCTGTAGCTGCTGTCGTTTTTCAGACGCTGATATGTCATAACTACATTTATGGCATTGAGCATCTGTCTTTTGTATTCATGGATTCTCTTGACCTGAACATCAAAAACGGAACAAGGATTGATTATCAAGCCGCAGTCATTTTTCAGCCACTTGGCAACGCGTTGTTTGTTTTCTTCCTTGATTTTGGCAAATTCGTATGCAAAAGATGCATCATCTGCATAAGGTTTGAGTTTTACGAGTTCGTCTGCATTTGTAATCCAGTCACTTCCGATTGTATCAGTGATAAGGGAAGCAAGCTTTGGGTTTGCACTGAGCAGCCAGCGTCTGGGTGTGATTCCGTTTGTCTTATTCTGGAATTTCTCCGGATAGATGATGTTGAATTCAGGGAACATCTGTTCTTTCAGAAGATTTGTGTGAAGCTGGGCAACTCCGTTGACTGCATGGCTTCCGATAATTGCCAGATTTGCCATTCTTACATTTTTCGGATCCGTTTCTTCTATTATGCTGACCTTTCTGATGGCTTCCTGCTGTCTGTCTGTAGGAAAATATGTTATGGCATGCTGAAGAAAACGCTGATTGATTTCATAAATAATCTGCATATGACGGGGAAGTATTTCCTGAAGCAGGGGAACAGACCACTTTTCAAGAGCTTCCGGCATAAGAGTATGGTTTGTATAGGCAAATGTCTGTTTTGTTATTTCCCATGCTTCATCCCAATCAATGTTTTCAATATCTACAAGGATTCTCATCAGTTCCGCAACTGCAATTGAAGGATGTGTGTCATTCAGCTGAATTGCAGCAAATTCAGGGAAGCGGGCCCACTTGACATTTTCTCTCTTGAAACGCCTGATTATATCCGCAAGAGAGCATGCAACGAAGAAGTACTGCTGTTTAAGTCTGAGAACCTTGCCCATATACTGCTGGTCGTTGGGATAGAGAACCTGTGAGATGTTTTCTGCAAGTACCTTATCTCTGACTGCCTGAGTGTAGTCCCCGTTGTTGAAATTCTGGAAGTTGAAGTCTTCAACCGCCTTTGCACTCCAGAGTCTCAATGTGTTTACTGTTTTTCCGCCGTATCCGATTATAGGCATATCATAGGCCATTCCGATAACTCTGTCGGTATTGACCCATTTATAGTTTTCCCTTCCGTTTTCGTTTATGACTTTTACCTCACCGCCGAAATTGATTTCATATCTGAGATCTGAACGCGGAATTTCCCATTGGTTTCCGTATCTGAGCCAGTTGTCCGGCTGTTCAAACTGGTAGCCGTTTTCTATTCTCTGTTTGAAGATGCCGTAGTTGTATTTGATTCCGTAACCGAACGAAGGGATGTCCAATGTTGCCAGAGAGTCAAGGAAACATGCGGCAAGTCTGCCCAATCCGCCGTTTCCCAAACCGGCATCCGGTTCTGTTTCCGCCAAGTCCTCATAGGAGTAACCGAGCTCTTTCATAGCCTCTGTAACTTCATTCATGATTCCCATGTTGTTGATGTTATTGGTCATTGCCCTTCCCATAAGAAATTCCAGAGAAAGGTAATAAACCCGTTTTACACTGTTCTGTCGCTGTGTTTTTCTGGAAACATTCCACTGGTGAACAATTCTGTCCCTTACTGTATGGGCCAAGGCTTCGTATCTGCCTTCGGCTGTTCTGTGAAATTCGTCTGAGTCTTCATCATATTTCAGATGTTCTGCGAAATCCTGTGCAATTGACTGACTGTCTTTAAGATACCTTACTGATTTGTTGTTTTCCATAGAGACTTTTATAGCATTTTAATTATTAAAAGTATAGACTGATGCAGATTTGCAAAAATGTTAGATTAAATTATCTGTGTTTATTGACATACTTGACCTTTTTTTGTTAAGTTGACCATTGCGCATTTCTACGCCGAGAGACTGCCCTTGTAGCTCAGTCGGTAGAGCACCACCTCGGTAAGGTGGGGGTCAGCGGTTCAAATCCGCCCGAGGGCTCTGCTTTGTAGAAAAGAATAGATAATCGGCTTTATGCCGTGAGGAGATAGATTATGGGAGACAAAAAGAAGACTCCTGTTGAGAAAATTGCCCTTCAGTGTGAAGAATGTCACAGAAAGAATTACACAACAGAGAAGAATCGCAGAAACAATCCTAACAAGCTCGAACTGATGAAGTATTGTCCGTTTGACCGCAAACACACCCTGCACAAGGAAACAAAGGTTAAATAACAAATAGAGATAGGGTAGTAGCTCCAACGGTTAGAGCACTGGTCTCCAAAACCGGGTGTTGGGGGTTCGAATCCCTCCTGCCCTGATATTCTCTGTTTAGGAGTTTTTTATGAAGAAACTTTTTAAGTATCTTAAAGAATGCAGTCTTGAAATGAAAAAGGTTGCTTGGCCGAACAAGCAGGAAATTCTTTCATCAACAAAGCTGGTCATTATTACAACAATTTTCTTTGCTGTACTTCTCGGCTTGGTTGATTTCCTTCTTCTCAAGGTCGTTTACCTTATTTTCTAAGGAGCATTCTGTATGGCAAGAGGCTGGTACGCAGTACATACTTACTCGGGTTACGAACAGAAGATAGAACGCCTGATACACAATCTTATGTCTCAGGATTCATCTTTTGCTGCAGTGTGTCTTGATGTAAAGGTTCCTTTTGAACCCCTTGTCGAAACAAAAGACGGAGTCAGAAAAGAATCAAAGCGTAAGGTTCTCCCGGGTTACATTCTGGTTGAGTTGGATCTTCCGGAAGATGATTCGTGGAAGAACTATACAACACAAATCAAGCGAATACAGGGCGTAACAGGTTTCCTTACTTCATCCAGATCTGCCAGACCGCTTCCGCTTTCAAAGGAAGAAATGAATGTCATCCTTCAGAAAACAGGAGAAATCAAGGCAGAAAAGACCTTCAGACCTAAACAGAACTTTACAGAAGGCGAGACTGTCAAAATTACTGACGGTCCGTTTTCCGGTTTTACCGGTGTTGTTGAAGAGGTTAATCTCGAGAAGAGCCGCATCAGGGTTTCAGTTGAAATCTTCGGTCGTCCGACTCCGGTTGATATCGAGTTTACCCAAGCTGAAAAGCTTTGACGATGCCTTTGTCGGGTATCGGGGTGTTGCCCGGCAAGCAGAATGACATACATCCTGTTGCATAGTTGATTACTCCTCTCCGGGAGTTTGATGCCTGATATGCGAGAACTACAAGCTAGCGGTTGTTCGGAGATATCGGGATAAGAAAGACCGGAAAGGTGGGAGCCTGATCGTATGACAGGCGTTATTACCAGCGTAGGAGTCTGATTTTCCGCCAACTCAGGCGAGGCTCAGCTACGTAAGGAGAAAAAAATGGCAAAGAAAATTTCTGCAATTCTCAAATTGCAGTGCCCAGCCCAGAAGGCTACACCGGCCCCTCCTATCGGACCGGCTCTCGGACCACACGGTGTCAGCGCGCCTCAGTTCGTTCAGCAGTTCAATGACAGAACAAAGAGCTATGAACCCGGACTGATCATTCCTGTCGTATTGACAATTTACGCAGACAAGACTTTTTCTTTCATTCTGAAAACACCTCCTGCAGCAGTTCTCATCAAGAAGGCTCTCCATCTTGATAAGGCCAGCGGTGTACCTAATACACAGAAGGTCGGAACACTTACAAAAGCACAGTGTGAAGAAATTGCAAAGACAAAGATGGCTGACTTGAATGCCAACGATATCGACGCTGCTATGCGTATCATTGCAGGTACAGCTAGAAGCATGGGAGTGGAGGTAGAGAAATGAAGCGTGGTAAAAAGTATCAGGAAGCAGTAAAAAAGTTAGACAGAGAAAAGCTTTACACCGTAAACGAAGCAACTGCTCTCGTTAAGGAAGTAGCTTTTGCAAAGTTTGATGAAACTGTTGAACTTCATATGAAGCTTCAGCTCAAAAAGAGCCAGAGTGTCAGAGATACTGTAGTTCTTCCTAACCAGTTCGCAGCTGAAAAGCGCATTCTCGTATTTGCAAAGGGTGAAAAGGCTCAGGAAGCCTTGGATGCCGGTGCAGCATATGTAGGTGATGCTGAGCTGATTGAAAAGGTTCGTTCGGGTTGGATGGATTTTGATGTAGCTGTTGCTACACCTGACATGATGAAGGATGTAGGACGTCTCGGTCCTATCTTGGGAAGAAGAGGTCTTATGCCTAACCCTAAGACTCAGACTGTCACAATGGATATTAAGGGAGCCCTTGCTGAACTTAAGAAGGGTAGAACTGAATTCCGTTCTGATAAGACGGGTGTTGTTCACATGGCTATCGGTAAGGTTTCAATGAATGCAGAACAGATTGCAGAAAACGCAGTTCTTGCAATTAAGGAAATCTACAAAAGAAAACCTTCAGATGCAAAAGGTGATTTCGTTGTAAGTACATCTATTGCTTCAACTATGGGCCCTGGCGTCATGCTAGATGTCAAGGAACTTCTGTGAGAGAGGTGAAATATGGATTATCAGACAAAAGTTAACGCAACTAAAGAAGCCGCTGTAAAGCAGCTCAAGGACGAATTCAGTCAGTATTCCGGATTCATTTTCGCAGATTACCGTGGTCTTACTGTTTCTCAGATTACAGATCTTCGTAGGAAACTGAGAACAAAGGAAGCAGCTTGTCGTGTCATCAAGAACCGTTATGCAAAGATTGCATTCAAGGAACTCGGACATGACGGTTTTGATGCTCATATGGTCGGACCTACAGTAGTAGTACTGGCCAAGGGTGATGATCACAACGCAGTTGCTAAAGTTGTTATGGAAACAGCAAAGGAAACCAACAACAAGCTTCAGGTACGAGGTTCTCTTCTTGACGGTCAGCATTTTGATGCTGCTCAGACAGTAGAATTTGCAAAACTTCCTGGCAGACTTGAGCTTATCAGTATCTTTATGGCTACTTTGAAGGCTCCTGTTCAGAAGCTTGCTGCTACATTGCTTGCTTATCAGGAAAAACTTGAAGCAGAAGGCGGGGCAAAGCCTGTTGATGCACCGGTTGCTGAAGAAAAAACTGAAAATTAACATTCTTAGTCTTCAGACAGTAATCTGCTACGAATGTTATGAAAAAAAATGAAAAAAGGAGAAGATAATATGATTACAAAAGAAGAAATGCTTGAAGCCATTGCTAACATGACTGTAATGGAAGTTTCCGACCTTATTAAGGCTATGGAAGAAAAGTTTGGTGTAACAGCCGCTGCTGCAACTGTTGCTGTTGCTGCCGGTCCTGCTGCAGCTGCCGAACCTGTAGAAGAAAAGACAGAATTCGATGTAGTTCTCAAGTCTTTTGACCCTGCAAAGAAGATCGGTGCTATTAAGGCTGTCAGAGCTTGTGTACCTGAACTCGGACTTAAGGAAGCTAAAGAACTCGTAGAAAACGGCGGAAAGGTAAGAGAAGCTGTATCCAAGGCTGATGCTGCAGATATGAAAGCAAAACTTGAAGCTGAAGGCTGCGTAGTTGAACTTCAGTAATTTGTCAAACTGAAACCTCCCGAATCCGGATTTCCCGGGTACGGGAGGATTTTCTGTCATTAAACCACCTAACATTACGGGGGTACATAATGGTTGCCAAAAGCAAACCTATCAACAGATCATATATCGGAGCCGACTTTGAAGAAGTATGTGAGCTCCCTGATTTAATCGGAATTCAGAAAGAGTCCTATGAAAGTTTTCTGCAGAGCAAGAAACTTCTTGCCGGAGATGCTCTTGATCCGAAATGCGGACTTGAAGAAGTCTTCAGATCGATATTTCCTATTGAAGGCCCTAATGGAGAGCTTACTCTCGGTTACGAGTCATACTCTTTGGATTACGACAACATAAAATACAACGAAACTGATTGTAAGAAGAAGGGACGCACATACAGTGTTCCTCTCAAAGCTGTTATCAGCCTTTCTCTTTCAGCCACAGATGAACTGAGAGAGAAAGAAATATTTTTAGGCGATATTCCTCTTATGACTGAAAGAGGCACATTTGTCGTAAACGGTGCTGAAAGAGTAGTCGTAAGCCAGATTCACAGAAGCCCCGGTGTTATTTTCTCTTACGAGAAGAGTACTGGTTCAAGCGAAAAGGACAAGAGTGTTTACTCCTCCAGAATAATTCCTTACCGCGGCTCATGGCTTGAATTCGAAATTGATGAAAAGAGAAATGTAATTGCCGCAAAGATTGACAGAAAGAAGAGAATTCTCGGAACTCTCTTCCTCAGAGCAATAGGTATCAACACTCGTGAAAAAATCATTGAAGCGTTCTACAAGTCAAAGAAAGTCAAGCTTGTTAACGATGATGAGCATAAGTCTGCCCTTGAGGGACAGTATCCTGCCAAAGATATATTCATTGAAGTTGAAGAAAACGGTAAGAAAATAAAGAAGAAAGAATTTCAGGCCGGAACAAAGCTTCTCCTTGTTGATATCGAGCATATGATTGAGCTTGGTATTAAGGAAATTGAGATTGCGGATTTCGAAGCCGAGGATTCACTCCACAGTGAAATGATATTCAATTGTTTCGCTATGGAAGAGGCTAAGTACACCAGACCTGAAGTAAGTGATGAACCTACGAAGGAAGATGTTCTTACCACAATTTACGGCGTTCTTATGCCGGGTGAAATCATCACAGTTGAAAGAGGAGAAAGAGAACTCAATGAAATGTTCTTCTCTCAGAGACGTTATGATCTCGGAGCTGTAGGAAGATATAAGCTTCAGAAAAAGTTCCATGCCGGTGAAGAGAATGCTGTTTATGACGAAAACCTCACAACTCTGACTCCGGACGATATCGTCAATACTATGAAATACCTCATCAGAGTTTACATCCACGAGGAAAACATTGATGATATTGATCATCTCGGAAACAGACGAGTGAGATGTGTAGGAGAACTTCTCCAGCAACAGCTCAAGGCAGCTTTCTCAAGAATGGAAAGAACTGCAAAGGAAAGAATGAATGCAACTCAGGATGACCAGAAACTCGGTTTGAGGCCGCAGGATCTTATTTCCAACAAGCCGATTGTTGCAGCAATCAAAGATTTCTTTGCATCTTCTCAGTTCTCACAGTTTATGGACCAGATAAATCCGCTTGCAGAACTCACACACAAGAGAAGACTTACTGCTCTGGGTAACGGCGGTCTTAACCGTGACCGTGCCGGATTTGAAGTCAGAGATGTTCACTATACTCACTACGGACGAATGTGTCCTATTGAGACACCTGAAGGACCGAATATCGGTCTTATCGTATCTCTTGCAAACTATACAAGAATCAACAAGTACGGTTTCCTTGAAACTCCTTATAGAAAGGTAGTTGACGGAAAGGTTACGAAAGAAGTCCGATTCCTTGATGCCAATGATGAAGAAAAGTTCTTTATCGCACAGGCAAATGCAAAGCTCAAGAAAGACGGAACATTTGCTGAAAACGATATTCCTGTACGAAACAGAGGTGATTATACAACACGCCGTGCAGGTGATTCGGAAATCAAGTACATGGATGTTTCACCTAAGCAGGTTGTATCCGTTGCCGCTTCTCTTATTCCGTTCCTTGAACATGACGATGCCAACCGTGCTCTTATGGGTTCGAACATGCAGCGTCAGGCTGTACCTCTCATCTTCCCTGAAGCTCCGAGGGTAGGAACCGGAATGGAGCATAAGACAGCTTATGATTCAGGTGTTCTTGTAAAGGCGGAACACAGCGGAACTGTCATTTATGTCTCATCGACAAAAATTGTAATCGCTCCTGAAACAACTGATGTTTACGATGTTGATGGTGCAAAAGTTTCCGTAAAATTTGCGGATAAGGTTACGAAGAGTACAACACTTGCAAAGAATGACAAAACTGCCGTCAAACCTAACGGAAGCGGTGTTGTAATTCATGCCTCCGACAAACTTGTTGTTGTTGCTCCTGAATCCGAAGTTGTCAGACAGGAAATACCTGTTCTTCTTCCGGAATATGTTAGAACAGTCAATGTTAATGTTGGTCAGCTTGTTTATGCAAAAGATTCTGTTGTTACGGATGTAAAGGAAAAAACCGACAGAAACAGAATCGTTGACAAGCGTGACCTCAAGGCATCTGTTACAGGTTATGTTCTTTCTATAACTCCGAACGAAGTAGTTATTGCCAAGATTGACAGCTACAAGATTCAGAAGTTCCAGAGAACAAACAATGATACTTGTTTCACGCAAACTCCTATTGTAAGTTATAACCAGAAAGTCAAGGCCGGAGATGTCATTGCTGATGGTCCTGCAACTGACCGCGGAGATCTTGCCCTTGGAAGAAACCTTCTTGTAGGTTTTGTTCCTTGGAACGGATACAACTACGAAGATGCTGTTCTCATTTCGGAACGTGTTGTTAAAGAAGATATTTATACATCAATTCATATCAAGGAATTTACAACAGATGTCCGTGAAACAAAGCTCGGCCCTGAACGCCTTACAAAGGATATTCCGAATGTCGGCGACAATATGACAAAGAAGCTTGACGAAGAAGGTATTGTAAACATAGGGACAATGGTTTATCCGGGACACATTCTTGTCGGTAAAGTAATTCCGAAAAGTGATACCGATACAACACCTGAATTCAAACTTCTGAATTCAATCTTCGGTGAAAAAGCTAAGGAAGTAAGAGATACTTCACTTAAAGTGCCTCACGGAACAGAAGGTATAGTCATTGATGTTCAGAGACTCAAAAAGAGCGATTCCGATGAACTTCCTCCAGGAGTTGATGAAACGATTAAGGTTCTTATTGCTACCAAGAGAAAACTCAAGCAGGGTGATAAGATGGCCGGTCGTCACGGAAACAAAGGTGTTGTTTCAAGAATACTTCCGATTGAAGATATGCCTTATATGGAAGACGGTACATCTCTTGATGTATGTCTGAATCCGCTTGGTGTACCTTCTCGAATGAATATCGGACAGCTTATGGAAACTCAGCTCGGGTGGGCTGCGGTAAAGCTTGATGAATGGTATTCATCCCCTGTTTTCCAGAGTGCAACAATGGAACAGATTGAGAAGAAATGCATTGAAGCGGGAATTCCTGAAACTTCAAAGGTTACACTTTACGACGGAAGAACGGGTGTTCCTTTTGTAAATAAGGTATTCTGCGGTTATATCTATTATCTCAAGCTTCATCATCTTGTTGATGATAAGATGCATGCAAGAAGTACAGGTCCTTATTCACTGGTTACTCAGCAGCCTCTCGGTGGAAAAGCTCAGTTCGGCGGTCAGAGACTTGGAGAAATGGAAGTCTGGGCCCTTGAAGCATACGGTGCTGCAAATACATTGCAGGAACTGCTTACCATCAAGAGTGATGATATGAACGGTCGTGTAAAGATTTATGAAAGCATCGTCAAGGGAGAGCCTTCGACAAATGCCGGAATGCCTGAAGCATTCAATGTACTTGTTCAGGAAATCAGAGGACTTGCACTTGATATGAGTGTTTACGACTCAAAGGGTAAGCAGGTTGCTCTCACGGAAAGAGATGAAGAAATTATCAATAAAAAAGGTCAGAACTGATAGGGAGGAGCTGGAAAAATGAAAGAAATTCAGGATTTCGATAGTGTAATGATTAAGCTGGCTTCGCCTGAACAGATCAAAGCATGGTCTTACGGTGAGGTTAAAAAGCCCGAAACCATCAACTACAGAACTCTCAGACCTGAGAGAGAAGGTCTTTTCTGTGAAAAGATTTTCGGAACTACAAAGGAATGGGAATGTTACTGCGGTAAATTCAAGAGTATCCGTTATAAGGGTGTCGTATGTGACCGTTGCGGTGTTGAAGTTACCAATGTTAAGGTCCGTCGTGAAAGAATGGGTCATATTACATTGGCTTCTCCTGTTTCACATATCTGGTACTACAGATCAGTTCCTTCAAGAATGGGGTACCTGCTAGACCTTTCAAGAAACGCATTGCAGAGTGTTCTTTACTACGAGAAGTACATCGTTATCAATCCGGGTGAAGAAAACAAGGGCAAGCAGATTGAAATCGGTCCGGATAAGACAATTGAGCTGAAGTCTCTCCAGCTTCTTACGGAAGAAGAATACATTGCTCTCAGAGAAAAACTCGGTGATACATTTACGGCAGGCATGGGTGCTGAAGCAATCAGAACTCTTCTTGCAAGTCTTGATCTCAAGAAAATCAGTGAAGAACTGAGAGAAAAAATGAGAGAAAAGGGCGAGAAAGCCGACAAGAAGCTTCTCAAGAGAATTGAAGTTGTAGAAAGCTTCCTTGCAAGTGACAATAAGCCGGAATGGATGATTCTCTCTGTCATTCCTGTAATCCCACCGGATCTCAGACCTATGGTTCAGTTTGACGGCGGAAGATTTGCAACAAGTGACCTCAATGATCTCTACAGAAGAGTGATTAACAGAAACAACCGTCTGCAGCGTTTGATTGCCCTGCATGCTCCTGACATCATCATCAGAAATGAAAAAAGAATGTTGCAGGAAGCTGTAGATTCTCTCTTTGATAATTCAAAACGCAAGAGAAGTGCAGTAAAGGGTGCAAACAGCAGACCTTTGAAATCCCTTTCGGATATGCTTAAGGGAAAGCAGGGAAGATTCAGACAGAATCTTCTCGGAAAGCGTGTTGACTATTCAGGTCGTTCGGTAATTGTTGTCGGTCCTGAATTAAGAATTCATCAGTGCGGGCTTCCTTCAAAGATGGCTTTGGAACTCTTTAAGCCGTTCCTTATGAAGAAGCTTGTTCAGAGCGGTGTTGCTTCAAATGTCAAGAGGGCAAAAACCATCGTTGAACAGGAGGCAAACGAAGTATGGGCAGTGCTTGATGAGGTTGTAAAAGAGCATCCTGTTATGTTGAACCGAGCTCCTACATTGCATCGTCTCGGAATTCAGGCCTTTGAGCCTGTGCTTGTTGACGGAAAGGCAATTAAGCTCCATCCTCTTGTATGTCATGCATTCAATGCCGACTTCGATGGAGACCAGATGGCCATCCATGTACCTCTTACTCAGGCTGCTCAGTTGGAATGCTGGACTTTGATGCTTTCTGCCACAAACCTTCTTGACCCTGCAAACGGTAAACCTATCGTTTATCCGTCACAGGATATGGTTTTGGGAATCAACTACCTTACAAGAGAAAAGGAAAATGACCTCGGTCAGGGCAGATACTACAACAATCTTGATGAAATCCGTATGGCAATTGAAAACAATGTTCTTTCTTACAACGCAAAGATCGGTTATACATTGCCGGACGGATATAGATTCTCGTATCCCAAGGATCCTGAAGATTATACGACTCCGGGAAGGCTTCTTTTTGCAGAAGAACTTCCTTCTGTTGACGGAATTACATTTGTCGGAGATTTGAACAGGTGTTTCGGAGATAAGGACCTTAAGAAACTCATCGGAAAGGTTCTCAATCTTACAACCAATTCAACGGTATGTAAGCTTGTTGATGCAATCAAAGATGTTGGATATAAGTATGCAACTGTATTCGGAGCAACAATCGGTCTTTCCGATATGATTATTCCTGATGCAAAGAAAGAGATTATCGATGCTGCAAACAGGAAGCAGACAGAAGTACTCAATCAGTATCACCATGGTCAGATTTCTCAGGAAGAGCGTTACAATACACTCATTTCCACATGGTCTGAAGCTAACGAAAAGCTTGCCGACAAGCTTATGGAAGATATGGAAAGGAGCCAAAACGGTTTCAACCCTCTCTTCCTTATGGCCGATTCGGGTGCAAGAGGTTCCAAGACTCAGATAAGACAGCTCGGCGGTATGCGTGGTCTTATGGCAAAACCGAACGGAGATATCATTGAATTCCCTATTAAGTCCAACTTCAAGGAAGGACTTTCAATCATTGAATTCTTCATTTCCACAAACGGTGCCCGTAAAGGTCTTTCCGATACAGCTCTCAAGACAGCTGAAGCAGGATATCTCACAAGAAGACTTGTAGATATTTCACAGGATGTCGTTGTAAATGAAGATGACTGCGGAACAATCAACGGTATTGAAAGATCTGCCATCAAGGACGAGGACAGTGATGAAATTATTGCTTCCCTTTCGGAACGTATTACAGGCCACTACACACTGGAAGATGTAATCAATCCTGCAACAGGAGAGATTATCGTTCCTATCGATCATGAAATTTCCGACGAGGAAGCAAAGAAGATTGAAGCAGCCGGTGTCGAGAAAGTATTTGTAAGATCAGTTCTCACATGTGAGGCAAAACATGGTGTTTGCCGAAAGTGTTACGGCAGAAACCTTGCAACAAACGGACCTGTAAGAGTCGGAGAAGCTGTTGGTATCATTGCTGCTCAGTCAATAGGTCAGCCGGGTACTCAGCTTACGATGAGAACATTCCATGTCGGTGGTACAGCTTCAACAAGTGCAGAGGCAAATAAGGTTGCTTTCAAGTATGATATTATTCTCGATAAGATTACGGGTAATACCGTTCATCGTGAAGCTGATGAAGCGGAACACATTTCTGCAGCTGATGTTTTCACAAGAAAGGGTAATATTTTCTACAGAAGCATTATCGATGAAAAGGCAAAGAAGTACGGTCCTCAGGAGAAGATTTCTGCCAGAACAGGTGCTGAGCTCCATGTCAAAGAAGGTCAGATTGTAAGAGCCGGTGAACCGATTATCACATTCGACCCGTTCAGTGAACCTATCATTGCGGAGTCCGACGGTATGATTCAGTTTGTTGACCTGATTTCCGGTACAACACTTATCAAGGAAGTCAATGAAGAAACAGGTACAATCGGATACAGAGTAACAGAACATGTAATCGAATCCGCAGAACCTGCTCTTCAGATTATCGGAGAAGACGGAATGCCTTGTAAGGATGAAAAGGGAAAAGAGATTTCTTATCTGCTTCCGGGTTCATCATACATTCTCGTTCAGGACGGCGAGCTCGTAAAAAAAGGTCATATTATTGCCAAGTTGCTTACAGCCGGTGCAAAGACAAAAGATATTACGGGTGGTCTTCCGAGAGTCGGAGAACTTTTTGAAGCCAGAAAGCCGAGAAATGTTGCAGTTCTTGCTGCTGTTTCCGGTGAAGTTAAGTTCGGCAAGGTCATAAAGGGAAAGAGAGAGATTGATGTTACTGATGAAATCGGAAGAGTTCACAAACATATGATTCTCCTCGGAAAGCATATTCTTGTCAGAGACGGAGACTATGTTGAAGCAGGTGAACGCCTTTGTGATGGTAATATCAACCCTCATGATATTCTTGCAATTCTCGGAGAAAACAAACTTCAGCAGTTCCTTCTCAACGAAGTTCGGGAAGTTTACAGACTTCAGGGTGTAGATATCAATGATAAACATCTGGGTATTGTTGTAAGACAGATGCTCAGAAAGATTGAAATCAAGAGAGTCGGAGATTCTAAATTCATTCTGGGTCAGCGTGTTGATAAGTTCCGTTTCCATGAAGAAAATGCAAGAGTCTTGGCAGGAGGCGGTCAGCCTGCAGTAGGTTGTCCT
Source organism: Sphaerochaetaceae bacterium (assembly GCA_045615505.1). Classification (GTDB taxonomy): domain Bacteria; phylum Spirochaetota; class Spirochaetia; order Sphaerochaetales; family Sphaerochaetaceae; genus JAZLEZ01. The sequence continues at coordinate 59,524 of JAZLEZ010000008.1, read as the reverse complement.
TGTCTGCTGGGTATTACCCATGCTTCTCTTTCAATTGATTCATTTGTTTCTGCCGCATCATTCCAGGAGACAACAAGAGTCCTTACAAATGCTGCCATTTCCGGCAGTAAGGATGAGCTCAGAGGTCTTAAGGAAAATGTCATTATCGGACATCTTATTCCTGCAGGAACGGGTATGAAGTGTTACAGAGATGTAAAACTTAAAGATGAAGCTCTGTTGAGAGAAGCAGAACTGCAGCTTCAGGAACATCGAGAAGAGATGAGCAGGGATGATGACTTAAGTGATATCCCTGAGGAACTTGGACTGGATGAGGAGTATATCGACGAAGAGGATTTTTCTTCTGAAGATATGGACGAAGAGTAAGCAGATGTGATATTCTGCTTACCCGTGCGCCGGTTTTTCCGGGGTGCTGATAAATAGTTTACAGCCGGCGTATGCCGGATAGATTGCGTATGCAGCAGTTGTACTCCTTGAGAGTAGCGTTGTATACGGTGAGGAGGGTATCAAACAGATGCCGACAATTAACCAGTTGATCAGAAAGGGCCGTTCAACTCCTAAAAGCAAGACAAAGTCTCCTGCTTTGGAAAGTTGCCCTCAGAAACGTGGTGTTTGCACAAAGGTTATGACAGTAACCCCTAAGAAGCCGAACTCAGCTCTTAGAAAGGTTGCCCGTGTACGTTTGTCAAACGGTATTGAAGTAACAGCTTATATTCCTGGTATTGGTCATAACCTTCAGGAACACTCGGTTGTTCTCATTCGTGGCGGAAGAGTCAAAGACCTTCCTGGTGTTCGTTATCACATTATCCGTGGTACAAAGGATACTCAGGGTGTCGAAGACAGAAAGAGAAGCCGTTCCAAATACGGTGCAAAGAAGCCTAAGGCTTGATGAGGAGGATTTGATATGTCTAGAAGAACAAAAGCATCTGTCAGAGAAATCCTTCCGGATTCTGTTTACAACAGTGTTACAGTTGAGAAATTCATCAATCGCATGATGCTTGACGGAAAGAAGTCTGTAAGTTCACGCATTTTATACGATGCAATGAAAATTATGGGTGAAAAATCCGGCGAAGCACCTATTGATGTTTTCGGAAAGGCTTTGGACAATGTAAAGCCTGTGATTGAAGTAAAGTCAAAGCGTGTCGGCGGCGCAACATATCAGGTTCCTACTGAAATCAGAGAAACCAGACGTGAAGCTCTTGCCATGCGTTGGATTATTGCTGCTGCACGCGGCAGAGCCGGTAAGTCAATGAGTGAGAAGCTTGCAGCAGAAATGCTCGATGCTTACGCAAATACCGGTACAGCATTCAAGAAGAAAGAAGAAATGCACAGAATGGCAGAAGCAAACAAGGTTTTCAGCCACATCAGATTCTGATTTCTTTTGTTTGTATTGTGAAAGGAGTTGTTGCAGTTGCAATGACTCCTTATTTTTGTCTTATTTTTTCTGTTGACATATTTTGTATATTTATGATACCTTGTTCGAGGTGTCTCGCCTCCGGCATACCCTAAATGTGACGGAAAGAGTGAGATCTAGAGCCAAACCGATCATTTTAGGGGTGATAAGGTGGTTCCAGAAACGCAGTTTTTTATAACTTGTGCTATGTGGAATTTCTGCGACGGCAGTTGTTCGACCTCTGGAAACTTCTTTCAAATCTTTAAATCAGTATCAGTTTGTCTCAGTGGATAGTTGGTAAAGGCTTTGTGCCTTTAGAGCACATTCATTTATTATTTTTGGATTTGTGACAAAAGGTCACAAGGAGGACATGATGGCTAAAGAGAAGTTTGAGAGAACTAAGCCACACGTAAACGTTGGTACTATCGGTCATGTTGACCATGGTAAAACAACACTTACTGCTGCAATCACAATGTATTGCGCAAAGAAGTTCGGAGATAAGGTTCTGAACTATGATGAAATTGATAACGCTCCGGAAGAGAAGGAGAGAGGTATCACAATCAACACAAGACATGTTGAGTATCAGTCTGACGCAAGACACTATGCTCACGTTGACTGCCCGGGCCACGCAGACTACATCAAGAACATGATTACAGGTGCTGCACAGATGGATGGTGCTGTTCTCGTAGTAGCAGCTTCTGACGGTGTTATGGCTCAGACAAGAGAACACATCCTGCTCGCAAGACAGGTTGGTGTACCTACAATTATTGTTTTCCTTAATAAGTGCGATCAGGTTGATGATCCTGAACTCGTAGATCTTGTTGAAGAAGAAGTAAGAGAAGTCCTTACAAACAACGGTTTCGACGGTGACAAGTGTCCTGTTATCCGCGGTAGTGCTTACCTTGCTATGACAGAAAGCGACAAGCCTGAGAATACAAAGTGTATTCAGGACCTCCTTGACGCTATGGATTCATACATTCCGCTTCCTGCAAGAGCTACAGATCTTCCGTTCCTCATGCCTATTGAAGACATCTTCTCAATTTCCGGCCGTGGTACAGTTGTAACAGGTAGAGTTGAAAGAGGTGTTATTCATGTTAACGACCCTGTTCAGATCGTCGGTATTCATGAAACAAGAGATACAGTTGTAACAGGAGTTGAAATGTTCAACAAGCTCCTCGACGAAGGTCAGGCCGGTGATAACATCGGTGCTCTTCTCCGTGGTGTTGATAAGAAGGAAGTTATTCGCGGTCAGGTTCTTGCTAAGCCTAAAACAATTACTCCTCACACAAAGTTTGTCGGACAGGTTTACGTTCTTACAAAGGAAGAAGGTGGTCGTCACTCAGCATTTGTCGGCGGTTATAGACCTCAGTTCTATTTCAGAACAACAGATGTTACAGGAACAGTTAACCTTCCTGAAGGCGTTTCAATGATTATGCCTGGTGATCATACTTCAATTATTGTTGAACTGATTCACCCGATTGCTATGGATAAGGGTCTTCGCTTCGCTATTCGTGAAGGCGGAAGAACAGTTGCTTCTGGTCAGGTAACTGAAATTACAGAATAATTAAAATCGAATGTCTTGCCCGCCGGATTGTGCGGGTAAGACCTGTTTTTTTTGGAGGAAAAATGGCTAACGATAGAATTCGCGTTAGACTGAGAGGTTTTGATGTTGAACTTGTTGAACAGAGTTCAATGTCCATTGTAGATACAGTAGTAAAGGCCGGTGCAAAGGTTTCCGGTCCGGTTCCTCTCCCAACCCGTATCAATAAAATTACAGTTCTCAAATCTCCGTTCGTAAACAAAAAATCACGCGAGCAGTTTGAAATGAGAACACACAAGAGATTGATCGATATTTTGGATCCTACAGACAAGGTTATGGAAGCTCTTATGAAACTTGAACTCCCTGCCGGTGTTGATGTAGAGATTAAACAGTAATGAGGTAAGAGATGTTAGGGCTTATCGGAAAGAAAGTTGGCATGACACAGGTCTTCGATGATAAGGGAAGACTTACTCCTGTCACTGTCATTAAAGTAGAAGGCAACATAGTTGTTGCACAGAGAACCGAACAGACAAACGGTTACAATGCTGCTGTTCTCGGTTCCGGCGAGATTAAAGAATCCCGTGCAACAAAGCCATATGCCGGACAGTTTAAAGATAAAAAAGCACTCAGAACACTTATGGAATTCCGTGATTATGAAAAAGAAGTCCAGATAGGAGATGTTCTCGGTGTTGATCTTTTCAACGAAATCAGATTCGTTGATGTAACCGGCACTTCAAAAGGTAAAGGATACCAGGGCGGTATGAAGCGTCATGGTTTCGCCGGAGGACGCAAGACTCACGGTTCAAAGTTTCACAGGGATCTCGGTGGTACAGCAATGAGTTCTACCCCTGCAAGAACATTCAAGGGAAAGAAGATGGCAGGCCACATGGGTAATGAAACTGTTACAGTACAGAACCTCAGAGTTGTCCGTGTTGATGAAAATCTTCAGGTTCTCATGGTCAAGGGTGCTATTCCCGGACCTAGTCAGAGCACTGTTGTAGTCAAAAAAGCTGTTAAGAAATAAGGACTGAAGTATGGAAGCAAAAGTTTATGCAACAGATGGAAAAGTCACGGAAAAGACTGTTGAACTGAATGCAGACGTATTTGATGTTCAGGTCAGTGACGGCTGTATTTATTATGCTGTAAATAACGAACTTGCAAATCGCAGAGTCGGTACTGCATGTACAAAGACACGCGCCGAAGTTAATTACAGTAACACAAAACCTTTCAAGCAGAAGGGAACAGGTAACGCCAGAAGAGGTGACAAGAAATCTCCTATTTTTGTTGGCGGCGGTACGATTTTCGGACCGAGACCCAGAGATTACTCCTTTTCAATGCCTAGAAAGATGAAGAGAACTGCAATGAAGTCACTCCTTACACTTTCTGTTAAGGAAGACCGCATGGTAGTTGTAGAAGATTTCACCATTGAAAGCGGAAAAACGAAGGATATGGATGCAATTATTAAGAATTTCTCCAAGGACGAGCAGAGAACAGTTGTCATTATGGCAAATGATGACGCTATGATTCGCCGTGCTTCAAAGAATATTCCTTACCTGCATGTTCTTGCATACGACAAACTCTCTGCAAAGGAACTCCTTTACGGAAAGAAGGTTGTTGTTCTTGAATCTGCAGCAAAGAACCTTAATGAGTTCTACTGTGACTGAGAGGTATAGATATGAGAGCAGATCAGGTAATTATTGAACCTATTCTCAGCGAAAAATCAAATATCGCTCGTGAACAGGAATGTAAGAAATATACATTCAAGGTTAACGCAGATGCAAACAAGTTCGAGATTATGAACGCTGTTAAAGAAGTTTTCAACGTTAATCCTACAGATTGTAATGTAATTAATGTAGCCGGAAAGCCTAAATTCTCAAGAGGAAAGGGCGGTTATATTAAGGGTCATAAGTCAAGCTGGAAGAAGGCTATCGTTACACTCAAGAAGGGTGAAATGATTAATGCCATCGAAGGTGTATGATAGAGGAGACTTAAGAATATGGCATTGAAATCATATAAACCAAATACACCGGGTCTCCGTCAGAAGACAGTTCTTGTCAGAAGCGACATTACTGCTGACAAGCCGGAAAAATCATTAACAAGTCATCTGCATAAAAATGCAGGCAGAGACTGTTTCGGTCGTATCAGTGTCAGAAGACGCGGCGGCGGAGTCAAGCGCTCATACAGAGTCATTGATTTCAAGCGCGACAAGATTGGTGTACCCGGAACAGTAAAAACAATTGAATACGATCCGAACCGCAGTGCAAACATTGCATTGGTATTCTATGCAGACGGCGAGAAGCGCTATATGCTTGCTCCTAAAGGACTTACAGTCGGAATGACAGTTGTCAGCGGACCTGAAGCCCCTCTTAAGACAGGATGTGCACTTCCCCTCAAGAACATTCCCCTTGGTCTGACAGTACACAATGTTGAACTCACACTTGGCCGCGGCGGACAGATTGTCCGCAGTGCAGGTCTCGGTGCCGTTATCGTTGCCAAGGAAGGCGATTATGTTACTCTTCGTCTCCCTTCAGGTGAAATGAGAATGGTCTTTGGTGAGTGCTATGCAACTATCGGTATTCTCGGAAACGAGGATCATATGAACGTATCTCTCGGTAAGGCCGGTGCAAGTCGCCACCTCGGAAGAAGACCTAAAGTTCGTGGTGTTGTAATGAACCCTGTAGATCACCCGCATGGTGGTGGTGAAGGTAAGACCGCAGCTGGACGTCATCCGGTTACTCCTTGGGGAAAACCGACCAAGGGTGCCAAGACTCGTTCAAAGAAGAAACCTTCTAACAGTTTTATTGTTAAGAAGCGCAAGTAGGAGTTAGAACGTGGGTAGATCAATTAAAAAGGGACCGTTTGTAGAAGAAAGACTCCTTAAGAGAGTTGAGGCTGCTGCAGCGAATGCTTCAAAAGCCGAGATGATTAAGACATACTCTCGCAGTTCGGTCATTATTCCTGAAATGGTTAATTTAACAATATCTGTGTATAACGGAAAAACTTGGATTCCTGTTTATGTTACAGAAAACCTCGTCGGTCATAAGCTCGGTGAATTTGCACCTACAAGAGTATTCCGCGGACATTCCGGATCTGACAAGAGTGCAGATAAGAAATCAGCACCGGCACCGAGTGCTAGTTAAGGAGAGATTGTATGGCAAAGACTTATAAAGCTTGTGCAAAGTATCTTATGGTTTCTCCGAGCAAAGTACGCCCGGTAGCTAATCTTGTAAGAGGCAAGGGTTATGAAGAGGCTTATGGCATTCTCATGGCAATGCCGCAGAAAGGTGCCCGACTTATTCTTAAAGTTCTTGAGAGTGCCGGCGCAAATGCAATGTATCAGAACAACAAGCTTGACGAAAGTCAGCTCAAAGTTTCTGCAATCTACATTGACGGCGGTCCTGTTCTCAAGAGAGTATGGGCAAGATCACACGGAAAGAGAGATATCCTTCTTAAGAGAATGTCTCACATCACTGTTGAAGTCAGCGAAAGTGTGGAGGAATAAATGGGACAGAAAGTTAATCCTATTGGACTCCGCCTCGGAGTCAACAAGACATGGAAAAGTAAGTGGTTTGTAGATCCAAAAGAGTATGCAGAAACTCTTCATGAAGATCTTAAGCTGAGAAAAGAACTTGTAAAGCTTCCTGAAGTTCAGGGTGCTGAAATTTCCGATGTTGAAATTTCAAGAAAGCCTCAGCGCATTACTGTTACAATCAGTACAAGCCGCCCAGGTGTCATTATTGGACAGAAAGGTGCCAATATTGAAAAGATTTGTGCAGAACTTCAGAAGTTCTCTGAAAAGAAAGTACAGGTCAAGATCAAGAGTATTGAACACGGTGAAAAGGATGCTCAGCTTATTGCTCAGAGTATCGCCAAGCAGTTAGCCGGTCGTGTGGCTTACAAGAGAGCTATGAAGGCTGCTATTTCGAAGGCAATGTCAGCCGGTGTTCAAGGTATTAAAATCAGACTTTCAGGCCGTCTCGGCGGAGCTGAAATTGCTCGTTCAGAATGGATGAAGGAAGGTAGAGTGCCTCTTCATACTCTGAGAAGTGATATCGATTACGGTTTTGCAACAGGAAATACATCTTTTGGCGCCATTGGCGTAAAAGTATGGGTTTTCAACGGTGAAATCTACGACAAAGTCAAGAAAGATGATGCAGGTCTTCTCGTCAAACAGAATCCTGAATCAGCTAACGAAGACAAACAGTGAGGTAATCCGAAATGCTTAGTCCTAAAAGAGTAAAGTATAGAAAGAAGCAGAGAGGAATAAGAGACGGTGTTGCACATCGCGGTAATACTGTTGAATTCGGTGAATACGGTCTTGTAGCTCTCGAACCCAGATGGATTACCAACCGTCAGATTGAAGCAGCCCGTGTTGCTATGACCCGTCATACAAAGCGTGGTGGAAAAGTTTATATCAGAATTTTCCCTGATATGCCTTATACATCAAAGCCTATCGGTACAAGACAGGGTAACGGTAAGGGTTCCCCGGAAGGTTGGGTAGCTGTTGTCAAAACAGGTGCCGTAATGTTCGAAATGGGTGAAGTTGATGAAGCTACTGCAAGAGAAGCTCTTTCCCGTGCAGCTCAGAAGCTCCCTATCAAGGCAAAAATTGTTGTTAAGAGGGGGATTGAAGAATAATGAAGAATTCATTTGCAAAATTATCCTATGACGAACTCGTAGCAAAGCGAGATGAGCTTCGCAAGAGTTATTTGAAAATGAGAATGGATAAGGTTCTTGGTCATGTAGATAATCCTCTTCAGGTGCGTACTGCAAGAAGACAGATTGCAAGACTCAACACCCTTATCAGCGAATATGCTTTGGGTATCCGCAAAGCAAAATAAGTGAGGCGCAGGTTTTATGGAATCTAATAAAAAGAGTTTCACAGGTGTGGTAACAAGCGACAAGATGGACAAGACCATTGTTGTTACTGTCCATAACAGAAGTTTGCACCCACTGTACAAGAAGTATGTTACAACTACAAAGAAGCTTAAGGCACATGATGAGAAGAATGATGCTCATGAGGGTGATACAGTTCGTGTAGTTGAATGCCGCCATATCAGCAAAGACAAGTGCTGGAGACTTTCTCAGATTATTGAGAGAGCCAAGTAAGTAGAGGAGATTAGCTATGGTACAGATGCAGTCATATCTGAACGTTGCTGACAACTCGGGTGCCAGACTTGTTCAGTGTATTAAGGTATTGGGCGGCAGCCACAGATATGTTGCCGGTGTAGGTGACATTATTGTAGTTGCTGTTAAAGACGCACTTCCTAACGGAGCCATCAAAAAAGGTGAAGTCCTGAAGGCAGTAATCGTCAGAACAAAGAAGGAATACCGCAGACCTGACGGTACATATATCAGGTTCGATGATAACGCTTGCGTCATCATTGATGCCAACAATAACCCAACCGGAAAACGCATTTTCGGGCCGGTCGCTCGTGAATTGAGAGATGGCTTTATGAAGATTGTTTCTCTGGCTCCGGAAGTGTTGTAGGAGAAGAGTATGAGACTGAAGAAAGATGACACAGTCATGATTATTGCCGGAAAAGATAAAGGTGTTACCGGCAAGATCATTAAGGTTGACACAGAGAATGAAAGAGTTTTCGTTCAGGGTGCAAACATGGTTTCAAAGACCATGAAAAAGAAAAACCAGCAGGATAAGGGCGGTATTCAGAAAGTTGAAGCTTCTGTCCATGTATCCAATGTTGCAATCGTCACAAAAGACGGTAAGACATCAAAGCTTGGTTACAAAACAGAAAACGGAAAGAAAGTCCGTTTTGCAAAGAAGACAGGAGAGGAAATCTGATGGGTGAAAAATTTGTTCCTATATTTAAGAAAAAGTACCTTGAAGAAGTAGCTCCTGCTCTCTTCAAAGAGTTCAACTACACAACAAAGATGCAGATTCCTGCTCTGGAAAAAATTGTTGTAAGTGCCGGTGTCGGCGAAGCAATCACAGACAAGAAGTATCTTGATGCAACAGTCAAAGAACTCGAGCAAATCACAGGACAGCATGTTGTTAAGACAAAGGCCAGAAAGTCTATTGCTAACTTCAAGCTCCGTGAAGGAATGGAAATCGGCGCTATGGTTACTCTCAGAGGAGACAATATGTGGTACTTCCTCGAGAGACTCATCTGCATTGCACTTCCTCGTGTTAAAGATTTCAGAGGCGTTAAGCCTAATGCATTTGATGGCCACGGCAACTATGCTTTGGGAATTACTGAACAGATTATTTTCCCTGAGATTGATTTTGATAAAATCGTTCGTGTCAGCGGACTCAATGTTGCTATTGTAACAACAGCCCGTACCGACGAAGAAGGCTTTGCCCTGCTCAAGAAGCTCGGTATGCCGTTCAGCAAATAAGGAGTCGGACTATGGCAAAAAAATCAATGATTATCAAGGCTCAGAGAAAGCCTAAGTTCAGTACAAGATCTGTCAATCGTTGTAAAATCTGCGGAAGACCCCGCGGATATCTTCGCAAGTATGATATGTGCAGACATTGTTTCAGAAAGCTGGCAAGCGAAGGTCAGATTCCTGGCGTAACCAAATCTAGTTGGTAAGGAGTAGCAAAATGGCAGTAAGTGATCCTGTTGCTGATATGCTGACTAAGATTAGAAATGCTAGTCAGGCAAAGCATGAAAAAGTAGATATTTCTAACTCAAAGCTCAAACTTCAAATTGTAAAGATTTTGAAGAATGAAGGCTATGTTAAGAATTTTAAGAAAGTTACCAAAGACGGTGCAACATATCTCAGAGTATTCCTCAAGTATGATGATGCTCAGCAGCCTGTTATTCACGGTATCAAGAGAGTATCAACTCCCGGTAGGCGTGTTTATGCCGGTTACAGAGAAATGCCACGTGTATTCAACGGCTATGGTATCGTAATTGTTTCAACTTCTTGCGGTGTTATTACAGGTAAGAAGGCTACAGAACAGATGGTCGGCGGTGAGCTGATCTGTACTATTTGGTAAGGAGGAAGCTATGTCTCGTATAGGTAGATTACCAATTGATATGCCTACGACAGTCAAGGCATCCGTAAAAGACGGAATCGTTACCGTTGAAGGACCAAAGGGAAAACTCACAACAAACATCTGTGCAGATATTGCAGTTGAAGTCGGTGAGAAACAGATTGTTGTAACAAGAGCCAACGAAGAAAAGGCTACAAAAGCAGCTCATGGTCTCATGAGACAGCTTGTCAGAAACATGATTGTCGGTGTTTCGGAAGGTTACAAGAAGGTTCTTACAATCATCGGTGTCGGATATAAGGTTGAACTCAAGGATAAGATTCTTCTCCTTTCACTCGGTTTTGCAAATGATATCGAATTTGTCGTTCCTGAGGGAGTAAAGATTTCTCTTGATGGTCCAAACAAGATTGTCATTGAGGGAATTGATAAACAGCTTGTCGGTCAGACAGCAGCTGAAATCCGCAGTCTCAGAAAGCCTGAACCTTATAAGGGCAAGGGTATAAGATATGAGAATGAATATGTACGCGCCAAGAGCGGTAAGGCCGGTAGAGCTTAAGGGGTTTGAGATATGAATAGAATTGCAGATAAAAACAGAAAGTATGCTAGAAGAAGAGTTCATATCAGAAAATCTATTTCCGGAACTGCTTCAAGACCCAGAATGTCTGTTTTCAGAAGTAACCTTCATATGTATGTTCAGGTTATTGATGATACAACAGGCAAGACACTGGCTAGTGCTGGTACAGTAGAGAAAGAGTTCAAGGATCTTCGCAATAATGTCGAAGGTGCTGCAAAGCTCGGAGAGGCTGTAGGAAAGAGATGCCTGGATTCAGGAATCAAAACCGTAGTCTTTGACCGTAACGGTTATCTGTACCACGGAATCGTAAAGGCTATTGCCGACGGCGCAAGAAAAGCCGGTGTACAGTTCTAAGGTGGTAAGTATGGAAAGAAAAGATAGAAAAGACAGAGACAACCAGAGACCTGAGAAAGAGTTCATTGAAAAACTGATTAAGCTTAATCGTGTTTCAAAAACTGTTAAAGGCGGTCGCCGTATGTCATTTGCAGCTCTCGTAGTTGTAGGTGATCAGAAGGGAAAGGTTGGATACGGTATGGGCAAGGCCAATGATGTAACCGATGCAATCCGCAAAGCTACGGAAGCAGCAAAGAAGGCAATGCACGACATTCATCTCAAAGGAGATACCATTCCTCATGAGATACTCGGAAACTTCAAGAGTGCAAGTGTTCTTCTTAAGCCGGCGGCTCCTGGTACCGGAGTTATCGCAGGTGGTGCAGTTCGTGCCGTTTGTGATGCATGTGGTATTAAGGATGTTCTCAGTAAGTCACTGGGTTCGAAGAATACTATAAATACTGTTAAAGCTACATTTGACGGACTCGATCATCTTTTCTCGGCCAAACAACTGTCTGGCTTAAGAGGAAAGAGTATCAAGGATTTCTGGGGGTGATTTATGGCAAAGGAAAATGTTGGTCAGGTTCGTATTGAACTGATTAAAGGTCTTGCTGCAACACTTCCTAAGCAGAGAGCAACAATTAAAGCTCTTGGCCTTGGTAAGATTCACAGCAGTGTTGTAAAAGACGCAAGTCCTGTCACAATGGGAATGATTCGCGTTGTAGAACACATGGTAAAGGTTGAGGAGATCTAATATGGCACAGATTCATGCACCAGAAGGTGCTACAAAAAACAAGACCATCGTAGGTCGCGGATATGGCTCAAAAGGCAGATTCTGTGGAAGAGGTATGAACGGTCAGAACTCACGTTCAGGTGGTGGTGTTCGTCCCGGTTTTGAGGGCGGTCAGATGCCTTTGTACCGTCGTGTTGCCAGAAGAGGTTTCACAAACTATCCGTTCAAGAAAGAGTACATTGCTGTTTCACTTGATGTAATCAGCGAAGCATTTCAGGATGGAGAGACAGTTACTCTTCAGGCTCTTAAAGATCGTTGTGTCGTAAAGGGATTTGCAACGGAAGCCAAGATTTTGGCAAACGGCGAAATCTCAAAGAAAGTCACAATTGAAGGACTTAAGGTATCAGCGGCAGCTGCAGAAAAAATCAAGGCTGCTGGTGGTGAGGTTAAATAAACAAGGAAGGCTAAGATGTCAAACACCATTTCCGATATGTTGAAAATGGAAGACCTCAAGAAAAAGATTCTTATTACTCTCGGTTTGCTGATTGTAACAAGAATCGGAACAGTAATCCCTGTTCCCGGAGTAGATCCTGTTAATCTCAAGAACTACTTTATGTATCAGAGTCAGTCTTCAAATATTGGACTTACAGAATATCTGAACTTTTTCTCAGGTGGAGCTTTTTCAAACTTCTCTTTATTTACATTGGGTGTAATGCCTTACATTTCAATGCAGATTATTGTTGAGCTTCTTATGCTTATCATTCCCACTCTCAAGAAGTGGGCCGGTGATGCTGAAGGAAGAAAAAAGATTCAGAAACTTACCAGATATGGTACAATCGTTGTTTGTTTGCTCCAGTCTTTTGTAGTAACGGTTTATGCCAAGAGCATTCAGAGCTATGGTTTTCACATTATTACAATCAAGCTGGTGCCTTTCACACTTATTTCAATGCTTACTGTAACAGCAGGTTCAATGACATTGATTTGGCTCGGTGAAAAGATTACGCAGTTCGGTATCGGAAACGGTATCTCACTTCTGATCTTTGCCGGTATTGTTGCAAGAATTCCGTCAGGTATTACAGCTATGATAGAAGGAGCAAATGCCGGAACAATCAGCTGGATTGCCATTGCTGTTGTTTTTGTAATGTTATTAATGGTCATTGCTCTTGTTGTTTGCGAGCAGGAAGGCCAGAGAAAGATTCCCGTTAACTATGCAAAGCGTGTTGTCGGAAGAAAGATGTACGGTGCTCAGAGCTCATATATCCCTTTCAAGATTAACCCTAGCGGTGTTATTCCGGTAATCTTTGCTTCTGCCATCCTATCATTCCCTCTGCAGATTGCAGGTGCATTAGGATCAAATGTTCGATGGTTGCAGTCATTTGCAAATTGGCTTAATCCTCAAGGTGCCCCTTATCTTATTATTTACACCATCTTGATTGTTGCCTTTGCATTCTTCTACACCCAGGTATCTCTTAACCCTATAGAGATGTCAAAACAGATCAGAGATAACGGAGGAAGTGTTCCGGGAGTCAGAAGTGAGAAGCTTGAAGACTATCTTACAAAAGTACTTAACCGTATAGTTCTTCCGGGAGCTCTATTCTTAGCCTTCATTGCATTGATTCCTACATTGGTTCAGTTGATTTTCAAACTTCCTTCATCAGTTGCAATGCTGTTCGGAGGAACATCACTCATCATCCTTGTCGGTTGTGAGCTTGACATACTTAAATCTATTGAATCAGTTATGAAGATGCACCATCATGATGGTTTCATGGGTGTTAAGAAAATCAAATCCAAAAATTTATGATTAGGAGCTGATTATGAAAGTAAGAGCAAGTGTTAAACCTATGTGTGATAAATGCAAGGTTATTAGAAGAAACGGTGTAGTCCGCATTGTGTGTTCGAATCCGAAACACAAGCAGAGACAGAAATAATTCAGGAGGCCTTTAATGGCAAGAATTGCAGGTGTAGATTTACCTAACAAGGCTACTAAAATTGCTTTGACATATATCTACGGAATCGGAAAAACATCAGCAGAGGAAATCTGTAAGAAGTGTAATGTTAATCCTGATGACAAGATTAACACACTCACATCTGATGTTCTAGCAGAGCTTCGTAAGGTTATTGAGAATGACTATGTTGTTGAAGGAAGACTTCGCACACAGACTCAGCTTAATATCAAGAGACTTATGGATATCGGTTGTTACCGCGGTCTCAGACACAGAAAGGGTCTTCCTGTGCGTGGTCAGAGAACTAAAACTAACGCCCGTACCCGTAAGGGAAAGAAGAAGACCATTGCCGGCAAGAAGAAGGCAGAAGGTTGATGAGGGAGTGTAGAATATGGCAACAGTAAAACATAAAGCTAAAAAAACTGTATTCGAAGGAAATGTCTATATTCAGGCAACTTTCAACAATACAATTATTACATTTACCGATCTCAACGGTAATGCTCTCTCTTGGGCAAGTGCAGGCGGACTCGGTTTCCGTGGTGCTAAGAAGTCAACTCCTTATGCAGCACAGACAACCTGTGAAACAGCTGCAAAGAAGGCTCAGGACTATGGTCTTTGTGAAGTGAATGTATATGTAAAGGGTCCGGGTCAGGGACGCGAGTCAGCTATTCGTGCTCTTGGCGGACTTGGTATCAAGGTAAAGTCCATTCGTGATGTTACGCCTATTCCTCACAACGGATGCAGACCTAGAAAGACCAGAAGAATCTGATGATTAGGAGAGACTAGATTATGGCTAAATATACAGGACCAAAATGCAGATACTGCAGAGCAGAAAGAGCCAAGCTTTTTCTTAAGGGTTCAAGATGTCTTTCTGCAAAATGCCCGATGAATAATCCGGCAGAATGCGGACTTCCCGGAAGAGATCCGAAAGCTCGTGCAAAAAAGCCTACAGACTATGCATTGATGCTTCGCGCAAAGCAGAAGCTTAAGAGAATTTATTGTATGCTTGAAAAGCAGTTCAAGCTGACATTCGATGAAGCAAGCAGAATGTCCGGAAAGACAGGTGATAACCTCATCGCCCTTCTTGAAAGAAGACTTGATAATGTTGTTTTCAGAATGCATTTTGCATGCAGTCGCCCTCAGGCTGCCCAGCTTGTCGGTCACGGTCATGTTTTCGTAAACGGAAAGCGTGTTGATATTCCTTCATACAAGGTAAAGGCCGGTGACACAATTGAAATTGCTGCTCAGAGCAAGAGTATGCTCATCATTAAGGAAAATCTCCTTGAAGTAGGAAAGAGCGGTGTTATGCCTTGGCTCAGCGTAGATGCAGACAACATGAAAGGTCAGTTCCTCGCAGTTCCTCAGAGAGAGGAAGTAAAAGAGCTTGAAGGTGTCAAAGAACAGTTGGTCGTTGAATTGTATTCACGTTAATGATTCTTTATCTTGCAGATATGCCCGAAATCGTATATCTGCATAGAAAAAGTATTTGGTAGTTATTACCAAGGAGTGAGAATGGCACGTAAAAACCTGTTAAAAGGATTTAAGATTCCGAAGTACCCGGTATTAGAGAAGCCTGAAAATCAGGAACCGAACTACGGTAAGTTCGTTGCTTATCCGTTTGAAAGAGGTTTCGGAACAACAATCGGCAACACTTTAAGAAGAGTACTTCTATCTTCTATTCAGGGTTATGCTGTCACTGCAGTCGTGTTTCACTACTACGATGAAGCCGGTGAACACATTATTACAAGTGAGTTCGAAGCTATTCCCGGAGTAAAGCAGGATATCTGCGAAATAATTGCCCGTCTCAAGCAGCTCAGACTTACACTTCCTGAGGAAATAGAATCAACAACAATTGAAATCGAAGCCAAGGGCAGAGGTAAGATTACAGGTGCTGATTTTGAGAAAGATCGTGTTCAGGTAATGAACAAAGATCTTGAAATCTTTGATATGAGTGAAGATTCAGACATTCTTCTTTCTGTTCAGATAGATTTCAATAGAGGATATGTTCCTTCAGATGTTATTCAGGACATGATAGACAAGGATGACGACAAGAATCCCGGTATCATTCCTGTTGATGCAATCTTTTCTCCGGTTACACGCGTAAAGTATTCAATTGAGCCTACACGCGTAGGTCAGAGAAATGATTACGATAAGCTTATTCTTGAAGTTTGGACTGATGGGACAATTTCACCTGAAGACGCAGTTGCAGAAGCAGCAAAGATTGCAAAAGACCATTTTTCCATTTTCATCAATTTTGATGAAAGTATGGTCAGCGCAAATGAAGAGATTGATGAAGAGCAAAAGAAGATTGATAAGATTCTCAATACTTCAGTCGAGGAGCTTGAACTTACAGTTCGTTCGAGCAATTGTTTGAAGAATGCAAACATCCGCACTATCAAAGATCTCACGGCAATGACGGAAGAGGAGATTGCCAAGACAAGAAACTTCGGCAAAAAATCTCTTACTGAAATTAAAGACAAGCTCAAGGAATGGAACCTTGGACTCGGTATGACAGATTACAGTGTTCTGAGAACGGTAAAGTTCCCGGAAAACAAGGAAGAGAACAATGAAGCATAAAATCGGATTCAACGCTCTGAGCAGAAAGGGTGCTGAACGCAAGGCTCTCAAGAGAAACATGGTAACAAGCCTGTTCCGCTATGAGAAAATCGAGACAACCAATGTTAAGGCTAAGGAAGTCCAGCGTGCAGCAGAGAAGCTCATTACAAGAGCAAAGGTTGACAGTGTTCACAATCGCAGAATTGCATCTGCAAATCTGTTTGATGAAGCAATTGTCAACAAGTTGTTCACCGAAATTGCTCCTCTCTATGCAGAGGTAAACGGTGGATACACACGCATCATCAAGACAGCAAATCGTCTTAACGATGCTGCCGAAATGGCAATCCTTGAGCTTACTAAGAAAACTGAAAAGTTTGAAAAGAAAGCTGCCAAGGCAGAAAAAAAGAAGGAAGCTAAATAAGCTGTCTTTTTTTACAAGACCCTTCAAAGGAGGGGGAATGACCGGAGTTACGGACTCCGGTTTTTTTATGTTCAGAGCAACTTGCAAGACGAACTTTAATAAATCAAAGAACGCCTGAGAATTAAAAAGGAGTTTTGCAAGTTGCACTTCAATCAAAACTTGAAAAATACCATTCATTTTGTGAATAATAGAAATGTAGGAAGATTATGGAAAAATCAGAAAAGATTGAAACACAGAAGGCATACATTTATTTGGTCAAGACTCCCGGTAACAATGATTTGACAGTTTGTGCCAGTGACAGCAAGTATTACAGCGGAACACATGTTGTATTCCCCTCAAAATACGGTCTGGATATGGGGATTGTTGTAGGTAATGCGGCAGAACTCGGACAGAATAATTATAAAAGCGGCAGAAAATGTGTTTGCGGAGCATGTCACTTCGGACATCCGAATCAGGAATTTGAGGATACTGAGCTTGTGGCAATGGGAGAAATGCCCGAGTTTGAATTTGAACAATACAAAGGGAAACTTCCGATAGAAGATTCTGAATATGATGATTCTGAATGTTGGGACAGTGCCGAACCTGAAGTTGAACTTGTGGAAGTTGACGGTGATGTTGACTGGATAAGCCATATGGCAACACCGGAAGAGATTCAACGCTATCAGAACAATCTCAAAGAAGAAAAGAATGCAATCGATATCTGTAAAGAAAAAATTCAGAAGCACAAACTTGATATGAAGCTCGTAGCTGCCCATTTTCTCCTCTGTGAACCCAAAGTGTTGTTTTTCTTTACGGCTGAAGACAGAGTTGACTTCAGGGAACTTGTAAAAGATCTTGTTTCGGTTTTCAAGATGAGAATAGAGCTGAGACAGATAGGTGTAAGAGATGAAGCCAGAGTTCTGGGAGGTCTTGCTGTATGCGGAAGAGATTTCTGCTGTCACTGTGTATCCGATAAGCTCAATCCGGTTACGATAAAAATGGCAAAGGAACAGAATCTTTCATTGAACTCAATGAAAATTTCAGGACCTTGCGGCAGGCTGTTATGTTGTCTCGGTTATGAGTATGACTTTTATGTGGAGGAAAAGGCGTCTTATCCGCCGGAAGGAACAAAGCTTAAAATAGGAACGGAATACTATTATGTCCGTGAAATGAACATCCTGACAAAAAAAATTTCTCTTACGGGTCCGGAAGGCGGAGAGCTTACTGTTCCCAGAACAGAAGTCTGGTTTTCCGAGAAAAATCAGAGGTGGGAAGTCAGCAGAAAATTTGTCGAAGAGTTTTTGTTAAATTGAGATAAAATCTTGTATTGACCAGTTTTATCGTCTGTGATAAGGTTTCAGACGTCGCCTTTTTTACGGCGAGTTACTTTATACTATTATATCGTTCTTGAGATATATCGGAGGCATAAATGAAGAAGTCCGCAAAGAAGAGAGTACGCCAGAGCGCAGAAAGCAGACTCAGAAATCGCGAAACAAAGAGTACATTCCGTACTGCAATCAAAGGTTTTGATACTGCAGTAGCTGCAAATGATAAGGCAGCTGCAGAAACAGCTATGAAACTCAGCGTAAAACTGCTCGATTCTGCAGCAAGCAAGGGAATTATCCACCGCAATACAGCTGACAGAAAGAAGTCAAGAATTGCAACAAAATTCAATAAGATGGCTTAATAAGGAGCTTGGATATGACAAAAGATAAGCTGACCAAAGCCGAATTAATTGAAAGACTTCATGATAGGATTAATCTTAACAGAACGGATATTCATGAAGTAATAGATCTTCTTTTTGAAGAAATTAAGGCCGGAATGAAGAAAGGTCAGATAATTGAGCTCAGAGGATTCGGAACATTCGAAACAAGAGTCCGCAAGGGTAAGCAGAGAGCTCGCAATCCAAAAACCGGTGAAATAGTAAATGTCAAGACACATGGAGTTGCAGTTTTCCGTCCCGGTAAAAAACTCAAGGAAATGGTCTGGGATAAGTAATTGAAACTCAGAGTTATTTTTGAAGATATCAATAAACAGCAGACAAAAGTTCTGCATAGACGCAACCTCAAAGCTATAGGCTCTGAGGTTGTTCTGTTATTATTGTCTGCTTTCTTCCTGTCTCTTTCGTTTCCCAGCTTTATCAGCGAATGCGGGTGGGGTATCTTTGCTTTTTTTGCGCTGATACCTCTTTTCTCGGTAATCAGAAACTCAACATATAAAACGGTGTGGTTCTATGGCTTTTTCTTCGGCTATATGTACTACTGGATTTTCAATTACTGGCTGGCTGCTTTCCATCCGTTGGCAAATGTACTTGTTCAGGTAATAAAGGGAACTGAAATGATTGCACTGTTTGTATGTTTGAAAGCTGCGGACAGTATGTTTTCACGAAGAGTTTCCTATGCCGTTCAGGCTTGTATTTGGGTTGCCTATACTTACCTTGCACAGTCTTGGTTTGCAGGTTATCCGTACGGTACAATTGCCTATGCATTGTACAGATACAAAATTCTTATTCAGATTGCAGATTTCTCCGGTATCTGGTTATTGAACTTCATTATTGTACTTCCCCAAGCATTTTTAGGAAGTTGGCTTTGTGACAGATTCAGCAAGACAAGGGGCAAAAAATCTGAAGGTATTTTGAATGAAATAAGGAACAACAGAGTTATTCTGGGATTATGGGCGATTTTTGTAGTATTCCAGATTATTTACGGAGTGACTGCATATACTCATTGGCATAAAACGGAGCCTGACACTTCTTTCAGGGTAGCAACGGTTCAGCATAATGCAGATTCATGGAAGGGCGGTTACAATACATACAGGAAAAATTTCAACAGTCTCAGAAAAATGAGTCTTGAGGCTAAACAGGAGAATCCGGATTTGATTGTATGGTCTGAAACTGCATTTGTTCCTTCTGTTTCGTGGTACACATCATATCCTTATACCGGTAATGAAAAAGGTTCGCAGTATGATTATCTGAGATCCACTCAAGTTCTGGTAAATGATTTTGTGAATTTCGGAAATACATTGGGAATTCCTCTTCTGACAGGAAATCCGAGCGGTGTCATAAAAGATGCTTCACTTCCTCCGTATGATGAAAACGGCGAGTGGAACAAACTGGACTATAACTCGGTAATTCTTTTTGATGAAGGTTCTATTATGGATTCCTATCTTAAACAGCATCTTGTTCCGTTTACGGAACATTTTCCTTATGAAAAACAAATGCCTTGGCTGTACAATCTTCTTCTCGCAAATGACTATAACTGGTGGGAGAAGGGAACCGAGTCCAAAGTTTTCCATACTTCCAACGGAATTTCTTTTTCTACTCCGATCTGCTTTGAGGATATTTTCGGTTATCTATGTGCCGGTTTTGCGAATGAGGGTGCGGATCTGTTTATAAACATGACTAATGATTCGTGGTCGGGTTCTGTTGTTTCAGAAAAGCAGCATGCTTATATGGCAGTCTTCAGAAGTATTGAAAACCGTAAAACCATGCTTCGCAGTACTAACAGCGGAATCACTTGTCTGATTCTTCCGGACGGGACTATTACAGATGAAATGGAACCTTTCAAAGCGGGATGGAAAATCTGGGAAGTGCCTGTTTATTCCGGATCTTCTCATGATATGACTCTTTATACCCGCTATGCAGACTTGATTGCGAAAGGTTTTGTCTTTTCTTCGTATGCTTTGCTTGCTTTGGGAATTGTTCTAAAAATCAGGGAAAAAATAAGGAAAAAAGAATGAATGTTTCACTTTATATCATCGGAACGGAGTTGACTCGAGGAATTATTACAGATAAACATACTCCGCTTCTGACAGCAGAATTAACAAAACTCGGTTATACCGTAAAACGCTCCGTACTTGTTCCGGATGACGGAACAATTGAAAAGAGTCTTGCTCTCGGAGTCACGGACAGTGATGTTCTTTTGATTACCGGAGGTTTGGGACCTACAAGTGATGACATGACAAGAAAAATCATAGCTTCCCTTGCAGGAATGAAACTTGAAAAAAACAAGGAAGCATGGGATACCCTATATGCAAGAGTCGGCGAAAGAATATATGGTGCAAATGAACAGCAAACTATGATTCCCCATGGTTTTGATATTATTCCGAATCCCAAGGGAACAGCTCCCGGGTTCAAGGGCAGTATTCTGAAGGACGGAAGAACTGTTTTTATTGCTGCAATGCCGGGTCCACCAGCAGAGATGCAGCCTATGTTTTTCAATTATGTTCAGCCCATGCTTTCAGACCTAATAGGTTATCATCACGCAAAGGAAAGAGATGAGTATTCTGTATTCCTTATTGCCGAAGCAAAACTTGAAGAGTTGTGCAGTCAGGTTGCCGACGAACTGAATTTAAGGGGCAGAATTGAATGGGGTACAAGATTCCAGACTTTCAGAATCAGTTTGTATATTAACGGAAATGACGAAGGTGAGAGACAGGCTTTCATAGCAAGATTGAGAAAAATTACAGGAGAGGGTCTGATAGAAGACGGTAATGTTGAAGCTGTTGAACTTCTTACGGATTACCTTGCTCAAAACAATCTTACCATAAGCTGTGCGGAAAGTGCTACAAGCGGTTTTCTTTCAAAGACTCTGACAGATAAAGCCGGGGCTTCCGACTGGTTCTGGGGAGGAGTGGCTTCTTACAGTAGAGAGGCTAAAATCCGCATCCTGAAAGTAGATGAAAAAGAGATTGAAACAAACGGAACGGTTACTGAAGAATGTGCACTTCAGATGGCTTCTGGAATGCAGAAATTATCCGGAACGGATGTTGCAGTTTCAATAACAGGAATAGCCGGTCCTTCCGGAGAAGAAAACGGCAAGGGTTTGGGAACAGTCTGTATCGGTTTTGCATCAAAAAACAAAAACGCTCAGGCTGTTATGATTAAAACATTCTGGCACAGTCGTGAAGCGGCACGAAGACGATTTCTTGTTGCATCTTTGATTCTGACCAGATTGTATCTTGAAGGCTGCAAGATTATTGACATCATAAGCCACTGGTTATATATTTGATTTTGTCCGATATTCATCGGTGTTTTTCCTAGTAATTCTTGATTTTTAATCCAACACATTCTTATTGTGTTCCGGGGTATTGATGGAAAATGAAAATGTGGCTGAAAAAAAGCCTGTAAAAAAGAAAATTGTGCTTAGGCGCAAAGTCAAAGTTGTTGCAGAAAAAAATGTGATAGAAAATTCTGCAAAAGAACAATCTGAAAAAGAATTGCCGGTTGAGAATGTAACAGAAATTGTTACAGGAACAGAAGCAACTCCTGAATCAGTTTCAGAGCCGGATACTCAGGTTTTGGTTGAAGAGAAGAAAACCAGACACCATAAAAAAACCGAGCCTGCACCGAAACCCCAACAGGAATCTGAACCCAAGGCGGAAGAGCAAGTTGCGGAAAAGACTGTTGAGGAAGAAAAAACCGAAAACCTGAATCAGAGAAAAGGCAGGGATCGCAAGAATAATCCGAATCAGAAAAAACAACCTCTTACAATGGACGATCTTGCTATTCCGGAAGAAGAGTATAAAGGTCATCTTGAAGGCAGGCTGCTTGTAAATGACCTTTCGGTGATGCCTGTCCATAATCTCAAACTGAAACTTGCTGAAATGACAGAAAAAACCGAGGATGATTTTTCCGAGTACAAGAAACAGGAAGTCGTTGCGGAAATTCTGAAAACGCATAGTGCCGGCGGCGGTGTGATTTATGCTTTAGGCACATTGGAAGTTCTGCCAGAAGGTTACGGTTTTCTGCGTTCATCAATCAACAGCTATTTGTCCGGACCTGAAGATGTATATGTTTCAGCCGGTATTATTAAATTCCTGAATCTCAAGACAGGAGATACAATTGAAGGAATTATAAGAAATCCAAAGGAAAATGAAAGATTCTTTGCCATAAACAGAATAGCATTTGTCAACGGAGATGCTCCGATAGTAGCCAAAACCAGAGCCCCTTTCGATTCTTTGATTCCGCTTTATCCGGATTCGAGAATCAATCTTGAAACAGAAAGAACTGATGACGATGTTTCGATGAGAGTAATTAATCTTTTCTGTCCTATCGGGAAAGGTCAGCGTGCTCTGATTACTGCACCTCCGAGAACAGGTAAAACTATTCTGCTTCAGCAGATTGCGAATTCAATTACTGCAAACCATCCGGAGATTCATCTGATTGTTCTGCTTGTTGACGAAAGACCTGAAGAAGTAACGGATATGAGAAGGAATGTCAAAGGAGAAGTAATTGCTTCCACTTTTGATGAGCAGGCAAATCGCCATGTCAATGTTGCGGAAATGGTTATAGAAAAAGCAAAGCGTCTTGTCGAGCATAAAAAAGATGTTGTAATTCTCCTTGATTCAATTACACGTTTGGCCCGTGCTTACAACCAGACGGTTCCAGCTTCCGGAAAAATTCTGTCCGGGGGTGTCGATTCCAATGCACTTCACAGACCTAAAAGATTTTTCGGTGCTGCAAGAAACATTGAAAACGGCGGTTCTCTGACAATTATTGCCTCAGCTTTGATTGAGACAGGTTCAAGAATGGATGAAGTGATTTTTGAAGAATTCAAGGGTACCGGAAACAGTGAAATCGTTCTGGACAGAATGATGGCAGAGCGAAGGCTGTTTCCGGCAATCAATGTCAAGAAGAGCGGAACCAGAAGAGAAGACCTTCTGCTAGAGCAGGAAGAAGCAAACAGAATATGGATTTTACGCAATACGGTCCTGAATGGCATGGAAGATTACGATATTACGCGATTGTTGGTTGACAAAATGCGCAAAACAAAGAATAATGAAGCGTTCTTGCGTTCGATGAATACGGGGACCATTCCTGTAGTCTAAAACGGAGACGGCGCATTTATTATTTTATTCTCTGCCGAACATAATCCGGCAGAAACGGAGAAAAAGATGAAAAAAGGTATTCATCCGAATTACGAGCTTCAGGAAATCCGCTGTTCTTGTGGAAATGTCATTAAGACAAAGTCAACTTCAAAGAATCTTCAGGTAGAAATCTGTTCTGCTTGTCATCCTTTCTTTACAGGAACACAGAAACTTGTTGACTCAACAGGTCGTGTTGATCGTTTCAACAAGCGTTACGGAAGAGAAACAAGCAAGTAATTTCTTTTTCAAAGGAAATGAAGGTCCCGATTGTACGGGGCCTTTTTTATTTGCTTTATTAAATTCCGAACTTTATAATTGTTATGTATGGAATTAATTAGGGTTCATAAGACTGATTCCGGCGGATTGAAACCGCAGGTGATTGTATCTGTTCCGTCGGTCAATAAATTCCTCGGGGCTTTTGCGGAATTATACAATGGTGTTTCTCTTTGTTCTTGCGGTGAAAGGACATTATACATTGCAATTTCCCTCAGATCGGATGGGCAGGTAGTGGCTTCAAACTGTGTTTCGGGGGAGCATAAAAAATACCAGATAGCTTCGGCTAAATACAAAAAAGAAGAAAAATGGTTCAATTATATCAAAGGTGCTGTAGCCGGAATAAACGGTGCTTTGACAAGTTTCTGCGGACTGACCATTACCATGGACGGCAATCTTCTGGAGTGCGACAGTGTTTCCGTGGATTCTGCACTTACAGCCGGTTTGATTTTCGGGCTGAACAATTTGTTCAAACTTAAAATGAGCAAAGAAGAAATGACAGCGGCCTGTTGCAAAGTATTTACATCATTCTGTTCGGAATTACCGCCGGTTCTTGATATCAAAACAATTATTCAAGCAGAAAAAGACAAGTTTGTTTTGGTTAATTTGGAAGGACAGACTTTTTCACTTCTTCCCAATCCTTTCAAAAAATCTGAATACAAGCTCCTTCTTGTTGACGGAAACATTGCATCTTCGGCTATGAAGGAAGAGCTTGCCTATACGAAAGAATCTCTGAAGCAGGCTGCCGAGAAATACAGGATGTTTTTCAACAGAATAAGTATGAGTGATTTCAACGGGTTGAAAATAAAAGAGGAAACGGACGGTATCAATGAAGAAGATAGAAAACACTGTCAGTATCTGATAAATGAATTCCGTATAGCCTCTTCTGCGGAAAAAGTAATCAAAACCGGAGATTTTGTATCTTTCGGGAAGCTTTTTTCCAGAATTGAGAAAAGCATTAAAGACGAACTGGAACTTACTTGTCCGGAAATCGACTGGTTGATAAAACGGTCTTCAGGTCTTTCTGCGTGTCTGGGGTCCTGTATGATTTTCAACGGGCTCGGAGGTCTTGTTGCAATGATAATCAGGGAGTCCGAAATCAGCAGTTTTACTTCATATCTGGAAGACTACGGTCATATCTTCGGTTTCGACAGTTCCGTAATTGAATTTGCTCATACCAATACTCTTAAACTTATTGACCTAAACAGTCCTGCTTTGCAAAATTAAGGTATGCAAATTCTTCTTACGAATGACGACGGTTACGGAGCTGAAGGAATTCAGTTGCTTGATGATGCTTTGAGCAATGCTGGTCACGAGGTTTGGGTATGCGCTCCCGAAAAACAGAGGAGCGGCTTTTCACATTCCATTTCATTGAAAACCTCTGTAAGTTTTACAAAAGTCTGCGAACGCCATTATGTGTGTCAGGGTTCTCCTGCAGACTGCGTAATGTTTTTTCTGTTGGGTAATTTCCCGTTGAAAAAACCTGATGTAATCATTTCCGGTGTAAACAACGGATACAACATAGGTTATGACCTTCTCTATTCCGGTACTGTAGGTTCTGCCACAGAAGGCACTTTGAGGGATATTCCGTCAATTGCTCTCAGTGCTCAGGACGGAGAGGGTGTAATCGTCCCTTATGAAGATGCCGTCAGGTTTATGGTTGATCATCTTGAGGATTTTGTATCTCTGATTAATCCCGGTTCATTTATAAATATCAATGTTCCCGTAGGCTCAAACCAGAAATGGGAGCTGTGCGATGTTGACTATGTTGAATACTATGATCATATTTTGACTGAGGGTCCTGCAGGAACATACAACTTCAAAGGTTCTGCGTATCCGGAAGGTGTTCTGAAATATTCTGAGGGTTCGGACTTTGATCTTACGGCAAAAAAGCACATCATTGCCGTATCTCCTTTGCGGGTGCTTCAACCCGTTGACGAGGATATGAAAAGGAAGATGGAAAAACTGAAATGAGCAGAATAGTTTATCTTGACAACAATGCTACGACTCAGATGGCAGAAGAGGTCATAAAAGGCGTTGCCGAAGCAGAGGCAAGAGTTTACGGAAATGCATCCAGTATGCATACTTTCGGAAGAAGAGCAGCAGCTTTAGTTGCCGAAGCCAGAACCAAGGTTGCGTCCTTACTTGAATGTCAGCCTGAAGAGATTACTTTTACAAGCGGGGCTTCCGAGTCCAATAATACTGTTTTTGAGATAGCACATTCTCTTATCAAACAGGGAAAAGGAAAGCGGATAGTAACAACAACAATTGAACATCCGTCAATTATGGAAACTGTAAAGCATCTCAGAAGTCAGGGTGTTGAAATAGACCAAGTCAGGGTGGACAGAGAAGGTCGGGTGGATTTGAAAATGCTGGATGGTCTTCTGGATGAAGATGTTGTTCTTGTTTCTGTTATGACAGGAAATAACGAAACCGGTACCATTCAGGATATTGAAACAATCAGCAAGATGGCACACAAAGCAGGGGCTTTGATGCATACTGATGCAACTCAGGCTATCGGCAAAATTGAAGTATCTTGCAAAAAATGGAATCTTGATTATCTATCATGCAGCGGACATAAGTTCTACGGTCCCAAAGGTGTGGGTGTTCTTTATGCCGGATCCGGATGTCCGTTTGAAGCTTTTGTTCATGGTGGCGAACAGGAGCACGGCAGACGCGCGGGAACTTACAACACTGCTGCAATATACGGTCTCGGAATTGCTGCAGAACTTGCAGAAAAAACAGTTGGACAGGAATATGATAAGCTCTGGCAGATGCGTGAGGCTCTGAGAACAGGAATTGAAAAATCCATTGATCATGTTCATATAAACGGTTGTCAGGAGCATTGTCTTCCCGGAACTTTGGATGTATCGTTTGAGAATGTTGAAGGGGAGTCAATTCTTCTTATGCTTGACATGAGCGGGATTGCGGTTTCAACCGGTTCTGCCTGTGCTACAGGTTCTCTTGAACCGAGTTATGTTCTTCTTGCAACCGGTGTTGATGTTGAGCTTGCCCATGGTTCAATCCGTTTTTCATTCGGTCGTTATAATTCGATGGATGATGTAAAATATGTTTTGGAAGTACTTCCTCCTATCATCAGGAGGTTAAGGGCAATTTCCACGCGTTGAGGTTATGGTTATGAGTAATAGTTTTATGGCAGATTGGGTATATACTGATACAGTTAAGGAACATTTCATGAATCCGCGGAATATCTGGAACAAGGATGAAAACTGGGAACCTGATGCTTATGGTGAAGTTGGTTCTCTTGCATGCGGAGATCAGATGAGAGTAGGAATCATTGTGAAAGATGACAGGATTGCAGATATCAGATGGCTTACATACGGTTGTGCCAGTGCAATAGCTTCAACTTCCATGATGAGCGAATTGGTAAAAGGAATGTCTCTCAAGGATGCTTACAATATAACACCGGACTTAATCACAAAGGCTCTCGGAGGACTTCCTGAACATAAATTTCACTGTTCGGTTCTCGGAGACAAGGCTTTGCGTGCAGCTATTGACAATTATCTGGCAGAGCGGAACCTCCCCAATCCGTACAAGTCTTCTGTTGCAAAGATTCTTTGCGAGTGTAAGGGTATTACGGATCAGATGATTGAGGAGCTTGTTGTTTCCGATAAAGCTACGACTATTGAACAGCTCAAAGAACTTACTGGTTTCGGAACAGGATGCGGAAAATGCATAAACAAAGTAACGGAATTCTATGAGGAAATGCGTCATATCCACGGCAAGAATTGATGTAATAGAGGAGCAACTTTCAATAATCAAAACGCAGTAAAACAGGCAAGTGATCGGATACTCCGGTCAATAATGTTCTGCTGAAGCTGTTGGGTTTACCGTCAGATGTGAGCAGAATACCCCTGTAGATTATTTCTGCATCATTGATTGACCAATTCGGAGAAAAAGAACAGATTATGTGGTCATAGTGTGACCATGTACTGTTGTAATAATAAGTTCCGTCACATTTGAAGTCCATTTCCGGATCTGCAAAAGGTTCATACCAAAAGGATGAACCGTAGGAAGAGCTTATCTTAATCGGAGCATCTGAAATTCCGAATCTTATATCACAGAAGATGTTGTTCTCGTCTATGTCCTCATTGAAATCCCCTGCCAATATAACCATACATTCATCATTATGCTCGGAAACCATTGCAAGAGTCTGTCCCATAGACAATCTTTTTTGGCGTGAAGATGCTTCCGAATCTCTTTTGGACTTTCCATGTACTGCAAAAATCCTGACAGGTCCGTTGGGTGTTTCAATGTCTGCCTGAAGAATCGGGCGTGTTCCTGTTACGGAATGGACAGATGAACTGACTATAGGATATTTGCTGATAACAGCCGTGTTAATGGCACCGTGCGGTTCTGCGGCCGTACAGCAGTAAGGATAATCGTTCAGTTTTGTTATGATGTCTTGAACTACGGAAGAGTTTTCAATTTCGTTTAGTACGACGGTATCTGCCTCAAAATATGAAAATACAGTAGCAAGATTGTCCAGCCTTGCCTTGTAATTGCGTTCATTCCAACCGGATTCCGTACGGTATTCTTCATATTCATTTCCGTCATCGACAGCATTGAAGATGTTCTGAACATTCCATGTTACAACTGTAAATGTTCTGTCTTGCCCGTTTTTTTTCCCGGAATCGGAAAAAGGAAAATCGCAGGATACTGACAACATCAGGTTTAGAAGCAGGATTATCATTAAAACAGGTTTGGTTTTCATATATTCCTCCGCCATATAATTCCATTTTTCGTTACAGAAACGATAATTTATGTGTTTATGTACACTTAATCGCGGATTTTGAAGGTATTGAGGTTGCGTTTTATCGATATTGAAAGTATGATAAAAATACTGTTATTTGAAAACTATATTTGGAGGTTATTAATGGCTCATTTAAGCGAAGTAGCAGTAGCTAAAATTAACGAAATCTGCAAAAGATACGTTAATGAGAATACTCCTTTGATGATGATTCTGAGTGACATCCAGAGAGAATACGGCTATATTCCGTTGGAGGTTCAGGAACTTGTTTCCAAGAACACCGGAATAAGCGTAGCGGAAATTTACGGTGTCGTAACTTTCTATTCATTCTTCTCACTCAATCCAAAGGGAAAGTATGTCATCGGTTGCTGCCTGGGTACGGCCTGTTATGTAAAGGGTGCTCAACAGGTTATCGATAAGTTCTCTGAGATTCTGGGTATCAAACCCGGAGAGACAACTCCTGACGGATTGTTTACTCTTGATGCTCTCAGATGTCTTGGTGCTTGTGGTATTGCACCGGCAGTATCTGTAAACGGAAAGGTTTATCCAAAAGTTGCAGTTAACGCTGTTCCTAAAATCATTGAGGAACTCAAAGCACAGGGAGGCGCCAAATGATTAAGAACTTTGAAGAATTGAAGACAAAACAGCAGGAATGCAGTGCATGCCTTGCAGCAAAGTTCTCAGGAACATCAGGCAAGAGAGCTGTTGTTCTTTGCGGAGGAACAGGATGTCTCTCATCCAATTCAAAAGAAATCAGAGAAAAATTTGAAACACTTGTAAAGGAAAAGGGTCTTTCAGATAAAATCACAGTCAATCAGGTAGGTTGTTTCGGATTCTGTTCACAGGGTCCTTTCGTAAAGATTTATCCTGAAGATACTCTTTACAAGGGTGTAGCACTTGCAGATGTAGAAGAGATTGTGGAAAAAGATCTTATCGGCAACGAAGTTGTTGAAAGACTTCTTTATGTTGATCCTGCAACACAGAAAAAGGTTGTAAAACAGGATGATATCAACTTCTACAAAAAGCAGCGCAGAATCGCTCTTGAACAGTGTGGAAGAATCAATCCTGAAGATATCAACGAAGCTCTTGGTTCAGGTGCATTTGCAGGTCTTGCAAAAGCTCTTCAGATGGATAGACAGGATGTAATCAATGAAGTTCTTGCATCAGGTCTCAGAGGCCGTGGCGGTGCAGGATTCCCTACCGGAAGAAAATGGCAGTTTGCAAAGGATCAGCCGGATGGAACAAAGTATGTTGTCTGTAACGGTGATGAAGGTGACCCGGGTGCATTCATGGATAGATCAATCCTTGAAGGAAACCCTCTTGCAGTTATTGAAGGTATGGTAATTGCCGGTTATGCAATCGGTGCACAGAACGGATACTTCTATGTCAGAGCTGAATATCCTATCGCAATTCACAGACTTGAAATCGGTATTAAGCAGGCTGAGGAAATGGGGCTTCTCGGAGACAACATCCTCGGAACAGGCTTTTCATTCCGCTGTCACATCAGACCGGGTGCCGGTGCATTTGTCTGCGGTGAGGAAACTGCATTGCTCAACTCAATTCAGGGTATGCGCGGTATGCCTAGACCAAGACCACCTTTCCCAGCAGTTAAAGGTCTTTGGGATTGTCCTACAATTGTCAACAATGTAGAAACTCTCTCAATGGTTCCTTATATCCTCAGAAACGGTGCTGCACAGTTTGCTTCCTGCGGAACGGAAAAGTCCAAGGGAACAAAGGTATTTGCCCTCGGCGGAAAGATCAACAATGTAGGTCTTGTAGAAGTTCCTATGGGAACGACTCTCAGAGAACTGATTTACGATATCGGAGGTGGAATTCCCAACGGTAAAAAATTCAAGGCCATTCAGACGGGCGGTCCTTCAGGCGGATGTCTTACTGAAAAAGATCTTGATGCGGAAATTGACTTTGATAACCTTGTAGCCCGTGGCTCAATGATGGGTTCAGGCGGCGCAATCGTTATGGATGAAGACAACTGTATGGTTGATGTTGCAAAGTTCTATATGGAATTCATCTGCGACGAATCATGCGGAAAGTGTTCTCCTTGCCGTGTAGGTACAAAGAGACTTCTCGAAATCCTTACAAAGATTACGGAAGGAAAGGGAACAATGGAAGACCTTTCAAAGCTTGAGGAGCTGGCTGCTACAATTAAGGCCGGTTCACTTTGTGCTCTCGGTCAGACAGCTGCAAACCCTATTCTTTCAACAATTGCAAACTTCAGAGATGAATACATTGCTCATATTGTTGACAAGAAGTGTCCTGCTAAGGTCTGTAAGAAACTCATGAGATATGAAATTGATCCGGCTAAGTGTAAGGGTTGCAGCGCATGTTCACGCAACTGTCCTGTAGGTGCAATCAGCGGTGTAATCAAGAGCCCGTTCAAGATTGATCAGGATAAGTGTATCAAGTGCGGTATGTGTCAGAGCACATGTAAGTTCGGCGCAATTGACAAGAAATGATAAGGGAGGACGAGAATTATGGCATTAGTTAATATCAAAATTGAAGGTGTTCCTTATCAGGTAGAAGCAGGTCTTACAATCCTTGAAGCTGCAAGACAGTGCGGATATGAAATTCCGTCACTTTGCACATACAACCATGGTGAATGTAACCGTGGTTCATGCCGTGTTTGTCTTGTTGAGGCAACAGGTGCCAGAGGTTTGGTAGCTTCATGTGTATATCCTGTAGCAGAAGGTATGGAAATCAGAATTTCTTCACCTAAGGCAGTTGCTGCAAGAAGAGCTTCAGTTGAACTTCTTCTTTCAAACCATAACAGAAACTGTCAGGAATGTGACAAGAACGAGAAATGTGAACTTCTCCATGTTGCACGCCTTACAGGTGCAAGAGAAAACATGTACGAAGGAGCAAAGACTCCTGTTACATTGGACAGAGTTGCTCCGGCAATCGTAAGAGATACTTCCAAGTGTATTCTCTGCGGACGCTGTATTGCACGTTGTGCCAACGCACACGGAAACGGAATTCTTGGTTTTGAAGGCCGTGGTTTCAAGACAATCGTAGCTCCTGCAGAAAACAGAAGCTTTGCAGATTCACCTTGTATCCAGTGCGGTCAGTGTGTTAGCGTCTGTCCTACAGGTGCTCTTATGGAAAATTCCGAAATCGACAAAGTCGATGAGGCTTTCAAGGCCGGTAAGTATGTTGTTGTTCAGACAGCTCCTGCAGTAAGAGCAGCTCTTGGTGAAGAGTTCGGTATGCCGGTAGGTACACCTGTGACAGGTAAGATGGTTGCAGCGCTCAGACGTCTTGGTTTCAAGAAGGTCTTTGATACAAACTTTGCAGCTGACCTTACAATTATGGAAGAAGCAAATGAACTTCTTGACAGAATAAAGAACAAGGGCGTTCTTCCTATGATTACATCCTGTTCACCCGGTTGGATCAACTATGCAGAATACTACTACGGAGATCAGCTTGATCATCTTTCAAGCTGCAAGAGCCCTCATGAAATGCAGGGTGCAATCCTCAAACACTACTATGCAGAGAAAATCGGTGTAGATCCTAAGGATATGTTCGTTGTTTCTATTATGCCTTGTACTGCAAAGAAGTACGAGAAGGATAGAGAACAGCTTGTAACAAACGGTCTTAAGGATGTTGATGCAGTTCTTACAACAAGAGAACTCGGTCGCCTGATTAAGAGAAGCGGTATCCAGTTTACAAAGCTCCCTGATGAGCAGTTTGATATGGATATTGTCGGTGATTACACAGGTGCTGCAGTAATCTTCGGTGTAACCGGTGGTGTTATGGAAGCTGCTCTCAGAACAGCATACTTTGCACTTACAGGAAAAGAACATGAAGCAATTAAGTTTGAAGCAGTCCGCGGTTTTGACGGAATCAAGGAAGCTACACTTAACATCAACGGCAATGAGATTTCAGTTGCAGTTGCTTCAGGAATGAAGAATGCTAAGGTTCTTATGGACCAGATCCGTGAAGGCAAGAGCAAGTATACATTCATCGAAATCATGGGGTGCCCGGGCGGTTGTGTAGCCGGTGGCGGTCAGCCTTATGTCCGTGAGTGTTTCCTTCCTAATGAAGGTCTTGATATTGTTGATACATACAAGCAGAAGAGAGCAAATGCTCTTTATTCTGAAGATGAAAGACAGCAGGTCAGACAGTCACACAATAATCCTCAGATTAAGGATCTGTATGACAAGTTCCTCGAAAAGCCGAACTCACATAAGGCTCACGAGCTTCTTCATACAAGTTACAGTGCAAAGGTTCCTTTCAAGGGCTGATGCATCTGAGATACTTTAAGGCGTTCCGGAAGGGACGCCTTTATTTTTTATCCTTTAAAATATAGAATAGTAAAACCTTTACGTAAGAGGAGAAAAAAATGTCTGAAGGTAACAGATACACATTTGAAAACGACGAGTACCGCCATACGTATTGGCATACTTGTTCACACATTATGGCTCAGGCTATCAAGAGACTTTGGCCTGAAATCAAGCTGGCAATAGGACCTTCAATTGCAGAAGGCTGGTACTATGATACTCTTGCACCGTTTGCATTTACACCTGAGCATATTGAAAAAATCGAAGAAGAAATGAAAAAGATTTGCAAGGAAAAACTTGCAATAGAACGCTTTGAACTTCCCAGAAAAGAAGCCATCAAGTATATGGAAGACAGAGAGGAACCGTTTAAGGTTGAACTTATCAATGACCTTCCCGAAGGCGTTCCTATTTCTTTCTATTCACAGGGAGAATTTACGGATCTTTGTGCAGGACCTCATCTGGATAATACAGGCAGAGTAAAGCAAAATGCCTTCAAGCTTTTATCCTGTAACGCTGCATATTGGAGAGGTGATTCCAACAGAGAAACTCTTCAGAGAATTTACGGAATTGCATTTCAGAGCAAAGAAGAGCTTGATGCTTATATAGAGAGAATTGAAGAAGCCAAACGCCGTGATCACAGAAAAATCGGCAGAGATTTGGGTTTGTTTGCATTCAGAGATGAAGCTCCGGGATTCCCTTTCTATCTTCATAACGGAATGATTGTAAAAAATGAGCTTATCAACTTTTGGAGACAGGAACACAAGAAGTGGGATTATCTTGAAATCCAGACTCCCCAGATTATGAAAAGAACTCTTTGGGAGACTTCAGGACACTGGGATCACTACAAAGAAAATATGTACACAACCGTAATAGAAAAAGAAGATTACGCCATCAAACCTATGAACTGTCCGGGTTCAATACTGGTTTACTCTCTTGAGCCTCACAGCTACAGAGAATTACCTTTGAGATACGGTGAATTGGGAAATGTCCACAGACATGAGGCCAGCGGTTCTCTTCACGGAATGTTCCGTGTGCGTGCATTTACTCAGGATGATGCTCATATCCTGCTTGCAAAAGAACAGATTCAGAGCGAAGTTGTAAGAATCACAAAGCTTCTTGACGAGATGTACAGCGTATTCAATCTTCCTTATAAGATTGTTCTTTCAACTATGCCTGAAGATCATATCGGAACAAGAGGAGATTGGGAAAAGGCCGAGAACGCTCTGGCTGATGCAATTACTTCTATCGGAAAAACTTATGAGGTTAATGCCGGAGACGGTGCTTTCTATGGACCTAAACTTGACTTCCATGTGACAGACTGTCTGGGGCGTGTATGGCAGTGCGGAACAATTCAGCTTGACTATCAGCTTCCGGGAAGATTTGACCTTGAATACATAGACAGTGACGGAAACAGACAGACACCGGTTATGATTCATCGTGTTGTTTACGGTTCAATAGAAAGATTTTTCGGAATCATTACCGAACATTTCGCAGGAGCGTTCCCTCTTTGGCTTGCTCCGGAACAGGTTATAATTCTTCCGGTCACTGACCGTGCTGCGGATTATGCCGATTCAATCAAAGCACAGATAGAGGCAAACGGTTTCAGGGTATCAGTTGACGGCAGAAACGAGAAAATCGGAAAGAAAATCCGTGAAGCTCAGCTGAAGAAGATTCCTTATATGATTATCGTCGGTGATAAGGATATTGAAAACAATACCATATCTCCCAGACATCGTACTGCCGGAGATCTGGGTGCAATGAAGCTTGAGGATTTCATAAAAGATATCAAAGAAGAAGCTCTTTCAAAGACAATTAAATAATCTGGAAGAGGAGTATCGGGATTTTGCTTATATCCGGAATCCCGATACTTGATAAATATGGCTGATTTATTTCCAACCCAGAGCCTTGTAAAATGAATCTCTGTCCTTGTTTGCCTGTTCAGAGACAAATGATACTTCAGATTTTTTGAAATGAAGCGTAAAGCCCTTTCTTACACCAGCTACGGTACCGAATCCAGCTGATTCAATATCCTTGATTTTAGCAGACCAGATAACGGAGTAGATGTTTCCTTTCTTTGCAACAAGTTTCAGCTCATTTTCATCTATGCAGAATCTTCCCCTGATAAGGTCATCCTCTGTTTTTACCGGTACCATACCGACATTGACATTGTATCCGAGTTCATCTTTACCCAGAACCTGTGCAGCCTTTTTCTTCGAAACACGATACATGGACATCCAAAGAAACGGAATCAATGCAAAAAGGACAAAATACATTGACCAGTATAAAACATCGGATGTGAAATACTGCCTTCCGAAGATAACCAGACCGAATACAGCCATCATTAAAACTTTTAAAAATACTGACATAAAACCAGTATATACTTTTATGCGTCCAAGTTGTAGGTTTTCTTCATATCTGCGATTGCAGAAGTTGCATTGTAAATCGTAAAGATTCCAAGGACAATGGCTCCCGTGACTTTATTCATTCCGGAGCTTGTTATAAAGGAAGTTGCGGCAGATGCCATTGCGTAAGTAGCCATTGAGCTTTCCTTCAGTTTTGCAACCCAGTCTTCAAATGAAAGATCTTCGTAAGATTCTCCTTCTTCAAGATTGATAAGACTGGGAGATATTCCCTTGGAAAAATAACCGTAAACATCCATAACGATTCCTGCCGCCAACCCGGCACCGATTGATAGAGCGGCGCCGGCTGCAACCTTTCCCCATACTATTGTAGGAGGAACAGCAACATAAACAAAGGCTGCAACAAGCATGACGGTAGTTTTTACAACAAGAGCTTTTAAGTCCTTGTAAAAAGCTTCCTGCTGGTCCGGAGGAACATCCTTTACAGCCTCAGAAGCCCACCCTTTGATGCCTTTTTCATAGTTGTCTATTTCGTTCTTCAGCTCATTGTAAGTTTCAATGCCCATAAGGTCTTTTGCCGAGTTCATTATGTAAGAGGAGTCATTATTCATTCTGGTTTGATTTGCGGCATAACAGAAATCCAGATAAGCCTCTCCGTTTTCTTCTCCGAGAGCCTTTTGAACAATATCCTTTCCGCTCATGTTTTTTGCATTGAGAAGTTCTGAGACATCTTCATCCGTATATCCTTCCAGAGTTTTCAGTTCTTCTTCGATACAACGGGCAACAGCAGAACGAACAGCCCCATCCGTAACAGAGGATTTTCTGACTTCTTCCAAATTCAAATTACAAGATATGAGCGAAAGTAAAATCAGAATACATAAAGAGTTATTAAACAGTTTTGACATTTTTCCCTTCATTTTTGCGTCTCCTTGTCAAATGTAAATTTCCAGCCTGCATTCAAGTGAATTCTGAATGTTCCATAACAGGCAAAAGCACCTTTTAAAAGTGAATATTCATCCGAAAAAGCTCCGGAGGGATCCCTTATGGTTATTGACGGCTCAACATAAAAACCTTTCTTGGTATTTATTGTCCATCCGAGAATAATTTCATTGAGAGAAACCATGTTCTTTGAAAGAATCGAAAGCGGTTTTACAAAACCGAATTGAAACAAAGAAAGACCGGCAAACATACCGCGGTTTACAAAAGGGTAGTAAACTGCAAAAACACCGATTTCAATCAATTGTGCACTGTTGTTTTTTGTCAGTCCTGCAACGGTTCTGGCTTCAAAGGAATCCGTCAGTTTTATCCTGACATCACCGTTTATACTGTAACCTTTAGACTTGACGATAAAATCCTGTGCCGTTCCTAAATCCAACCCGGAACCTACCTGAAAAGAAGCGAAGACAGACATACAGTACAAACTCATAATCAGAATAAAAAAGAGTTTTTTCATATTTCCTCCTTGGCAATGTCAAACAAGTAGAGTGACCCGTTTTCGGTAAGAGCAATTACATTATCGGAATCTGAAACAACCTGAACGAAAGAAGCAAAAGCCGAATAAACATCAAGTTGTTTGAAAACACCGTCGTAGTCGGTTGCATAGCTGTAAAGTTTCCCCTGAGAGTTACAGGCATACATATAGGAAGTATTGGGTGTCAGACATAAATCGGAAACGCTTATCATTTCATCGGAAAGAAAACTGAAAGTGCCAGAAGAAGCATTAAGTTGGACTCTCTTGATTCTGTCGGAATAGCCCATGAGAATATTTGTATTGTTCACATAAAAGATTTTGAAAGGATTTTCTGCATCATAAAGAGAAGTACTTTTCCATACGGATGAAGCAGTTTTTCCGTCGAAATCTGCCTGATTAAGATTGATACCGTCGCAATATACGATGGATTGATTAAATGCGGCAAATGCTGAACATTCAGGACCTCCGTCAGGTTTGAAGATGATGTATTTCTGTGGTTTCACTCCTTTGTCCGTGCATACACATGAAAATATTTCGTATGCATAAGAATCGGTAAAGAGCAAACTTGATGTTCCGTCACTGTTTGATACAATACTTGCCTGATTTATGTTTTTAAAAACCGACATATCCGGCACAAAACTTCCTATGAATTCAACAACTGAATCGTCATTGAGGAAAGTGGCAGGCTCTATAATGTTATTCTTTGCATTATAATGAAAAAAATGAACATTTGTATAATTGCTTACAATTATGAAATAAGGCGAAGCAGCACTGGAATACAACAAAGTGGCATCCGAAATACATGAAAAGTTTTCCATTGTGTTTGTATAAGTTCCGGATGTTTCCGTAACAAGAGATGCCCCCGAAACATGACACAGCTGAAGTGTATTAAGTTTCGGTGTTAAAACAATGAATTTTCCGTCAGGTAAAACTCCAATCCGTGTTGTTGAATCCAACTTGATTTTCTGTTGTTTTTTACTGTCGATTGTTGCTGAAAAAACAGCGGTTCCCTCGGTTTCATCAGTACATCCTGTGTATCTGATTCTTGCACTTGCACAAGTCTGAGATGTTGAATCAAAAAGAACTGCATTGATTATGTGGCGCCCCTTGAGCGCAGAGAAAGAGAAAGAAGAAACATTCCCGTTTAAATCGGCAAAGTCGGTTTTCCTTTCTCCGTCCACATACCATGCAATAAGAATCCTGTCATTTGAATTCATACTGTTTGACAGTGATAAATTCACTTTGTAAGATTCGTCTATAACAAGACTGTTTTCCATTTTCTGAAGTCCTGCATTCAGATAGTCTGCTCCGGATTCCGGAAGACTGAGTTTCATATCTTCCTGATTGTCAGTTGTATTTACTTTGAGTGACAGTTTGCCTTCCGTGGTGTAATCGTTGATGATACTGAAAGCTTCACAGCTTCCGGCTTTTTTTACTCCGTCATCGTACAGAACGGTTCGGACAAGATAATAGCCCGATTCGAGATTACTGAAGGTTTGGGTGTATTCTTCTTCTCCGCTTGACAGATTTACGGAATAATCCGTACTTGTCCCTGTATTCAGATTGTCTATGAAAAACTTCAGTTGCGGTTTGGCGATATCAGAATCCCAGTTCAGCTGAATTGATAAATTTCCTTTGCCGACAGTTTTGACAATGCGGATTATTTCCGAAGAATCCGAACCCGAGAAAGAAATGGTTTTCTGACCGGAAGCAATTATTTGCCCCTTGTCTGAAAGTCCGTGGGCTTCCAATTCCCAAGTGCCGTTGGGAATTCCCTCAACCGTTATGGTTTTGGAGTTTGAGTTCTCTGTGAATACCTTGTTTCCGGGCCCCTTTCCCGTGACTGTGTATTTGATAATACGCCCTGCATCAGAAGGAGGAATAATTGATTTGGACTCTGTTTGAATAGTCAGTTTCAGTGTACCGGAACCTGTTTGTTCACTGCATGATGCAAGTATCAGTATAAAAAAAGCAAAAACAATAATCACTGAAAAGTGTTTCATCGGCAACCTCTCAGTGTTATATTCCGAAATCAGACCATATTTCTTAGAGAAATTCTGAGTCAAAATGACACTATTTTTACGATTTATGATATTTTTAACTTTTTTTCTGATAGAAGTTTTGAAAGTACCTCTTTACACTATCATTTAGCGGGTTCAAAGAACGCCTGAGAATTAAAAAGGAGTTTTGCAAGTTGCTCTAAAATGTTTTATAGTTGATTGAAAGCATGAAAAGAAAGATGATTCTGCTCAGTTTAATTCTCATAGGGATACTTGTTAGCTGTGCTACCGTTTCAGGAAGCAAGATCAACGCTCCTTCATGGTATTTCAAACCTCAGTCAAAAGCCAATCATTCTGAAACAGCGTTTGTAGGAGTCGGACAATCTGCAAATGAAAGACAGGCATTGCTTCTTGCCTATACTGATATAAACAACAGACTGTTTGCATATATAGGCAATGAGCCGACTACAGAAAGTTACAGAGAACTTTCAAGAAGCGGAAAAATTGCTTCCTTTGATTTTGAAGTTGTTGAGAAGTATCAGGTTCTTGAAGATGGTCAGTACATGGTTTACCTTTTGGCTTTGGGAAAAAATCAGACTCTGAATAAATATAGAAGCGAAGCAATGCTCAAGGAAAGTGAGATGGCTTCTGAAGCGGAAAGACTGATACTTGAAGGAGATGAACTCATCAAATCGAATCAGGATATTCTCGGTCTGAAAAAATACATTGAATCCATGGTGCTCTCATACCCGCTGACGCAGATAGATGACGAATATTCATTTGCATTTATAATGCAGGAAATACTGGAAGTTCTGTCATCGACTTCCATGACTGTTGTAGAGGAAAACCCGTCTGAAGCAAGCTGCACTGTAAGTGTAAAAAGAAAGTCTTCACTGATTCCGTCCAGAGTCATAAATGCACCGATAAGGGCATCGTATCAAGCTCTTGATTCAAGAAAATTTGTTTATGAAGACAGTTTTGTCTATTCTACAGACAACGGCGGAACAATTGTTTTCTCTCCGGAAAACCACGCAATTGCAAAACAGGGAGCTGTTGTGTTTTCATTTGACTTTGACAAGGAGTTGAGAGAACTTGCCAGAGTATCTGAATCGGCTGCGAATACCATTAAAGAAGCAATATCGGATAAGGCAATTCTGTTTGAATATAAAGTAAACTATGCCGATATTGAAATTGCGCTGTCTTCATTTGAATTGTCGGTTGACGGAAACTACATAAAATCTGATTTGATAAACTCTTTTTTTACAGAACGGTTCAGTGAAGAAGATATTAAATCATTTGTTCTCGAATCCCGTCCCGAAGATACTGATGAAGAAGTGCTGAAAGCCATTAAAAAAACAAATCCGGATTGCGATTACGCATTGATAAGCAGAGTGGGATACTCGGATTATTCAGCATCGAGAACAGGAAACATTGCGGTAACATCCGAGGGAACTGTAAGATTTTATGATTTGAAAACCGGACAATTGATTTCCGACATCAGGGGAATTTTTTCCAATGGATTCGGTAATACTGAAGAAAAGGCTCTTGAAGATTCCTATTTAAACTTTGCATCAATAATCTATTCAATAATAAAGGCTTTATATGTTTGAACTTTTACGAACTTCTCCGATGAAAGAGTATAACGGAACTGCATATTTTTACCGTCATGACAGAACGGGAATGGAGGTGCTTTTCATTAAAAACGACAGTACCGAAATGACCTGTGCTTTTACATTTGCAACACCATCTCAGGACAGTAAAGGAGTTGCACACATTATCGAGCATACAGTATTGAACGGTTCGGAAAGATATCCGGTCAAAGATCCTTTTACGGAAGTGTATAATTCAAGTCCGAATACATTTCTGAATGCAATGACATTTTACGACAAGACAATGTATCCGTTTTCTTCTCCTTTGAAGAAAGATTTTGATATCATATTTGACATTTACTCGGATGCTGTTTTCAAACCGCTTCTGAGACGGGAATCATTTGAACAGGAAGGAGTGAGATTCTTCAACGGAAAGGTTGACGGTGTTGTGTTCAATGAGATGCGGGGTGCAAGAAGCTCGGAAGATTCGATTGTTGCCGCCTACAGCATCAACAAGCTTTTCAAAGGTACCGGATATGAATATGACAGCGGCGGCAATCCGGAGTTCATTGCAGATTTGACCTATGAAGAATATCTGCAAAGATACAGGCTTTGGTACAGTCCTGCAAACTGCAGACTTTTCTTTTACGGAGATATAGAAATTGAAAAGTATTTTGAGCGTCTTGAAGAGCGGTATCTTGGTCCTGAAAATGATTCAAGATGGACCGGAAGAAAACTATATACCAGACCATCGGACATGGTTTTACCGGATGTAAAAGATGAAAGAGACCTTCAATACTGCCCTACAAAAGATGCAAACAGTGTTGTGATGACTTGGCTGACAAATGCAGCCGAACCATACGAAAGTCTTACAGTATCCATGCTTACGGATATTCTTCTGGGCAATCCCGGAGCACCTCTCTATAAAGCCGTAACGGAATCGGAACTTGGTGCAGACCTAAATCCCGTCTGCGGTATGGACAGCGAGTTTCCTTATATTCCTTTCATGGTAGGTTTTGTTGATGCAAAACCCGATAAGGAAAACGAAATTGAGAATTTCATTATCTCTACTTTGGAAAAGATTGTAACTGACGGGCTGGATAAGGATGCCGTACAGGCATCATTGAAAAGGCAGGCTTTCAAGATACGGGAGATTCAGGGAACCGGCGATCCGTTCGGTGTATTGGTTGCCATGAGGGCTGCGCGTTATTGGTTGCGCGGAATCGAACCTGAAAAAGGACTTGATA
Organism: Sphaerochaetaceae bacterium; assembly: GCA_045615505.1. Taxonomy (GTDB): domain Bacteria; phylum Spirochaetota; class Spirochaetia; order Sphaerochaetales; family Sphaerochaetaceae; genus JAZLEZ01. The sequence continues at coordinate 18,227 of JAZLEZ010000008.1, read as the reverse complement.
ACTATGCACTTCTTCAGAGACTTAAAGAGGATGTTAAAACTCCGTCATTCCTTGAAAACTGGATTCGCAAAAATCTGATAGAAAATCACAGAAGATGTCTTCTTACAGTAAAGAGTGATTCAGAGTACGATAACAGACTTCAGACGATTCTTGATGAGAAATGCAGGAAAATGGAAAAACTAAATGTATTTCAGAAAGATTTTGAAGTCTATGCAAATACCGAGGATACAGAAGAAGAACTTGCGGTAATTCCCAAAATTACAAGAGCAGATATGCCTAACCGGATTCCGGAACTGGACATGGAAGAAGTTGATGTAAACGGAGTTCCGGTAAAATTCATGAAAATCGTTACCCGCGGTATATGTTATATAAATCTTGCCTTTGATGTGACGGCCCTGAAAGAAGAAGATAAAAAACTGTTGCCGCTTCTGATTCGTTTCATGCAGATGGCGGATACGGATAAGCATAACTATTCTCAGATGGGTACTTTGGTGAAGAAATATACCGGTGACTTCAATATGGTTTACTCTTGTGCAACGAAAACGGACGGGAATCCCCTAAGTGTTGTTTTTGTGCGTACCCGTGCCTTGCAGGAAGATGTTTCAGATGCTATGAGTATTGTTTCCGAGCTGCTTTCAGATACGGATTTTTCGGACGAAAAGAGAATCAGAGCGGCTCTCATAGATATTATCACCGACATTGAATCGGAATATCTTGAATCTGCAAATGCTTTTGCAACCATACATGCAAGGTCGTCACTTTCGGCAATAGAAAAAGAAGCAGATTATACAATGGGTACCCGCAGTTATCTTTTCCTGAAAAAACTGATGAAGGAAAACAAACAACTCGGAGCTGTGCTCAAGGCTCTTCATGACAGGGTTTTTGTTAAAAACAGAATGACAATGCAGTTGGGTTGTGAAGACTCTGATCTTGAAAAGAATCTATCCGAATCCGGTGTTTTCATTGACAGTTTTCCTTTATCTGCAGAAGAGTTGATTGAGCCGGAGTCGGATAGGGATTTCATTCGTCAATATAAAAACACGAAAATTGCAGTTTCCGGGGGCCCTGCCTACAATGCTCTTGCTTTTGCTGTTGACTGTCCGGATGATGCTGCTCTTGCAGAAATTTCGCTTTATTGCTCAATTGTCAGCGGAAATTATCTGTTTGATGCAGTCAGAAGCAAGAACGGTGCCTACGGTGCAGAATGTCATCTGGATATGCAGGAAAGAATCCTGTCAATGTCCAGTTACAGAGATCCTCAGATTGACAATACATTCAGGCTTTTCAGGGATGCTCTTTCTTACAGAATTTCACAGAAGGAGTTGGACAGTACCGTTGTAACAATAATAGGTAAGGAACTGAAACCTATGATTCCCAAGGCCATATGTTTTGAAGCTTTCAGAAGATCGCTTTACGGGTTATCGGATGAACTGTATCTGAAAAGAAGAAATACTGTTCTTTCAGTTACACTTGAAAAGCTTGATGAAGTTGCGGCAAAACTCAAGGCTGATTTAGACAGAGGGTGCTCTTGCAGCAGTATATGTTCGGCAAAAGTCAAAAGTACCGGTTCTTTTTCTTCTTCTGCTCAAATGCTTAAACTTGGTCTTTAAGTAGTACACTCAAATAGTTTATAATGAACATCCGAAGGATAAAGAGGTGTTGATGTGACAGTTGAAATCATTAAAGCGGTTGTACAGATTCTGTTTATTTCGGTTGTTTTGTATCTGTTTTACAACACGCTGGTGGATAATAAGGCTTCTCAGTTGGCAAAGCTGTTTCTATCCTACATGATTGTTTACCTTGTCAGCTATATTTTCAAACTTGATATACTGGTCAGACTGCTTGAAACACTTTCACTGCCGCTGATTGTTTTTCTCTGCGTCTTGTATCAGCCGGAACTAAGACGCGCCTTTGCCCCCGGTTTTACAAGAAGAAGCAAATTCTTCAATGTGAGAACAAATCACACATCAGCTGAAATGGTTGACAGTGTCATAAGTGCCTGTGAACGGCTGGTTCAGTCCAAAAGAGGTGCACTGATTGTTTTTCCCAGAAGTGTTTCCATAAAAAACATCATAGAAAGCGGCACTAAGCTCAATGCCGATATTTCCACAGCTCTTATAGTAACTGTATTCGACTACGATACTGCTCTTCATGACGGAGCAATGATTATTCAGGGTTCAAAAATCGTTGCGGCAGGTTGTTATCTGCCTCTTTCCGCCCAAACAGATATCAGACAGTCTTTCGGTACAAGACACAGGGCAGGACTTGGAATGGCAGAGGAATCCGATTCTGCCGTTTTGATTGTTTCGGAAGAAACGGGTGCAATGTCACTTGCATACAATGCAAAACTCTATTACAACCTCTCTTCGGAAGTAATCAAAAATACATTGCTTGCAATCTTCAACAATCTGGATATTCAGCTTGATCTTAAGGAGGATTCTTATGAAGTTTGAAAAAGCCTCCGCAGGTATTCTGAAGAACTGGCAGGTAAAAATTCTCTGTCTGCTCTTTGCAATTTTCATTTATGCTTTTGTGGTCTTTGAGGCTGAAGGGGAGAGAGTGGTTACAATGCCCCTTCAGATTGTTATGCCAAAAGGTTATGTTCCTACCAGCATTGTTCCGGAATCCGCTTCTGTCGTGATAAAGGGTTCCGAGAAACAGATTTATCTGTTGGATGTGAGTAAGGTTAAATTATTTGCTGATTTTTCCGATGTTCATGATAAAGGTGTTGCATCTGCTGTTGTTACTGCAGATTATTCAGAGCTTAAGGATTACATAAACCTTTCCGAAATATCAATTTTTACAAAGCCGTCGGTAATTAAGATTTACTTTGAGTGATTTCAATCGGAGAATAAATGTCACGAGAGGATTGGAAACGCCCGGAAAAATTCGATGCCCCTGAAGGAAGAAGACGCATAGGTCTCATAGTATCTTACGACGGGCGTTCATTCTGCGGTTGGCAGAGTCAGGATAACGGCGTTTCGGTTCAGCAGACAATTCTGGAGGCTGTAAAACAGTTTACAGGACAGAATGATGTTGAAGTCTGCGGCAGCGGTCGAACTGACAGCGGAGTCCATGCATGGGGTCAGACAGCTCATGCGGAAATAGACGACTGCACAATTCCTGCTGAAGCTTTCCGTCCTGCTCTTAATGCATTGCTTCCGGTTCAGGTCAGGATAAAAAAAGCATGGGAGGCCGGTAGAAGTTTTCATGCAAGATACAGTGCAATGGCAAGGGAGTACAGATATTTCTGCAAAGTCAACCCTGGTCATGATGCCTTTGACGATGGTCTCATTACCTGCCTTAAAAAGTTTCCGGACATTGAGGTGCTCAATTCATTTGCAGAACAGATTATCGGAACGCATGACTTCACAACATTTGCATGCAGTAAGGATATATGTCCTAGTAAAGTGCGTGATATTTACGAGTCTGAATTCTTTTTTACAAAATCGGAATTTAATGAGGATATTCTTGTGTACAGAGTATGCGGAAATGCTTTTCTGTACCATATGGTGCGTTCTCTGACAGGCACTATGATTGAAATGGCTCTCAACGGAAAGAATGCAGAAGATTTCAGACAGGTTCTTGAGGGGAAAGACAGGAGCCTTTGCGGAAAAACAGCTCCGTCAGACGGTCTGTACTTGTGGCGTGTAAGCTATGATTCTGACGAGTATCAGTGGTTTGAGGAAAAATATGGACGATGAGACAAAAGCCAGAAAGGCAGTACTTGAGAATGCTCTCAATAAGACTGATAAGTTGCTGGATATGTTTGCAGATATTCTCGGCGGCAGGGAAATAAAAGAACGGCCGAATCGGGATTTCTCCGGCACAGCTTCAAAAATAATGGGTTTGGGCACTGCATCGGTTGTATCCTCAGAAAACAAGATTTCCGACACAGACGAATGTTCTGATATGTCTCTGGAAGAACTGAAGCAATGTGCTATGAACTGCCGAAGATGTAAACTTTCTTCAACAAGAAAGAATGTTGTTTTCGGAGAAGGTTGTCCGGACCATCCCGATGTTATGGTCATAGGAGAAGGACCCGGCGAAACAGAAGATAACACCGGTCGTCCGTTTACTGGGAAATCCGGTCAATATCTGGATGCATGGCTGAGGGCAATTTCGCTTTCCAGAGATACAAATACATACATTGCAAATATAGTAAAATGTCGTCCTCCTCAGAACAGAGATCCTCAGGATGATGAAAAGCTTGCGTGCAGGAATTATATCAGACAGCAGATTGAGTTGATTCAGCCTAAGGCTATTTTGTGTCTCGGAAAGCCTGCTTCAACGGAAATGACCGGACAATATGATGTTCCGATGGCTGAATTGAGGGGAAAATTCAGTTTTTACGAAAGTAGAATCCCTATGATTTGTACATATCATCCTTCTGCTGTTCTCAGGGATATGTCTTTGAAACGACCTGTCTGGGAAGATCTTCAGAAACTTGCCAGATATCTTAATCTGAAGATTGTCACCAAATGATTAAATACGCCCTCTGTGCAGTTCCGGTGCCTCTTAAAACTGAGTTCACCTACGGTTTTGATGATGAAAAACTCAATGTAGTTCCGGGAGTCAGGGTAATCGTTCCGTTTGGGAAACGAAAAACCAGAGCCTATGTTCTGAAAGTATCCGACAGTAAACCGGAAGGTGATTTCAAAATCAGAAACATAATCAGAGTTTTGGACAAAATGCCCATCTTCGGAGAATATCAATGGAAACTTGCTCTTTGGATGGAGAAGTTTTATTTTTCACATCGGGGTGAAGTTCTTGATACGATGATTCCGGGAGGAAGGCGTGATGTCAGTTTCGGAGCAGTAGAAAGCGAACAGGGCATTGACCGTCCTGAAGTTGTATTGACATCGGAACAACAGAATGCCGTAGCTGAAATTACAGGTGCTGAGAACGGGCTTTTTTATCTTTACGGTGTTACCGGCTCGGGAAAAACGGAAGTCTTTCTTCGTTGTGCGGAGGAAGTGATAAACAAGGGTGGTCAGGTCATATATCTTGTTCCCGAAATTACACTTACACATCAGCTTGCTCTGCAGGTTCTGAAACGATTCAAAAACAATGTTGCAATTCTTCATTCCGGCTTGACGGATGCGCAGAGAATAACTCAGTGGCGGAGAATAAAAAACAATGAGATCGGGCTTGTGATTGGTGCAAGAAGTGCAGTTTTTGCTCCTTGTGACAGCCTGAAAATGATAATAATCGATGAAGAACATGAAAATTCATACAAGAGTTCAAACGATCCCCGTTATCATGCGCGTCAGGTTGCTCAGAAAAGAATTGCGGATTGCAACGGTATTCTTCTTATGGGAAGCGCAACTCCCAGTCTTGAAGCGTGGAGCATGATGAATGAAAGCGATAAGATGAAACGCATAAATCTTACATCACGCGTAGGTGGAGGATGTGTTCCGAAAATCACACTGGCAGATATGCGCGGAGAAAAAGGGATTTTCAGTTCTGCTCTCATAGAGAAAATGAACACCGTACTTTCAAGAAAAAAACAGGTGATTCTGTTTCTAAACAGAAGAGGTTTCAGTTATTATTTTCACTGCAAAAGCTGTGGTTTTGAGCTCAAATGTCCCCACTGTGATATAGCAATGACATACCACAGAAAGAGCGGTGAGCTTGTATGTCATTACTGCGGTCATCACCGCAAGCCTGTCAGACAGTGTCCCGATTGCGGTTCAATGGATGTTATGTACTCCGGATTCGGAACAGAGCAGGTGGAGGCTGAGATTGCCCGTCTGTTTCCGTTATACAGATCTGCCAGACTGGATACCGATACGGTATCTTCAGACAGAAGTGCCATCCGTAAAACTCTGGATGATTTCAGAAACGGCAATATTCAGATTCTTCTAGGAACTCAGATGGTTGCAAAGGGTTTGAATTTTCCTAATGTACAGCTTGTTGGAATAATTATGGCGGACAGTGGTCTTCTGATACCTGATTTTCGGGCAGAGGAAAGAACATTTGATCTGCTTGTTCAGGTCAGCGGGAGAAGCGGTCGTGCAGACAGTGAAGGGGAAGTTGTTTTTCAGACCAGAATGCCCGATAATCCGGCAATAAAATTTGCCTCGCAACTGAAATGCGATGATTTTTTCACAAAAGAACTGGAGATAAGAAGGAAAACAGGTTTTCCTCCTTATTCAAGAATGATAAATGTTGTATTCAGATCAAAGAAAAGAAGCGATGCGTCAAATGCTTCGGAATCATTGGCTTCAGCATTGAGGCGGTCATTGTCCGGATTTGAGGTTTTCGGTTCTCAGGAATGTTCCATAGAAAAAGTCAGAGAGTATTACCGTTATCAGGTTCTTCTAAGAGGAAAAAACATACAGCTTCTCATAGGTTCTCTGAATAAGGTTCTGTCAGAGCTTAAATTTCCTGCTTCTGTTATCATGGAGGTTGATGTAGATCCGTTGGAGTTGCTGTAATTGCAATAAGACATCCTTTGGTCTATCATGATTCCTATGTTGGATATTTGTACTTACGGAGATGAAGTTCTCCGCGAAAAATCGGAAGAAGTAAAGAAATTTGATGATGCATTGAAGATGCTTGTCGATGCAATGTATGAGACTCTTGATGAGGCAGACGGTGTAGGGCTTGCGGGGTGTCAGGTAGGCGTTCCGAGTCGTCTTTTCATCGTTTCCATTCCTTCAGAAGGAATAAAAACTGCATTCATCAATCCTCAGATTGTCGAAACTTCCTATGAGACCGGTCCTTATGAAGAAGGTTGCCTGAGTATTCCGGGAGAATACTTCAATGTCATCAGGCCTCTTGAAGTAACCGTACAGGCACAGGATGTTAAGGGTCATCCGTTTACCGTTCATGCAACAGGCCTTCTTGCAAGAGTAATACAGCACGAGTATGACCATCTTGAAGGGAAGCTTTTTACGGACAGGCTATCGGAAAACGACAGAACAAAAGTACTGGACAGATACAAAATAAGAAGCTTCAGAAAAAGGGGAAAGAAAAAATAATTTGAACAGAATTCTATTTGCAGGCACACCTGAAATATCAGTTCCCCTTTTGAAAGAATTATCGCAATCTTTCGATGTTGCAGGAGTTCTTACTGCACCTGATAAAATGCAGGGGCGTTCCTGTGCATTGGTTGCATCTCCTGTCAAAAAGGCAGCACTTGAGCTGAGGCTTCCGGTTCTTCAGTTTGACAGTCTTAAATCCGAAGCAAGAGAAGCTGTTTCTTCTCTGGGTGCGAATACTCTTGTATCATTTGCTTACGGAAAGATTTTCGGACCTAAATTTCTGGCACTTTTCTCCAACGGTACATTTAATGTACATCCTTCCGCACTTCCTGTTTTCAGAGGTCCATCTCCTATACAAAGTACCATCCTCAATTCTCTGAAAACAGCATCTGTCTCAATTCAGGTTATTGGAGAGAAGATGGATGAAGGTGATGTTTTTTCACGATTTGATTTTGAACTTGACGGAAGTGAAACAACACAGTCTCTGAGTTCAGAAGTTGCAAAAAAGGCGGCAGAATTCGTACCGGATGTTCTCAGAAAGGTTTTTGAAGGTTATCTCAAGCCTTATAAACAGGAAGGGGAAGTATCATATTGTCGGATGCTTGAAAAGGAAGATTCCGTATTATGTTTTGACAGAACCGTTAAAGAAGTTCACAGCAAAATCCGTGCAGTCTATCCATGGCCCAAAGCTATGGCAAAGGCATCTGGTAAGGACATATTCGTTTGCCAAGTTTACGGGGGTTTTGACTATTGTGAAAATCCTGACAGATGCGACGGAGAACCCGCGGGAAAGGTTGTAGCCTTCAGAAAAGACCGGGGGATAGGGGTAGCCTGTAAGGACGGTATCCTTTGGATTACATCTTTGCAGTTACCATCCAAAAAAGAAATGGATTTCAAGTCTTTTGCAAACGGTAATGCATGGATAAAAGACAGTTTTTTCAAGTGACAAATCATCGATATCTTTCTTATTCCGATTTCCTTGAATCAAAGTACGGTTTCCGCATTTACAGAGTAGGTGTTGATGCCGATTTTTCCTGTCCCAACAGATTCGGGTGCCGTAAAGAGGGCGGTTGTGTTTACTGTGACAGCCAAGGCGCATCGTCTGCATATCTGAGGACTCAGGAAAGCTCTTTTTCCCACAAGAGTACATTTACAAACGATATTGATTCCCTGATAGGCGAAAAAAACATAAACAATATCAAGGACCAGATAGAACGCGGTCGGAGTTTTCTTGTCCGTCGTTACAAGGCTGAACATTTTGCTCTTTATTTTCAATCTTTTTCAAACACTTTTGCACCTGTTTCAAAACTGAAGCAGATTTATGAAAGTGCTCTCGAAGGGTACAGCTGGGACGGACTGATTATTTCAACGAGGCCTGACTGCATTGATGAAGAGAAACTCAGACTCATTTCCTCTTACAGAGAAAGGGGGCTGAATGTTTCAATCGAGCTCGGACTTCAGAGCGGAGATGATGAAATTCTCAGGGCCATGAACAGAGGCCATGATGTAAAGTGTTGCATAGATGCTGCAAAACTTGTAAAGAAGTTCGGCATAGAACTGTGTACACATATTCTTCTCGGTTTTCCCAATGAAGGTCAGGTTCAGTTGGACAGGACAATAGATGTAATCAACTCGGTACATCCGGATGCCATAAAGATTCATAACCTCAACATTACTGCCAATACAAGATTGTATGATATGTACAGACGGGGGCTTGTAAGTGCTCCGTGTGCAAAGCGCCATATTCAGAGAACTGTTTATCTTTTGCGCAGAATTCCTTCCGATATAGTCATAGAGCGTCTTATCTGTGAAACTCCAAGTCACAGACTTGCAAGCCCAAGATTGTTTCCGGATAAAAACATGTATCTCAGACGCCTTGACGATGAAATGGAAAGACAGAATGTCAGACAGGGTGATTTGTTCAAGAGCAACTTTCAAAACCAATCTTCACAAATATCAGTTTTTCAAGTTGCTCTCAAATAAAAAAGACTGCCGGAGAATGAGCTATCTTCGACAGTCCCAGCTTTTGTTCCGATACTGTAATCAGTTGTTTACGGACACAATTTCGAATTCAAAAATAAGCATCTGATTCGGTTCTATCTGTCCGCTTCCGTTGGTTCCGTATGCCAGATCGGGATGAACGAAGAACTTATATCTTGAACCTTCTTTCATAAGACAAAGACCTTCCGTAATTCCCGGAATCAGTTGGCTTACATTGAATGTTGCAGCTCCTTGAGCATTTTCCGGTGTCTGTTCAATTACATTTCCCTCAATATCCGAGAGAGTATAGTATGTTGTTACACTGCTTTGCTTTGTAACTGCCTTTCCGTTTCCTTCCTTGATTACAGTGTATTGAAGTCCGGATGAAGTTGTTCTGACTCCTTCCTTTCCTGCATTTTCCTTAAGAAAAGCTTCTGCTTTTTCAAGGTTTTCCTTGGAAACCTTATTAAGTACGATATCTGAATACTCGCTGAAAATCCGGGCATCCGTTTCCTTATCATACAGATAATTGCCTGAAAGCTTATCTTTGAAACCTCTTACGAAAAAGTCAACATTCTTTTCATTGATTTCGTAATACGGCCCGTAGTACTCATATATCATTCCGCCGATGGAATATGCAAATTTTTCTTCAATTGTTTCCGGCTCTTTTTTTTCACTTGCGCATGACACAATCAGCAACAGAATTGCAAAAACGAAAATAAGAGTTTTTTTCATATTTCCTCCGTATTCATTACTTCATCCATCATAAACTCATTGGAAACACATGGCAATTATTTGGCTGCAATCTTGCCTAAGGTGTTTTCTTTAAGGAGTGAAGATCAATCCGCGTTCAGCCATAGACAGATAATCATTGATGTCAAAGATTATATGATCCACCACTTTGATTCCCAGTATATGACCGGCTCTGACAATGGTTTGAGTTACTTCAAAATCGTCATCTGAAGGTTCAAGAATTCCCGAAGGGTGATTGTGGGCCAGTACTATCGCAGTAGCCTTCTGTTTTACGGCTTCTGAAAACACTTCTCTTGGATGTACCAGTGTTTTGTTTACAAGTCCTACTGTAACTGTATTTACATTGATTACCTCAAAAGCTCCGTTGAGCAGAATCGTTATCAGATGTTCCTGATCTCTTATTCCGAAGTGTCTGATGAGTTCATACAGCATTTGCGGATTGTCAAAGTGCTTCTTTCTTACAGTTGTGAACCGTCTTCCGAATTCAAGACTTGCTCCGATTATCGAAGCTTTTGCTTCACCGAGACCGGGGATTTTTTCCAGCATTTTGTAAGATACATTCTCAGTTAAAGTAACGGCATCAAGAATATCATGTGCAATATCCTGAACAGGGCGCTCTTTTATTCCGCTGCCCAACATACAGCACAACAGCTCTAAATCAGACAGGGAAGCCGGTCCCATGGAGTGTATTTTCTCCCGAGGGCGTTCCTGTGACGGCATTTCTTTGATGGATCTGAAATTTATCGGTGATAATTCGTATTTCATAAAACTCTCCTTTCAATCTTTTTTTCCTTACGATTGAGTATTCCAAAAGGCACATTCATTTTTTTCAACTTGCCTAAAGGCAAGGAATTACATTGATAATACGGATAAAATCATATCATCTGGAGACTTTGATTACTGTATAGCTTTTAGACTTCAAAAGGTTTACAATCTTACTTTTGGGAGGATCTATAGCTCAATGGATAGAGCGCATCCCTCCGGAGGATGAAATCCGGGTTCGATTCCCGGTAGATCTAAAAAGGGAAATTATGCTGGAAAAGTTTTTTATTGAAAACAGAGACAATCCCGATGACAAAGCAGTAAGGGTAAAGTACGGGAATCTTGCAGGTTTTCTGGGTATTTCAACAAATCTGGTGCTTGGTGTAGTAAAGCTGATTGTGGGTTTTATCTCACACTCCGTCAGTATTATGGCTGATGCAGTAAACAATATTTCCGATATGGCTACAAGTGCCATGACGATTCTGGGCTTCAAACTTGCCAATAAAAAACCTAACAGAGAACATCCCTACGGTTATGCCAGATATGAGTATGTCTGTTCATTTGTAATTGCACTTTTCATGTTTGCAATGGGCGTAATCTTTGCAAAAGAGTCCGTCATCAAAATTCTGTATCCGGAAGACCTCACAATCGATATTGCAACCTATGTTGTTCTGGGTTCGGCAGTATTTGTAAAGCTTTTTCAGCTGGTTGAATACAGGACCTATGCAAAGGCAATAAAATCACAGGCAATTGCAGCAACCGCACTGGATACCCGCAATGATATTATCACTACATCCGGAATTCTGGTTTCCATGGTCATAATGGGAATCTTCAGAATCAACATAGACGGTTATGTAGGATTCACCGTATCTGTTCTTGTGATTTTCAGCAGCATCGGTGCGATAAAAGAAGGGCTTGAACCTATTATCGGAATAGTTCCCACGAAAGAGCAGGTTGATGCAATCACTGAAAAACTCAAGTCTTATCCTATTGTAAAGGGAATTCATGATATGGTAATCCACAACTACGGTGTAAATAACGATTTTGTTACAGTTCATGTGGAGGTGGATTCAAGAGATAATGTTCTGGATATCCATGATGCCATCGATGTCATAGAAAATGATTTCAGAAAAGATATGGGACTTGCTGTAACCATTCATATGGATCCTGTGGTAATAGGAGACAAAGAGTTGGATGACTACAGAAATCAGGTAGGTGATTTACTGTTAAAACTGGATGACAGACTTCTGTTTCATGATTTCAGGATGGTAAAAGGCCCGACACATACGAATATAATCTTTGACTGTGTCGTCCCTCAGGATAGGGATTGGGATGCAAAATTTTTTGATGAATATCTGAGTGAAAATGTCAAAAGCAGCAGTAAACTTTTCTTTGTAGTGGAAATAGACAGACCTTATTGTTAAAATTCAGATATCGGGAGAGATTAATGAAACCAACATTATTGGTAATGGCAGCCGGCCTCGGTTCAAGGTACGGTGGAATAAAGCAGATAGATCCGGTCGGAGCTCATGGAGAAACACTTCTTGATTACAGTACCTATGATGCATTCAGAAGCGGATATGATAAAGTCGTATATATTATCAGACCTGATATTGAAAAAGATTTCAGAGAACGCTTATTTGACAGAGTTGCAAGAAATGTCAATGCCGAGTATGTTTTTCAGACACATGACAGTCTTCTGAATGAAAAGCAGATCGGTCTTTCAGTACAACGGACAAAACCATGGGGAACTGCCCATGCCATTCTTTGTGCAAAAGATGCAATAAAAGCTCCGTTTACAGTCATCAATGCGGATGACTACTACGGCCTTGAAGCTTATCGGATTTTGGGCAGTTACCTGAATACTGTAAATCCGGACAGTACTGAACATGCAATGGTAGGTTACCTTCTCAAAAATACAATGAGCCCAATGGGAAGTGTCTCCAGAGGTATCTGTGAGATGGCTTCTGCAAATGTTCTCAAGACGATGAGGGAACATACAAAGATTGAATATGCAGACGGCGGAATCGTATCTCATCTTCCTGAAGGAGATGTAAGACTTACAGGCGAAGAGAATGTTTCAATGAACTTTTTCGGTTTTACTCCTGCTATTTTCGATTATATGCAGGAGTATTTTGATGAATTCATCAAAGAGAATGTGTCAGAGCCAAAAACAGAGTGTTTGCTTCCGAACTGTGTAGGAAAAATGGTAGCCGATGGTTTAGGGACCGTAAAGGTATTCTCAACTGTTGAAAAATGGTTCGGAATGACATACAAAGAGGACCGTGAGACGGTTAAAAAGAGTCTTGCAGAAAAAACAAAAAACGGCATTTACCCGATTCGGCTTTGGGAAAAATAATGAGAAAAATACTGGCTGCAGGTTTACTGTTTCTGATTTGTCCTCTGATTGTATTTGCATCCGATTCCACGGAAAAAGTCAGAGTTACAAAACACAATCCAACAGCTTGTCAGTTTGATGCAGGTGCAATGATTTATGTTCCTTTAAGCGAAGACAGCAAATGTTTCGGAGTTTTCGGGGCTGTAAGTGTTACTCCTGTGTATGTAAAGGAAATCTCAGCAGGATTTCGTGTTGAGGGAGAAATCTTTGCAAGTAAGCATATAATAAAATCTTCAGATAAAATCAATGAACTTAATCTTGCTCTTACAGGTACTTTTACGGCAAATTATCCTCTGGCAAAGTCTTTTGAAATATACGGCGGAGGCGGAGCCCGTTATGTAATCAGAGATATTGAGGAACTTGATGATTTCGGTCAGACATGGGGTACGGTCATTCAGGGCGGCGGCAGAGGCAGATTAAACGACAGAATCGGTGTTGGTGCAGAGTTGAATTTCTTTTTCGACATTCCGAACGATATGAAGAGCCTTGATCTTATGGCTTATATGAGTCTGGAATTCTGATTATTTTTTTCTGACTATTTTTGGTCTTGGCGTAATTCTTTTTGCCACTGCAACTTTATGCTTTATCAGATAACATCGGTGAATTTTTGAGTTTCTTTTGAAATCATCTCCGATTGTTTCTTCCGTAATATCCTGTACATCAAAATCATCATAGATTTCCCCGAACATTTTGAACTTTGTAAAGTTTGTTGAGAAAATCAATGTGCCGTCTTTTGACAGATGATTCATGCAGGAGCGAATCAGATATCCGTGATCTCTCTGAATATCGAAGGTTCCTCTTGATTTGTTGTTTGAAAAAGTCGGTGGGTCGCAGAAAATAAGGTCGAAAATATCGTGGTTTTCCCTGAGATATGACAGACAATCGTTCCTGTAATAAAAATGGTTCATCTGCCTGAATCCGTTCAGTGCCATATTCTTTATTGACCAGTCAAGATAGTTTGCATTGGCATCAACGCTTACGGTTGAGAGTGCTCCTCCTGCTGCTGCATAGACTGTTGCTGTTGCAGTATAACAGAAGAGATTCAGAAAGCGTTTGTTCTTTGAATGTTCTTCAATGTACTTTCTGACAGGTCTGTGGTCCAGAAAGATTCCGGTATCAAGATAATCTTGGAAATTAACTGAGAATCTGTGACCGTTTTCATTTGCAATAAAGAAATGTGATGCTGAAGGAGTTCCTTTTTTGACATACTGTGCAGACCCTTTTTGAATTTCCCTTCGTTTAACATGGATATCTTCAAGTGGTATTCCGGTTACTCTTTCCGTTGCAAGTACAAGTTCTTCCAGACGCCTTTTTGCATCTTCTTCGTTTATGCTCGGAGGAGCGGCATACTCCGCAAGATTTATCCATTTATTCTCGTAAACATCTATTGCAGCACTGTATTCAGGCATATCTGCATCATACAATCTGTAGCACGACACTCCTTGTTTTTTCATTTCCTTCCCGATAGAAGCCAGATTCTTCTGCAATCGGTTGGCCGCCATCTGAGCACCTTCACTCAACGGTTCGGCAAGGCGTGCTTCGCGTTTTGCTTTTGCTCTCTTCAGCATCTGAGCCCGCTGTTCGTTGCTGAAAATATAGTAGTGTGCAACTTGGCAATCCAGTCCGCCGTTTATGAGGATGTTCGTTCTGTCAGGCTTCATTTCAATATAACCCAACAGCTCTTGATTTGTGCAGAGAATTGCCATGTGCCATCCTCCGAAACAGTTGAAAGCCACTGAGCCGATAGCGCTGTACAGGTGTCTGAGAGCACTTTCAGACAGTTCTAGCCTGACTCCGTAAGGAGGATCTGTTACAATACATCCTTTTATTTCCTGTGTACCGGATAGATTCAGCAATTCTACATCGTCTTCTGTTGTTTCCGAGAAATCGTGAACTGAAAACTCTATGAGTTCCGAAACTCCGGCTGCTTCCGCATTTTTTTTTGAAATACCGATTGCATTACTGTCAATATCCCATCCGATAATTCTGCATTTACATTTGCGTTTTGCATTTTCTGCTTCATCAACAATTCTGTCCCATACTTCCTGCTTATGTATCGGTAATCTTGAGAAAGCGAATTTATCAGGATTCAACAGTCCGGGTGCTGTGTTTGTAGCCATTAAAGCTGCTTCTATACAGATGATTCCGCTTCCGCAGAACGGATCAAGCAGTGTGACGGGGTTGTCATCCAACATTCTGTTCCACTGGCTTCTTGCAAGAACTGATGCTGCCATGAATTCATTCATAACTGCTTCTGTCTGAGCTACTCTGTATCCTCTTTTTGCTATATCTCTTCCTGCAAAATCAACATACCAGCTTACCAGTTTTCTGTTTACATGAAGATGGAACACGATGTCCGGATTATCCTTATCTACATCGGGTCTGTTTCCGTCAAATGCTTCCCTGATTCTTTCAACTACGGCATCCTTGAATCTCAGTGCTGCAAAATGACTGTTTGTAATCCAACGACAATCCGATACAGTCTGCGTTATTGCAAATGTAGTATCAGGGTTTATCCAGTTTTCCCACGGAAGAGAAAGAGAATGTTCATACAGTTCATCGGTACTGTTGATGTTGTCGTATCTGTGAACCAGAACAAGAAGTCTTGTGGAACTTCTTGTCCACATTGCAAAACGATATGCAGTTTCCAAATCTGCTTCAAATTCGATTCCGCTGGCTGTGACATGGAGTTCTGTGCCTCCGGCTTTAAGTACTTCCTTTTCTACAATGTCATTCTGGTTTGCCGATGCTGATGCAAAAAAAATCATTTTTCTTCTCCGAATATCTGTTTGACTTCATCTTCTGTGAAACTGTACCTGCTATTGCAGTTGAAACATTCAAGTACAAGGGGGAACGGCCCGTTTCTCAGTATGTCTTTCTTTTCTTTTTCAGGAAGTTTTGAAAGAAAAACCTGATAATTTTCCCTACAGCACGGACAGGAGAAACCAAGGGTTTCCGTTGCCAAGTCCTGAACGGAAAATTCCGAAAAATTGGCGATGCAGTAATCTTTTACGCTCATTCCGTTGCTCAGGGCCTTTCCGAGCGACGGCAGATGCTGACACTTTTCCTGAAGGCTGTCCAATACTTCCTCTTTGCATCCCGGTAAGGCCTGAAGAAATAATCCTCCGGCTCCGGTTACCCGCCCTTGTCTGTCGAAGTTAATTGAAAGGCTGAACATGGTAGGTGTCTGCTCACTTTCGTTGTAGTAAAGTGCAAGGTCTTTTGCCAAATCTCCGTACTGCATCATCGTCTGACCTGTAAACGGTGTTCTGCTGCCTTCAAGTATTTTGCTTACGCTTATGAATCCCGGTCCGTAGAGTTCATTGAGATTCCAGCTTTCAAGTGGTTTGTTCAGTTGTATCGGATTGTTTTTTAGATAACCGCGGACAGCTCCGCATGCCCATGCTTCAGTATATATGTCGCCGATTTTACCTCCGCACTGAACATTCAGTTGGATTCTGTCATTTCCTTTAACAGATGATGCCATCAGTCCAGAAGCAATATAGGCTTGGCCCAATACATAAGTTTCCAATATTCCCAGATTATGGTTTGCCCGCATCTGGTTCACCATTGTGGTTCCGCTCAGTCCTGTCAAACGGATTTGGCCATCAGCCAGCATCATTACCTGCCTGCCGTCTTCGGGAATCTCGTTAAGGTGTTTTGCGAGTTCGCCGTCTTCAATTTTCTTCTTTATCATTTGTCTGTAATATTACATTCCGCGCAGGGATTAGACAAGTTGTTATAGCTCCGTGTTTGTCTTATAATCTTCCTTATGATTCGTAAATCCGATAAAGACAGTCTTATTAAGCTCGGTCAGGCAGCAAGGACGCTGATGCATGAGATTAAAAATCCTCTTTCTGCAATGACTATTCAGAGTGCATTGCTTCGCAGTGAAATTCCGCAGCAGTTTCATGGAGATCTTGACCTGTTGGATAATGAGATTAAAAGGCTCACGGTACTGACGAATAATGTCGGTGAATTTATCAAAAATCCCGTAGGTAATCTTTGTGAAATCGAATTGATTTCTTTCGTTTCCGATATAATAAAGTTGTTCAAATGTCCTGTCAGGCTGAATACCGGTTCTTTGTCATCGGTTTTCATTGTTTTTGATAAAGAGCGTGCCCGTTCGGTGGTGGAAAATCTTATAAAAAATGCTTGTGAAAGCACTCTGTCAAAAGATCCTCAGGTAGAGGTTGTCATCAGACAGGGGAAAAAGAAAATTGTTCTTGAAGTCTGTGACCGTGGTGATGGTATTCCTTCTGATATAAAAGAAAACATTTTTGATCCTTTCTTTACTACAAAGGCAAACGGTTCCGGAATCGGCTTGGCCATTTCCCGTCAGTTTGTTCAGGCCGGCAAGGGTTCTCTGAAACTTATTGACAGAATAGGCGGAGGTACTGTTGCCCGTGTGATTCTTCCCGGAAAGGCGGAGTATAAGAAATGATTTGTCCATATTTCGGTAAGTGCGGCGGTTGCAGATCTCTTGATGTTCCTTATGAAAAACAACTTGCAGAAAAACAATTTCATCTGGTTGAAAAAATCATTTTATTAGAGCCTGCAATAAAAATTGAAAATCCCGTTTCCGGTCCGCAGTTCGGTTACAGAAGTCGTGCCCGTTTCCGGTACACGAAAGATGGTATCGGTTTTTTTGAGGAAAAGACAAACAATCATGTTGTCATAAAATATTGTCCGGTTTTGGATGAGTTGTTGAATGATTTTATTGCGCATCCTCCCAAGCTCAATTTATGGGAGCTTGTTGATGGTCAGCTTTCCTGTATTTCCACTGATAAAAAAGTAATTTTCAATAGCGATATGGGCTGGGTTACTGTCGGAGACAGAAAGCTGCCCGTTTCCGGTGATGTGTTCTTTCAAAGCAACAGAATTCTGCTTCCTGAATTGATTTCCTACATAAAGTCAAATGTTGTCGGCCCTAATGTTATGGATTTATACAGCGGTGTCGGTACTTTTTCTGCTTTTCTTGAAGATGTTTTCAATGTTACGGCTGTTGAGATAAATAAAAAGTGTCTGAGTCTTGCCAAGCAGCATTTGAAAAAAACGGAGTTTTTCACTTCTCCTGTCGAGCGCTGGAAGGGCAGGCGAAAAAATGTCGATACCGTAATTGTAGATCCTCCGCGTATCGGTTTGGACCGGACGGTGCCTCAGATGATTTCCTCTTGGCATCCCAAGTGCATCATTTATGTATCGGTTGCTACTCTAAAAGTGGACACTAAAGAGTAGAAAAAAAATTCTCTCTGAAGTGATAATACTTACAGAGAGGAATTGAAATGAGTAGCTACAATCCTTTTGAAAAAGAACTTCTGATAAAAACCTACAGAAAAAGCAAT
>JAZLEZ010000007.1:0-5830 GCA_045615505.1 Sphaerochaetaceae bacterium | reverse complement strand
CATTTCAACACTGATTACACCAATCTTACCCATACTTATCTTTATACCATTTGGGGTAAATACAAATGACATTGGAATTACACCAAACTCATTATTGGAATTAGAGTTGTAACAGTATAATGTGTATCCATTTTCTTCTGTATGGTCCTTTAAGATTTCCCCATAGAAGTCCCAATAATAACTTTCATCACTTTCAAAACCATACTCTTCTTTATGGAAGACAAAACTTTCCATTTCTTTGTCATATGTGAAAGTCATAAACCAATCTTTGGTTAATGAGATGTATGTTCCATATAAATTTTGGGGTAAATCACTTTCCAAACAGAATACTGATGTCAAACAGACAAAGAATATAAGGATAGTTGTAAATAGTCTTTTCTTCATAAGAACCTCTGTGTTAATGAATTATACTCTCAAAAGTTGAACTGTCAAATCAACACCCTTTTTCTCTTAACCAAAACCATAAAAATAAAAGGTATACCCTTTCCACCATTTCCACAGAGACAGTAGATGGGTCAGTGTGTCATCTCAATTCACTCTCAACCCTCATTCCATCTCTTCCACAGTGTCCATCAAAGACAATAAAAAACCACCTCTTCCATAGGGGAGAAGTGGTCTGTTTTCTGTATGTGGGATTTTCAGTCAAATAGGGGTCTGTGTGGGATTTCAAAAAGTGTACCATTTTTGTACCACAGAAAATAAAAACCTCATTCTACATATCTCAAATGGGGTTTTTTGACCTATTTTATTATTCAAATTCTATGGTGGATGTCGGTTTATCGGTTACTTCATACAGAACTCTGTTTACCTGAGGAACTTCTGAAGTAATGCGTTTTCCTACAGCATTAAGAAATTCAAAACTGAAGTTTGCAGCCTTAGCGGTTACAAAGTTTTCTGTCACAACAGCTCTGAGCGCAACAGCATATTTGTAGGTGCGCTGACCATTGCAAACACCTACGGCCTTGATATTGGTAAGAGCAGCAAAGTACTGACTGATATTGTTATGCAAACCGGCCTTGATGATTTCTTCACGGAAAATTGCATCGGCATCTCGCAGAATATCAAGCTTTTCTTTAGTTAGTTCTCCGATACATCTGACGCCTAGACCCGGGCCAGGGAAAGGCTGACGGTTGTAGAGTTCTTCAGGAAGACCCAAAAGCTTTCCGAGCTCTCGTACATCCGGTTTGTAGAGAAATTTAAGAGGTTCAACGAGTTCTTTGAAATCAACATGATCTGGCAGACCTCCGACATTGTGATGGCTTTTTACAAGTCCGTTGCCGTCTTTTCCGCTTTCTATGATATCGGGATAGATTGTTCCCTGACCCAGAAAATCAACCTTGCCGATTTTTTTGGCTTCTTCTTCAAAAACACGGATGAATTCTTCACCTATGATTTTTCTCTTCTGTTCCGGATCCGTTACTCCGGCAAGCTTAGTAAGAAAACGGCTTTCAGCATCAACCATTACAAGATTGATACCCATTTTATTGACCATTACATTTTTGACAAGTTGGGCTTCGTTTTTTCTCATAAGCCCTGTGTCAACAAAAACACAGGTGAGCTGTGAACCTACAGCTTTCTGAAGCAGTGCGGCACAGACAGAAGAATCAACACCTCCCGAAAGAGCAAGAAGTACTTTTCCGCCTTTAATCTGATTACGAAGTTCGCTAACTGAATTATCTATCCATTTATTATCCATATCAGACATCCTCTCTGAAAACAATCTCACCGTTTTCGGATTGCTCAATAACGGCAAGTGCATGATAGTTCAAGGATTTATCTGCTCTGAGCGCATTGCCACCGCCCTGAAAACCCTTTTCTACGACAATACCGATTCCTTCCAGACTGGCACCGGCCTCTCTGACTATGTTAATCAGACCCTTTACAGCATTTCCTCTGGCCATAAAATCATCAATGATAAGTACATGGTCGTTGGAATGCAACCATTCTTTGGAAAGAATAAGAGTAACTGTTTTACGATAGGTGTAAGACCAAACTTCACTCTTGTAGAGACCGTTTTCAATGTTGTCGCTTTTAGCTTTTTTTGCAAAAATAAGCGGAACCCCAAAGTTGTGTGCACAAATTGTTGCCACAGGAATTCCGCTTGCTTCTGCAGTAAGAACTGCAGTAATTTTACTTACATCGAATAGTTTCTTGAACTCTTCCGCAATACTGTTCATCAAAACAGTATCGACTCTGTGATTAAGGAAACCATCTACTTTGATGATATTCCCCGGCAAGACCTTGCCTTCACGGCGGATTTTATCCTTTAACATGTCCATTTTGGGTGCCTCTGATAAAATAAATCTTGCGTATAATTTATTGCAGAAAAAACCTAAAGTTTCAATAGCTTATCAGTAAAAAAATACCAATAGGTAAATATCAATAGAGAATGCGTGCCAGAGGGAGTACTATCAGCAGAAGAATCAGCCCGGAAATCTGAATTATAATGTAAAATTTCTCGGAAAAAGTTCTGCGAGTAATCAATTCAATGAAACTTATGATTATGAATCCTCCGTCCAGAGCCGGAATCGGAAGAAGGTTTGCAACACCCAATGACAGACTTACACTTGCAAAAAGGTAGAGTATAGTACAAAGACCTGCAGAAAAACTGCTTGAAAAACCTGCAAAAGTTAGACTGCCGATACTCTCGGAGGCCCTGAATGCACCACTGAGAATCTCAGATAGCTTAGCTTGACCGGAAAGCAGAAGACCTAAGGCATTCTGAAACATCCTGACTTCAAAAATACATTGTTTAACTGACATAAAAACAGCTTGGGAAAATGGAGTATTGATTATCAACAGATAAACGGAAAAACAGAAAATGGCTGAAAATGCATTTGTTACAGGTCCTGCAAGATAAATAAGAATCCGTTTCCAAGGAGATGTGCTGTACAGGGAAAGACTATCCATTTTGCACAGACCGCCGAACGGAATTGCTGCAATGGAAAAAGTTGTCATACCCTTACCGTATTTTCTGACAACCGGACCGAACCCCAATTGAAGAGATTCAATATCTATGAAAAAAAGCCTTGCAACAAGGAAATGACCGAGTTCATGAACAAGAATCATAAGATTCAGAGCAAATAGACCGATTAAAACATAAATCAAGGTTGTTCCGAAAGACACAGTTAAATTTTAATCCTCTGTCTGATTTCTTCAACAATCTGAGGAACAGAATGAATATCCGAAACGGAGTAATTCCAATTCTGATTCAAAGCATTTCTTACTACATTGTGAATCTGGAGAAAACTGATTTGACCATTCATAAACGCATCAACGGCAACTTCATCTGCTATATTGAAAACGATAGGGTAGATTCCTTCAGCTCTGACACATTCGAATGCATCTGCTACAAAAGGGAAACGCTGCATATTGAGTTTTCTGAAAGTAAGGTCAAGATTGTCGAAATTCAGCGGAAGGCCTGCAGGTGAAGTGATATTTCTTTCCAAAAGAGCCCTCATAACAGGAAAAACCATATCCGGAGGAGACATCTGGGCATAGACCTGACCTCCGACGGTTCTGATCATTGAATGGATTACACTTTGAGGATGAATGACAACCTCTATATCTTTTGCATCGAACCCGAACAGAAAATGAGCTTCTATAACCTCCAGTCCCTTATTTGCAAGAGTTGAACTGTCTATGGAAATCTTGGCACCCATATTCCATGTAGGATGTTTTGCGGCAGTTTGAGGTTTAACTTCTGATAGTTCG
This sequence comes from Sphaerochaetaceae bacterium, assembly GCA_045615505.1. Taxonomy (GTDB): domain Bacteria; phylum Spirochaetota; class Spirochaetia; order Sphaerochaetales; family Sphaerochaetaceae; genus JAZLEZ01. Next base: position 2,116 of record JAZLEZ010000007.1, on the reverse strand, counting down.
GAAAGAGAACTGTTCAGGAAAGGACCTCCTGAGGCTGTAATTACCAGTTTTGAAATATTCTCTTTCCCATGAACCGTAATAAGTTCGTCAATGGCAGAATGTTCACTGTCAACAGGAATAATCCGGGCTCTGAGTTTCTTTGCATAATCAAAGAATACATTTCCGCCGAGAACAACTGTTTCCTTATTTGCCAAAGCAAGTTTGCAACCGTTTTCAATTGCACTTACTGAGGCATTTAAACCGGCTGAACCGCTTATTCCGTTCAAAACCATCTGAGGTTTGAGTTCATTGAGCATCTGATTGATGTTATAGAATATTCTGATACCTTCAGGAGGAATACATTTACTGGAAGAAGTTATACATAGATTCGGTATGTTGTATTCCACGCACAATGAGAGAGCTCTTGCTATGTTTTTGTGAGCAGAAGCTGCAATCACCTGAAGGTCTGAATTGACTGAAGACAAACCTCTTAGAGCAGTTGCTCCGATGCTTCCGGTAATACCTAAAATTGCAACAGTCTTCATTTAAACCTCATAAAGCGTAAACGATGTAGAAAAGCAATGATGCAGTCATAATTGAATCTGTACAATCAAGTACTCCGCCACGACCGGGGATTATTGAACCGGAATCCTTAACATTACAGCTTCTCTTTAAAACACTTTCTGCAAGATCTCCGATGTTTGCTGTAATACTGGAACCAAGTCCCAGAAGAAATTGGGAATAAACAGAGAAATGAATCATTTTTTCCCCGAAAAAAGCAAAGAAAAGAAAACAGACTCCTATACACCCGATTGTTCCTCCTACAAAACCCGCTATACTCTTTTTTGGACTAGCCTTGAATAATCCGGCATTGTTTTTTCCGAACAGCATTCCGAAAATATAAGCAAAAATATCATTTGAAAATACAAGCAGAAGAAAAAGGGAAATGACATATTCATTCACATTTTCGGACTGAACAAGCCTGACGAGAAATGAAAGAAAGTAGGAAGGATAAATTAAAACAAGAATATTTAAAGAAATAGATGCTGCAGAATCTCTGAAAGTATCTTTTTCTCCTTTTTTTATTTCAAAAGCCAGTACTGTAAAAATCAGTAGAGCCAGACACAACTCTGTGTATCTGCTGAAGACATACGATACTATAACCGTAATAAAGGAAGCATAGGAAAAAAAAGTTTTTCTTCCGATAGTAATAGATGATAGTTCAAGAGAACCCGCAAAAGCACTCAAAATGACTAAAACAGAAAAACCGATAAAATGATGCTGAGGCAGAAAAAAAATCAGAGCTGCGATGGCAAGGATACCGACGACGCATGTTATGGTTCTGCTCAGAAGATTACTTGTTTTCATTTTTCAATCCTCCGAATTTTCTGTTGCGTTTAGAATACTCGTCAATGATGAATCTGAGTTCTTCTTCTCCCCAATCAGGCCATAGCTTTTCAATACTCAGAAATTCAGCATAGGCGCTGTCCCAAAGCAAAAAGTTTGAAAGGCGCATTTCTCCTGCACTTCTGGCAATTATATCTACCCTAGGAAGAGAAGGAGTATCCAGATTTTCTTCCAGCTCGGAAACGGAAATCTTTTTTCCCGGATTTGCTTCTATGTATTTGTTTACAGCACGGACAATCTCATCCTGACCACCATAGTTAATGGCAAGAACAACTGTAAGTCCGGTACATCCAGATGTTTTGTTTACGGCGAATACAACTCCGTTTTTAGCTTCCTCTGGAAGAACTTCAATATTTCCCCTGACAAGAATCCGTACATTATGTTCATAGTAAAACTGAGTTTCTCCGGGGAGCTTTTTTGCAAGAAGGTTCATAAGATAATCAACTTCCTGCTGAGGCCTGTTCCAGTTTTCCGTGGAAAAGACATAGAGAGTCAGACAATCGATTCCCAGCTTTGAAGCGGAATCGACAATCCTTTTTGAAGCTTTGAGACCCTCTAAATGTCCTGCAGCACGGGGCAGGGAACGCTGTTTTGCCCAGCGTCCGTTCCCGTCCATAATCAATCCTATATGCATTGATTATATTTCCATTATTTCCTTTTCTTTTTCATCTGCAATACTGTTGATTTTAGAGATGAACGAATCGGTCATTTTCTGAAGTTTGTCTTCTCC
>JAZLEZ010000006.1:0-6968 GCA_045615505.1 Sphaerochaetaceae bacterium | reverse complement strand
CAGGTTTCTGTTCTTTTACTTCCTGAACTGATACTTCCTTCTTTCCGCCTGCAAATAAGGGAACTGCAATGATAGCAACGATAAGTAATAAAATTGAAAATCTCTTCATAATCTTCTCCATTCCATTAAACAAGACGGCCGCAATTGCTTGCGGCCCTGATCTTTTCTTAATTAAAGACTATTTTACAGCTGAGAGGATTGAAACCTCAGGTGTCTTGTTTACGATTGCAACAAGTACTGCAAGTACAATGAAAGCGATAACAAGGATAGCTGTAAGCTTGTTCATTATCTTGTTTGACTGACCGCCGAATGCAGAATCACTGCTTCCGCCGAAAACACTGCCGAGACCTGAACTGTCTTCGCTCTGAATTGCAACGAAGAAAATAAGTGCAAGGCTTACAATAACAAAAAGAACAAGAAGAATAGTACTGATAACTGCCATATTTCTTAACTCCACTTAAATACAATATTAGTCTATGCAGTTTATTATAGGCAAGAACTGCTCCAGTGTCAAAGATGCACCGCCGACCAATGCACCGTCTATGTCTTTACAGGCCATAAGTTCACGGACATTGGCAGGTTTTACGGAACCGCCGTACTGAATAATTGTGTTTTCAGCAACTTCAGAACCGAATTTTTCCGAAAGTAACGATCTTATGAAAGCATGAACGCTCTGTGCATCATCAGGAGTTGCGGTTTTGCCGGTTCCTATTGCCCAGACAGGTTCGTATGCAATGGTAATGTGAGCCATCTGTGATTCGGATACACCTTCAAGACCTACATTTATCTGCTCCGAAAGAACTTTTTCAAGCCTGTTGCCTTCTCTTTCTTCCAAGGTTTCTCCTACACAGAGAACAATATCCATACCCTTTTCCAGTGCAAAGAGTACCTTTTTATTGATGAAAGCATTAGTTTCTCCGTAGTACTGTCTTCTTTCACTGTGCCCGAGAATTACTGTATTTACGCCTATATCCTTGAGCATATCACATGATACTTCACCGGTATAAGCACCCTTTTCATGGTCGTTTACATTCTGGGCTGCAACAATGACATCAGAACCCTTCACCACCTTTGCAACAGTAGGAAGGCAAACAAATGTGGGAGCAATCATTACCTTAACTTTTGCATTTTTTGTATTTGCAACAAGTTCTGCTGCAAACTTTTCAGCTTCACTTGGAAGCATATTCATTTTCCAGTTTCCTGCAATATATAATTTTCTCATTTTCATTTCTCCAAGGCCTTGATTCCGGGCAGGGTTTTTCCTTCCAGAAATTCCAAAGAAGCACCGCCGCCTGTTGATACATGTGTGATTTTATCAGCAAGACCGAATTTATTGATGGCTGCAACGGAGTCTCCGCCACCTACAACAGTTGTGCCATCAGAAGAAGCCAAAGCCTTTGCAACATCTTCCGTTCCCTTTGCAAAGGAAGCAAATTCAAATACTCCCATAGGTCCGTTCCAGACAACTGACTTGGCATTTTCAAGTTCTATCACAATAAGTTCTGCAGTTTTAGGACCAATATCCATACCCATTAGATTTTCAGGAATATCCTTTGAGTCTATACTTACAGGAGTTGCATTCTCATCAAATGCTTCTGCACAAATATGGTCAACAGGAAGAATAACCTTGACACCCTTCTTTTCCGCAGCTTCAAGAAAACTTTTTGCCGTATCTGCAAAATCGTCCTCTACAAGACTCTTACCTACCTTGTAACCCTGAACTTTGAGGAATGTATAAGCCATGCCTCCGCCGATTACAATCGTATTGCAAGTCTTTGCAAGAGATTCAAGAACAGTAATCTTTGAAGATACCTTTGCTCCGCCTATGATTGCTACAAACGGCTTTTCAGGATTCTCAAGAAGAGGAGCCATAAATCTGACTTCCTTTTCAATAAGAAAACCTGCATAGGAAGGAAGATAATGTGAAACACCTTCCGTTGAAGCGTGTGCTCTGTGAGCTGTTCCGAAAGCATCATTTACATAAATATCTCCGAATGAAGCAAGTTCTTTTGCAAAATCAGGATCGTTTGCTTCTTCCTGAGGATAGAAACGGCAGTTTTCAAGTAAAAGAACTTCTCCGGCCTTGAGAGACTCTGCTTCTTTCTTTACTTCCGGACCGATTACATCTGATGCAACCTTGACTTTTCTACCGAGAAGCTCTTCAAACTTCTTTCCTACCGGCACCATTGAGAAATCCGGATTCTTCTGTCCTTTAGGTCTTCCGAAATGACTCATAACAACCAGTGATGTACCGCTCTGATTGAGAATATAGTTAATAGTCGGAAGTGCTGCAGTGATTCTTGTGGCATCTGTTACAACACCTTCCTTCAAAGGAACATTGAAATCAACACGAATAAGAACTCTTTTGTTCTTCAAATCAACATCTCTGATTGTATTAAGTAACATAGTTTACTCCTACAAAATACAGGCACACCTTCCGGCGTGCCTGAATCATCGTAAATTACCGATTAACCGTTAACCTTCTTCATATAAGCAATAAGGTCAAGAACCTTGTTTGAATAACCGATTTCGTTATCATACCATGAAACAACCTTTACAAATGTGTCTGTAAGAGCAATACCGGCTTTTGCATCAAAAATAGATGTTCTTGTGTCTCCGAGGAAGACAGAAGAAACAACTGCATCTTCTGTATATCCGAGGATACCCTTAAGCTCGCCTTCACTGGCCTTCTTCATTGCTTCACAGATTTCTTCATACTTTGCAGGCTTTGCAAGATTGACTGTAAGGTCAACAACAGAAACATCAAGAGTAGGAACTCTCATTGACATACCTGTAAGTTTTCCGTTGAGTGAAGGAATAACCTTTCCTACAGCCTTTGCAGCACCTGTTGAGGAAGGAATAATGTTACCGGAAGCAGCTCTTCCGCCTCTCCAGTCTTTAAGTGAAGGTCCGTCAACTGTTTTCTGTGTGGCAGTTGTTGAGTGTACTGTTGTCATAAGACCGTCTGTGATGCCCCAGTTATCGTTGAGAACTTTGGCAATAGGAGCAAGGCAGTTTGTTGTGCAGGAAGCGTTTGATACAAACTGAGTTCCTTTTACATAAGCCTTCTCATTGACACCGCATACAAACATAGGAGTGTCATCCTTTGAAGGAGCAGACATAACTACATACTTTGCTCCGGCATTGATATGAGCCTGAGCCTTCTCTTTTGTAAGGAAAAGACCTGTTGATTCAACAACATATTCAGCACCTACAGCATCCCACTTGAGCATATTGGGATCCTTTTCTGCAGTTACTCTGATTTTTTTACCGTTGACGATAAGAAGTGACTTTTCAACATCAGCTTCGATTGTTCCTTCAAAGTGTCCATGCATTGTATCGTATTCAAGCATATATGCAAGATAATCTACAGGACAAAGATCGTTGATGCCAACAACTTCAATCTCAGGACGGGACATAGCAGCACGGAAAACAAAACGTCCGATTCTACCAAAACCGTTAATACCAATTTTCATTTTAAAATCCTCCATAGAATTAACGATACAAGTTTATCGAAAAGAGAAAAAAATGGTCAATAATATTACAAAAAAAATACGGTTAATCAATCATCTTCTTTTTCAAGAACTTTCTGAATATTTATCCTGAAACCTTTCAGGTTTTTCATGACATCGGCAACCGATGCATTTCTGAAATCTTTCGGGATTTTTTTACCGTCGGAAACAAATACAATAGGTATGTTTCTGTCGTGAATCACGGATACGGCGTTTCCTACTGTGACAGTTTCATCAAGCATGGTTACGATAAGACCGCTGATATCAAAATTTTTGAACTGCTCAAAGACTGTTTCTATATCCGAATTCTTCATTGTTGCCGGTACTGTAACAAAGAACTCGGTTGAATCCTGTGCAGCAACATTCATAAGACCGTATAATCTGTAATCCGGTTCATTGGTGTTGATGTCCTTACCGAATGTATCAACAAGAACAAGTTCATTTCCGTAGTGTTCACGCAAGGCTTGTTCGAGTTCAGATTCATGCTTTGCGATATCAACATTGATTTCCAGAACAGAGGCAAGTTTATTGAGCTGATTCACAACGGAAGGGGTGTCATCCAATGATACTATTCTTACATTCCTTCTGAATGCAAAAGAAGCTGAATTGAAAGTTGCAGCAAGTTTTGCAACACAGGTTGTTTTTCCGGACCCTTTTGAACCCAATACAACACAGATTCTTTTGGGATTACTCTGCATCCTGTAACCTATGTCAACAGAACCCACAATAACATCAAGCAGAATAAGCTCAAGATCCTCTTCCGTAACAGCCGAAGATGCAAGTGATACCAACTGTTCCCTTACCTCATTAACACACCAGTTTATGTAGTTTTCGGAAAACTCGTTTTTTCTTAAAATGTTTTTTGCAAGATCAAGATAAAAATCTACTGCAATATCAATCTTTTCCGTCTCTGCCGGCGGGGGACTGTCTTTCTGTGTTTCAGCTGGATGCGGAGCTTCTTTTACAGTTTCCGGAATTGTAAATTCCTTCTCTGCAAGAAAGCAGGAAATCTCACAGTAAGGAGTTTTCCCGAATCCGAAAGCATTGGGTTTGAAACCGTCTTTTCTGCTGTGGATACGCAGTCTGTCACCATACTGACGGCGAGCCTGTTTTACGGCTTCTTCATAACTGGATGCAACGATTGTGATATAATCCACAGCAAACTCCTTCTCAAAAAAAGCATAACAAATGTTACAGAATATATCTAGACAAGTCCTGATTTCCGATAACATCGGAAAGTCTCTGATTAACATAATCAGGGGTGATTGTAATTGTCTGACCGGACAGTTCATCTGCACTGAAGCTCAGCTCTTCCAGCATTTTCTCCATAATCGTATAAAGTCTTCTTGCACCGATATTATCCGTTGTTGAATTAACCTCGTATGCAATCTCACTGATTCTTTTAAGTGCATCATCGGTAAAAACAACATTTACACCTTCAGTTCCGAGAAGTTCCTGATACTGCAATGTAATGGCATTCTCCGGCTCTTTAAGTATTCTGTAAAACTCTTGAGCTTTGAGATCATCAAGTTCAACTCTGAGAGGAAATCTTCCCTGAAGTTCAGGTATCAAATCACTGGGTTTCGAAACATAAAAAGCACCGGCTGCAATAAAAAGAATATGAGAAGTATCAATTACTCCCCACTTGGTCGTAACCTTTGTTCCTTCCACAATGGGAAGAATATCTCTCTGAACACCTTCTCTTGAAACATCCGGACTTGAGGAAGCACTGTTTTTCCCCGCAATCTTGTCTATCTCATCAATGAAGATCATTCCCATCTGCTCGGTTCTTTCCTTTGCAATTTCCACAGCTTTATCTGTATCTACTGACTTATCTTCTTCTTCGGCCGTGAATATCTCCCTTGCCTGTTTTACAGTTACTCTTTTCTTTGCGTTTCTGTTGCCGGCATTCTGAAAAATACTTCCGAGATTTCCGATGGCGTTCTGTATATCATCTATACCGCCCATCATTCCGATTTCAACACTCTTGGGAACCATATGAACGGCTATTTCAATTTCAGTGTTTTCAAGCAAACCTTTTCTGAGCTGTTCCCTAACCGCTTCACGGGCATTGAAGCGTGCAGATTCAAAAGCCGAATCTCCGTTGGAATTCTTGTCAAGATTAGGAATCAGAGCATCTATCAGTCTTTCCTCTACTATCATGGAAATCTTTTCACTGTTTTTTGCAGCAAGTTCTCTTTTTACCATAGCAACGGCAGACCCCATAAGGTCTTTGACCATTGATTCAACATCACGACCTACATAACCAACCTCTGTGAACTTGGTTGCTTCTACTTTGATGAAAGGGGCATTTGCAAGTTTTGCGATTCTTCTTGCAATCTCCGTTTTTCCAACTCCCGTAGGTCCTATCATAATTATGTTTTTAGGATAGATTTCTTCCCTTATATTGTCAGGAAGTCTTTTTCTTCTTGTCCTGTTCCTTATGGCTACCGCAATAGTTCTTTTTGCCTTTTCCTGACCGATTACATATTTGTCAAGTTCCCTGACAATCTGAGAAGGAACCATATCATCAAGATTGTATGTTTTTTCCACAACCAAAGATTTTTCGGTTTCAGACATTCTTACGCCTCCTCTACAATGTACTGATCATCCGTATAAATACATATTGAAGATGCAATCTTCATGGCTTTCAGCGCAATATCCTTTGCAGACAATTCCGATTCGGAATCAAGGTAAGCTCTGGCTGCCGCACAGGCATAATTTCCGCCGCTTCCTATTCCTATTGCATCATATTCCGGTTCCAGTACATCCCCTGTTCCTGTAATCAGGAAAATCCTGTTTCCGTCACTGGCAAGAATCATGGCCTCAAGTTTTCTGAGCTCTCTGGAAAGTCTCCATTCCTTTGCCAAATCTACAGCAGATCTTGTAAGGTCTCCGTTGAACTCGCCGAGTTTCTTTTCAAAAAGCTCGAACAAAGTAAAAGCATCTGCCGTACCGCCGGCAAATCCTATGATGATTCTATTGTTGAAAATGCGTCTTACTTTATGTGCATTTCCCTTCATTATGGTGTCACCGTTCGTAACCTGACCGTCACCAGCAATGGCAACCTTTCCGTTTTTTCTGACAGCTATTATGGTTGTACCTCTGAAACTCATATCTTCTCCTGTTTGCCCGTCTTTGAGTGCGGATGGGCTTTTCTATATACATTTTCAAGTCTTTTACTTGTTACATGAGTGTAAACCTGCGTTGTTCCTATGCTTTCATGTCCCAACAATGCCTGCACAACCCTGATATCCGTATCGTTATCAAGCAGATGTGTTGCAAAGCTGTGTCTGAACACATGGGGCGTGAACTTCTTTGTCAGCCCGAGTTTTACTCTGTACCTATCAAAAATAATGTGAACTGAAGAAAGCGGCAACTTTTTTCCTTTTTTGTTTACAAGAACAGCGTCTTCTTCCTCATTCCCGTTTTTTTTCAAAATTCTTTCTCTTTGCA
>JAZLEZ010000005.1:0-29337 GCA_045615505.1 Sphaerochaetaceae bacterium | reverse complement strand
ATCACAAAAAAAGATTTTTTGCAATAGTTTTTAAAAGAAAAAACCTGCATTTCTGCAGGCTTAAATGATGATTTATCTATGTTTTGTTGGTTTTTAGGTTCTAAACTTTCTAGTGTTAACTTCTAAAGACGGGGTTGCTCTGTTTACATTGGTTTTCTGTCTGTTGCTTTTGCAGTGATAAATATTTTGGCTTTTTACGGGCTCCTGAATTTTCAGGGGCCTTATTTTTATGCTAATATGACTGTATGAGTAGAGTTGTATCCGTAGGGTCTGTAAAAATCGGTGGTTCAAACGATATTGCCGTTCAGACTATGTATGATATTCCGCTTTGTAAGTTAGAAGAAAACTTTGAAAGCAGAATGAATATACTGAAGGCAATGGGTTGTTCTGTCATCCGTTTTTCATATCCTGATATCAAAGAACACGATTATCTGTGTTCAGTTGTGAAAAAATGTCCTATGCCTGTAGTTGCAGACATTCATTTTGATTACCGCAATGCAATTGATGCACTTGATTGCAATGTTGCCAAAATCAGAATCAATCCCGGTAATATCGGAGCAAGGTGGAAAACCGAGGAAGTAGTAAAAAAGGCTTCGGATAAAGGTGCTGCAATAAGAATAGGTCTTAACAGCGGTTCACTGCCTGAAAACTCCGCAGAAAAAGACATTCCTTCTCTGATGTGCGATACTGCTCTTGAGTATATTTCATGGTTTGAAAAACTCGGTTTTTACAATACCGTTGTATCTTTGAAAGCCTCTGATCCTGAATTGACATATCTGGCAAATAAAAAATTTGCTTCCTTATCTGATTATCCGCTTCATTTGGGAGTAACAGAGGCCGGAGGAACGGTTTCTTCCTGCGTAAGAAGTACATGGACTATGGGAAGGCTTCTGAGTGAAGGAATAGGAAGTACATTAAGGTATTCCATAGCAGGACCGATAGAAAACGAAGTGCAGGCAGGAACGGAATTACTCAGGACTCTGAGATTGAAAAAAAGCGGAGTAAAAATCATCTGCTGCCCGATGTGCGGAAGAAAAAGCTTTGACAGTCAGGTATTCCTGAAGGAAGTTGAAAGTTCCGTACTCAGTTGCGGAAAGGATATTTGCGTTGCAATTATGGGATGTCAGGTCAACGGTCCCGGTGAAGCAAAAGGGGCAGATATAGCAGTTACGGGAATAGGAAATAAGATTTTTCTCTACAAAAACGGTGTAATTTACAAAGAAGTGCTCAGGGAAAATGCAAAAACAGAATTGCTGGAATTGATGGATAAGTATGAGAGATAAACTGATTATCAAGGGTGCCAGAGAGCATAACCTGAAAAATATAAATCTGGAACTGGAAAAAAATTCTCTGATAGTGGTGAGCGGACTGTCCGGGTCCGGTAAATCTTCACTTGCTTTTGATACCGTATTTGCAGAGGGGCAGAGAAGATATGTGGAATCACTTTCCTCATACGCAAGACAGTTCCTCGGGAGATTGGATAAACCTGATGTTGATTTAATAGAAGGCCTGTCTCCTGCCATTGCAATTGAACAGAAAACAGTTTCCAAGAATCCCCGTTCTACAGTAGGAACAATTACTGAAATCTACGACTACTACAGACTTCTTTGGGCAAGAATCGGAGAAGTGCATTGTCCTGAATGCGGACGGAAAATCGACAATATGACAATTGATCAGATTATCAATGCCATAATGTCAAAAAGCTCTCAGGGACAGAAACTTATGATTATGGCACCTGTAGTAATCGGCAGAAAAGGTGAATATAAAAAAGTCCTCGAAGATGCAAAAAAAGCTGGCTTTCAAAGAGTTAAAGTTGACGGGAAAATGTATCTTCTGGACGAAAACTTCAGTCTTGACAAGCAGATAAAGCACTCAATCAGCATAATCGTTGACAGACTTGTCCTTTCCGAAGAAGTCCGGCTCAGACTTGCCGATTCAATAGAAAAATCCACTGAAATGACTGACGGTTTGGTTGAAGTTGTCTATATCAATGAAGACGGACAGAGGACGGAGATTTTTTCACAGCGGAACAGCTGTCCTCACTGCGGTATATCAATAGGAGAAATCCAGCCAAGAATGTTCTCTTTCAATAATCCTTTCGGGGCTTGCGATGACTGTAAAGGACTTGGATACAAAACAGTATATGATGTCAGGAAAATTATTCCGGATATGAAAAAAAGCTACAATCAAGGTGCCATTGCCTGTATGAATCCCGGAGCTTCATGGACAAGAATAGGTTTTGAAGGATTTGCAAAATCAGTCGGATTCACCTTGGATACTCCGTTTGACAGGCTTTCTGAAAAACAGCTTAATATGGTTTTGTACGGTTCGGAAGGAAGATTTCGGGTTCACTATGAAGACAAAATGGGAAAAATGGATATAAACAGACATTGGCACGGCGTTGTAAATGACCTTCAGCGTCGTTATGTCCAGACACAGAGCATTGCTATGAAAGCATGGATAAGCGGATTTCAGACGCAGATACTCTGTCCTTCCTGTAACGGAGAAAAACTGAAGAAACAGTCTCTTTCAGTCTTTGTCGGCGGTAAAAACATAAATGATGTAACAAAAATGTCAGTTCAGGACAGTTATGGGTTTTTCAAAAACCTTAAACTCAATGATACTCAGCAAAACATAGCATCTCAGATTCTGAAGGAAATACTCAACAGGCTTTCATTTCTGAAGAATGTAGGACTGGAATATCTTACCCTCAACAGAAGTGCAGGAACATTATCCGGAGGAGAAGGCCAAAGAATCAGACTTGCAACTCAGATAGGTTCTGCCTTGAGCGGAGTGTTGTATGTGCTTGATGAACCTTCAATCGGGTTGCATCAGCGCGATAACGCAAAGCTTATAAATACTCTCAAGGATTTGAGGGATTTGGGTAACACCGTACTTGTTGTTGAACATGATGAAGAAACAATCAGAAGTGCAGATTATGTTGTTGATATGGGACCGGGTGCCGGAGTAAACGGCGGATATGTTATTGCACAGGGTACTCCTGAAGAAGTAGAAAAGAATCCGGACAGTATCACAGGTCAATTTCTCAATAAGAAAATTACGATGAATATTCCTCTTTTCAGAAGAACGGGAAACGGAAAATACCTGAGAATAATCGGAGCCTGCAAGAACAATGTAAGGAAGCTTGATGTAAATTTCCCGCTTGGAAAACTCATAGTTCTCACAGGTGTTTCAGGAAGCGGAAAAAGTACGGTTCTCAACCAGATTCTGTCTCCTGCATTAAAAGACCATTTCAACAAGGAACCGGAAAAATTCAACGGTTATGAGAGAATTGAAGGTATTGAAAACATTGATAAAGTCATAAACATAGATCAAAGCCCCATAGGCAAATCTCCCAGATCCAATCCGGCAACTTATGTTGAAATGTTTCAGCATATACGCGAGTTGTATGCAAGTCTTCCGGAAAGCAAGGCACGGGGATACAAAAGCGGAAGATTTTCCTTCAATATTTCAGGCGGAAGATGCGAGCATTGTCATGGAGACGGAACTTTGAAAATAGAAATGAACTTCCTTCCTGATGTTTATGTCACATGTGATGTCTGTCGCGGAAAAAGATTCAATGAAGAAACTCTGGCGGTGAAATTCAAGGGCAAGAGCATAAACGATGTACTTGAAATGACAGTTGCGGAAGCATTGGTTTTCTTTGATGCATTCCCTCCGATTAAAAGGAAATTGCAGACTTTGTCTGATGTAGGTTTGGATTACATAAAACTGGGGCAGAGTGCCTTAACTCTTTCCGGCGGAGAGGCTCAAAGAGTAAAACTGAGTTTGGAATTGAGCAAAATAGGAACCGGAAAAACACTGTATCTGCTTGATGAACCCACAACGGGACTTCATTTTGCAGATGTCAAAAAACTTATGGAAGTAATCAATCGGCTTGTTGATAAAGGTAATACGGTAATTCTGATAGAGCATAATCTTGATGTAATAAAACAGGCCGACTGGATTATTGATTTAGGCCCGGAAGGCGGAGACAAAGGAGGAAAAATTGTATGTCAGGGAACTCCTGAGGAGATTTCCGAAGTAAAGGATTCCTATACCGGACAGTTTCTCAAACAAATTCTAAATGTATGAAGATTAAGCGACTGTTGCTGATTTATATTCTTACAACTCTTTGTTTTTCTCTGTTTGCAGAATCGGGTTACGCAATCAAGGTTATTTCCGCAGATAAGATGGATGTGAAAGAACAGATAGTCATTCTTACCGGAAATGTGCAACTTGAAATTGAAACAAATTCAGAAAAAGAAGAACAGAAAAAACGGAAACTCAGTGCTCAGAAAGTTGTATTCAATCTTGACGGAAAAATTCTTCACGCAACCGGAACCGTTCATCTGGAGGAAGGAGAGGATTCTCAATTCAACGGAGAAGCTCTTTCTCTGAACTGGGATACTCTTGATGTTGTTGTATTCAAGGGCGGCAGCACCACCGACAGAAATAATGCTCAGGGAACATCCGTAAAATTCAATACATACGGAAACCGTGTTTCCTATGAAGGAGAAACTGATTCCGTATTTTTTGAAAACGGTGTTGTAGCCACAAGAGCAGAAGAACCTTATTGGAGTATCAGGGCAAAAGAAATTGCCATGGCAAATTCAGATCTGTTCTTCAAGAATGCAACTTTCAGGATGGGCCGTGTTCCTGTTATGTGGTTTCCGGTTTTTTTCTATCCGGGAGCAAGGTTGGCAATCAATCCTGCCATAGGTATATCTTCAGACAAGGGGATGTTCATCAACACCACATTTGAACTTTACGGTGTTTATCCTAAAATCGGAGCAAAAGAGTCTTCATCTGAAGATGATGAGGATAATAATACTGCCGGAGCTTTTTTTGCATTTATGCAGGATTCGGACAATGCGGAATCCATCAGAGACGGTCTTACATACAGAAAACTTAAACAGGGTGAAAAATTATCTCCTGCAGAAGAATGGGCAAGAAAAACAGGAAGCTATTTTGCAGTTTTTGCCGATGCTTATGAGAATAACGGCATTTCTGTGGGCTATGATACCAAAAACAGAACAAACGATTCTTCGTTGAGTTTTGATTCCACAGGATTGCTGGCTTTCAGAAACAAACCAATTTACGACTATTACGACAAACTGAGATATGCCTTGGATTTTGATATCAGAATGAAAGTTGACAAATCCGATATTTCTCTGTCCGTTCCCTTGTACAGCGATCCGAGGGTCAAGTCCGATTTCCTGAACAGAAATACAGTCTTCGGACTGGATGCTGTTTTCGGAGCCGAACAGTCTTTTCCGTCAACTTTTTCTGATATCACTGAGTATGATATTAAGCTGATGGCATCATCAGGTCATTCAATCGGAAACAGCAGATTCAACATCAACAATATCAGTTCGGATATTCGCTACAAGTGGGATTCCGATGACAATAAATTCAAAGTAACTCAAGCATCATTTCCGTATATTTCCGTCAGTATGAACGGTAATATTTTCAATATAAACAAAACTGTTGAAAAACCTGCAAAATTATCTTCGGAACTTGCAGAAAAATTTCATGAAGAATACGAAAATCTCGATTTGACTGAAATAAAATCGGAAGGGACAGCTCCGGCAGGAAATATCCGTCCGTTGGAAGGTCCGGCTGTAAAAACCGTACGGGAAGAATCATCATCGTTTAAAATGGATTTTTCTTACAGCCAGAATCTGGATAACAAATATGAAAAAGATTTCCGGCATACTGCTCTGAACACAAATATTTATACGGCTTTGAATCTTTCTGGGAAAATCAGGGACAATCTTTTCAGTTTCACGGAGTCTGTAAAACCCGATTATTCTGCAACCATTGCAGAAGGAACTTTCAATACAACAAAATTCAAGGTTTTGTCTGTGTTTTCTGCATCAATTCCCGTTGCAGGTCTTACATATAATCTTTCTCAGAATGTTTACATCAGCGAGAATAAAGAAGGAAAGACAGAATCAAGATTCGGAGAGTGGGATAAAAACGATATTTCGGTACACAGCATATCATTTTACAAAACCATCGGTTCATTCGCTTTCAAGGTCAATCAGACCTTAAAACCGTTGACTGAAACTCTGAATCCTTCCGTATCTTTCTCTGATTCCGGTTATTCTGCTTCTTACAGTACCTATTTTGATGTTGAAGGTGATACCTTTCTGGACAGGACAAAATCAAACATCAACTTCGGTTTGAGCAAAGACAATTTCAATTTCAATTTCAGCAATTCAATTGACCATAAAAAAGATAATTACGACGGATATACCGGCACTCAGAATATGTCTGTATATCTTTTCGGAAAACAGCTGAGACTGTCTGAAAAAATGTCTTTGGAAAAGGATTTCAAACTTACAGATCTGACATTCAATACCACTTTCAGAAATTTGTCTGCTTCAATTGATTTTACAGGTGAGGAATGCGAGAAAAAGTCTTTTTCGATAAACTATAAATACAATCTTGAACCTTTCTATTTTTGGAAAAACAGAGTGGGTATTGAATCAAAGCTCAATACCGGTCTTGTTTACAACTTCATCAATAAATACAATTCTTCTTTCTTCATAGATTTTGATTTGGATTTTGCAATCAATAAGTTCATTGATTTGAAATTAAGTGTAAAGTCGATTAACAATACACTGTATAATTATCTGGATGACAATGAAAAATTTTCATTTGAGATGATGTACGAAGATCTGTTGAAATCTTTTGATTTCTTCGGAAACGGAAGAAAGCAGACAAGCTTCAAGTTAAGCTCTCTGTCTTTGTCCGCAGTACATTATATGGAAGACTGGAATCTTACAGTGACTGCCGGTCAGAGTGTGAAGACCAATGCAAAGGGTAAGAAAGAATTCCAACCTGAAGTATCGGTAATGATTCAGTGGAATGCAATTCCGGAACTCAAAGTCAAATCCAAATGGGATTCCGAGAATAAATGGAGTGAAGACTGATGGCTGTAAGTTATGTTTTTGACAATCCCAAAAGCCTGATAACCGTATGCGGCAGCAATGACTGCAACTTGAACTACATTGAAAATCTGATGAATGTTTCTCTTTCTGTCCGTGGAAACAGAATTGATTGCAACAACTCCGATTCCTATGTGGAAAATCATCTTGTTCAGCTTTTTGACAGACTTGTCCGCCTTTCTGAAATCACGGATGATATTTCCCAACCTGAGATTCTTATGGAGTACAAGAGTATTCAGAATACCGGGTCCGATACAAAAACTGACAGACACCATATTTCAGTAGGTACAAAATCCGTTTATCCCAAGAGCAATAAGCAGGAAGATTACATCAGAGCCATGGAAGAGAATCAGGTTGTTTTTGCCATAGGTCCTGCGGGCACCGGAAAGACTTTTCTTGCCGTTAACTACAGTTTGGGGAAGCTTTTTTCCGATAAAATCCAGAAGATTATTCTCACAAGACCTGTTGTAGAAGCCGGAGAAAATCTGGGATTTCTTCCCGGAGATCTTTCTCAGAAACTCAATCCGTATCTTAAACCGCTGTATGACAGCATGGAAGCTACTGTATCTCCTGCTACTGTCAAAAGACTTGAAGAAACAAATCAGATAGAAATTTCACCTCTTGCCTATATGAGAGGCAGAAGTATAAACAATGCCTGTGTAATACTGGATGAGGCTCAGAATACTACTCCTGCTCAGATGAAGATGTTTCTTACAAGACTCGGAGAAAACTCAACTGCAATTATAACAGGAGATGTTACTCAGATAGATCTTCCCAAAACGCAGTCCAGCGGTCTTCTGGATGCCCAACGCCGTTTGGAAGATGTTGACGGAGTTGCATTTATCCGGTTTACGGGACATGATACAGTCCGCAGCCGAATAGTGCAGAGAATAATCAACGCATATCAAGATACAGATGCAAACTGATGTATTTACAAATACCGGTATAGACTATAATTTATTCAACAGGAAGTTTTGATGAGAAATACAGATAACAAAAAGATTGAAAAGCGTTCCATCGGTTTGACGATGCTGCTTACATTTCTTCTGTCTTTGACAGTAACAGCAGTTTATTATCTTCTTCAGGTTAATACATCCATCGAATACGGACGATATCTGAAAAAGTATAAGACCGGAATGATTTGCGAAGACAACCTGTCTTTTTCGGAAGATATGGATTTATTGGATGAAAAAGCTACTGAAACGCTCAGGTTGAAAAATCGTGATGAAATATTGCCTGTGTTCGTTTTTTCTATTGACAGAACATCCGGAATACTCGGTTCAATAGATGAATTGAGGCTCACATCCGGTAAAGAAAACTTCGGAGCAAAAGAAATAGCAATAGCTTATGAAATATCAAAGACAATTCTCTCTGAAGGACTGTATGATGTAATTGAAGTCGAAGAAGTCCGAAAAACAAACAACAGTATTTCCGTCTTGAACGGGTTATCGGACAATGAAAACCGTACCATAGTTGCAACGGATGAATTGCTTACCGAATTAACACTTGATGAAAGAATAAACAGGTTGCTTGAAGAATATTCGGATATAGAACTAGATTCCGGCAAAATACCTGCCATAAAGACAATAGTAGAGAAAAATTGTCAGCCTAATGTACTATATGACAGGATTTTAACGGAATTCAGACGGAATGAAGCATTTGAATCAACTTTACCGGTAGTCACATCATTCAGAAAAGGACAGAGTATTCTAGTAGAAAACAAGGTAATTACAGATGAGCAGATAGAGCTTCTTAAAAATTTGAGTAACAACCGTTCCGTATCTCTTGTGAATCTGGTTTCAACTTGTGTCTTTTCGTTCATCGGATTGTGTCTGATTCTATCGGTTCTGTTGTACATTATCAGAAACAGTCGGATATACACAAATCAAACTCTGATTCTGGTTTTTGTTTTTACACTGATAATGGAATTATGTATATACTTCGGACAGCTCTTGTGTATTGAATTGAAAATTCCGTTCAGCGAGATTTTTATTCCTATTTGTCTCCTTCCTGTAGGAATTTCTATGATTACCGGAAAGAAAACCATCGGGCTTGTCTGTGTGTTCATAACCGAATTTGCAGTTTCTTTTGTACCGGGTAATGATTTATATACCTATTTTTACATAATTCTCTGCGGAATTGCAGGGCTGTATTCCATTCGGTTTATGAACAGCCGTTTGGATTCTTTCAAGCAGTGTTTGATGAATCTGGCTACTACTTCTGCCCTGACGGTTATCTTTATGTTGTTGAGAGCTGTTGATTTTGCTTTAATCGGTAAAGTATTTCTTGTAATAGGTGCAAATGTTGTAGGAACACATCTGTTCCTGATAATATTGCTTCCTCTGCTTGAGAGACTTTTCAACCTGCCTACGACTTTCAGACTGCATGAACTTGCATACGGAGACTCTCCGCTTATTGAAAAATTATCCAAAGCCGCACCGGGAACATACAATCACAGCAGAAATGTTGCAGAACTTGCTGACAGTGCGTGCCGTGAAATCAAAGCCAATGCTCTGCTTGCAAGAGTTGGAGCTCTGTATCACGATATCGGAAAGGTTGACTATCCTGAGTATTTTGTTGAAAACCAGAGCGGCGAAAATCTTCACGAAGACCTAAACCCGAGTCTGTCCATATCCATTATCAAAAATCATGTCAAAGCCGGAGCTGACAAGGGTCGTGAAGCCGGATTACCTGCTGAAGTGATAGATATAATTGCAAACCATCACGGAAACGATGTTATCTCATACTTCTACAACGAAGCAAAGAAACAGACAGAAGGAGACCAAAAAGTCAGTTCCATTGATTTCTCATACAACAACAGTGAACTGCCCAGATCAAAGGAATGTGCTATCGTCATGCTTGCAGATGGAGTAGAAGCTGCTGCAAGAACCATTCAGAATCCTACACCTGCAAAGTTTGCCAAAGTAATAAACAATATAGTTTACGGAAAAATCAGCAGGGGACAGCTCAGACATTGTATAATCTCCATGGAAGAAATAGATAAAGTATGTGATTCATTTCTTAAATCTCTTACTGCAATTCATCATGCAAGAATTCAGTATCCGGATGAGGAGAAAAAATGAATACCGTAGAACTTTCCTATGACTGCAAAGAATACGAAAACATTGCTCCGGAAAAAGAGATTAAGGCTTTTCTTGAAAAGGTCTGTTCGGAAATCGGATTGAACAACTGTGAGTTTTCCGTCAGTTTCATCACCGAACAACATATTCACGAATTGAACAGAGAATACAGAAACATAGATGACAGTACGGACATTCTCAGTTTTGCAGTTCTGGATGAAGTGGACGGGTTTACTTTCATAACACCTGCCAAAAGAAAGAAAAACATAGGCGATATGTTGATTTGCCCTGAAGTTATGAACAGAAATGCAGTTCTTTTCAATGAAGAAAGCAAAAGGGAACTGAAGAGACTTCTAATTCACGGTGTTCTTCATTTATTCGGAGAAAACCATCTTACAAATGATGTTGAATCGGAGCCTATGCTTCAGAAACAGGAAAATATTCTCAGAAAACTCAGTTGAGTTTTGACTGTGCTCTGAGTCCGGCTTCTATACTTGTAACAGCATTATCAAGGTATCGGATATCGGATTCTTCAGTAAAATCCGCTGTAATGCGGATGTAATACTTAGGTCTTTCCAGAGCTGGCATCGGAGATGTTACAGAGCAGGTTTCGGAGATGAAATCCACAGTGAATCCGAGTTGCTCCGCCGTATAATTCATTCCGTCATTTATTGTATTTGATTCATAATCAGTTACTTTTTCAATTACCCTCGTTGTTACTCCTTCCAATGAAGAAGGTAGGGCTTTATTCTGAATATCCGTATCAGCCGGATAATCGTTCAAATCAAAGTACGGATAGGTTGTGCATGCAACAACATACCCGTTCTCAGAATTGATGATACAACCTGCAACGGATGTACATTCAGAGCTTTCATAAATATCCGAACAGGCAAGATCCAGAAGATACTGAACATCCATATCAAGAGAAAGATAAATGTTGTTTCCGTATGTTGTGCTTGTATTGAGTCCCGGCTTCGGGGAAATCAGCTCAACAAGGTTGTTTTCCGTCTCCCTGATAAGCTGGGCTGCGTGGAACTGGGATGGGTATATTCTTTTATAGGATTTAGTAAGAAATACTCCGGTTTCAAGATTCAAAGCATGAATATCGGACTCAAGGCTGTCAACCATATTTCTGTCAATTTCTGAAGCAATGCGGATGTAGGAAGATTTGCTTTTTGCACAAAGTTGTCTTATTTCAGCCGGTTTGAATTCCGTATAAATCGAAGCAATCTGACAGGCTTCATCCAGATTTGACGAATTCAGTCTGGCAAGATCAAAATAAAGATTGTAAACAGGAACCTGCATTGAAAGAATTTTTCCGTTTGTGTCGTAAATATTCCCTTCAACAACCTTTGTTGCTACATTGGGATTCTTGTATTTCCCGGATTTTATGCTTCGGAAAATCATCAGTTCAGCTATGGAGACAAACAGCGAAATCGTTGCAATTACTGCCAGTATAAGCAAAAAGGGGGAAATATTGCCTTTTTCAGATGAAGATGACATAATCTAAATATATTATTTAAGCAGTTCTGTGTCGAGTGTATTGTTATGAGCATTGAGGAATTGGATAACAAAAATTCAAAGGTTTTGATTCTCACCATTATACTTTCATTGCTTGTATGTTTTGCGGTAATTCTGATTTGGCTTAATTCAATCAGCAAGAGAAAGACCAGAGCCGTGGAGGCATTAACATCCGTTTCCGCTCCCGTAATAGATATGAAAAAGGAAGATCTTTCAATAGAGAACGCAAAGGTAGTTGCTGTTCCGGATGTTACGGAAGCAGAAAAACCGGTACCTTCTTTCAGAAGTGCTGAAGCCATTACTTTCAGACAATATACGGTCAAAGAAGGGGATTCTGTTTCAAAAATTGCAAAAGAATTCAATTTGAGAAATCAGACAATTATTCAGGTAAACGGTTTGAAGACAATTTATCCGTCTGAAGGAACAGCCCTTGTAATTCCCAGCATAGACGGTCAGATTTACACCGTACAGAAAGGAGATACATTTTTCTCGATTATTCAGAAATACTCTCTGTCGATGAGTTGGAATACTCTTAAAGCAATCAACAATATAGAATCCGATGTACTTACAGAGGGAACAACTCTTTTCATTCCGCATTCTTCTGTTTCTTTCAGCGAAAATTCCGTATCTTCTGCAGATACAGGTTCTGACGATTTTATCAAACCGTTGAGAAACGGAAATATTTCAGTTGAGTTTGCACATACTGCCAGTGACCCCCTCTCGGGAAGAAGTACTGAATTTGACGGAATCCTGATTCAGACATTATCTGCTGCAGATGTCATCAGTTCTTCTTCTGGTTCTGTTGTTGACCGCGGTTTTAACAGTAACGGCACAAGTTTTGTAAAAGTATCCCATGATAACGGATATACTACATTCTATGACTATCTCACTTGGGTAAATGTTGAAGTAGGTCAGCATGTTTCAGGCGGAGAAACAATAGGAGCAATAAGTGAGGGAAACACCAAACTCATCGCTCCTGCATTATTTTTCAGAATCGAACAGGACGGAATCGCACTGGATCCGTCTTATTTCTTTTAAAGAACAAGTTGCTCAGAAATCAATTTCCTTAGCGGCAGTATCTTTGCCTGCATTTGCCTTGAACAGACCGTACTTATTGAATGCAATTATGACATCACCGTCTTCAAGAGGGTACATTCTTACGACTTCCATCGTATTCGTATGAATATTGGATGCAAAACCTCCGGAGATTCCCACAGTTGCTGTATTGTTTTCTACTGAAATCTTGTCATAATACGAACCGCATCTGAACACTACAATACTATTCTCATTGTCATAGTATGACGGGGTCTGGTTTACATTGCTGGCAGGTGTACTCGGGGTTTTTTTAATCTCTTTAACGGAACTACAGTTATCATCGGAGTAATAATAGCTGTAGTTATCTTCACTGTCCAAAGTAAGGAAATAGAATTTTTCTCCGGCTTTCTGGAATCCCAGAACCTGAACTTTGTTCAATCCGGATATTTCCGTAAAGGTATTTTCATTAAGGAGATAGGTTTTTATTTCGTCATAATTTATTTTTCCTTCTTTCTGCATCTGGACAAGAACCTTATCTTCTGACCAAAGGATGTAGATTATCTTATCATCCTGCAGGGAATCTGTTGATACTTCTTCCAAACTCTCATTTCCGGAAACTTTGTAAACCTTTTTCTCCTTTGATAATGCAAATCCGTTGGGGGTAAGTTTCCCGAATACCTTATCACCGTTTTCAAAAGACTTTGATGTGCCGTCAAAAGAATATTTTGAAATCTTGCCGTCTGATCCGAGAAGATACAAATTATCGTAGCTATCGGCTGCATAAATGAAATTTCCCGGAATTATACATTTGGAGTTTTTATATACACCGCCTTCTTCCAGAAAATAATGAGCTTTTTCATCTTTGTCATACTTAATGTAACCTTTAATTCTGTATTTTGCAGAGGCACCCTGTGTCACTACCTGAGCATAGATACCCTCTGTGGCATCCTGAGTACAGGAAATTAGAAACGGAACAACCATAGAAATCAGAACAATTGTAATAACAGTAGCTTTTTTCATAAGTATTTCTCCTTATTTCCTGTAAGTAAGTGCAAAGGTTAACGGCATAATGCCTACGATTGCATTATCTTTTTTAAGTTCGTCTGAATGAAGTTCCGCATTCAACCACAGTCCCAGATCCAGTCCCAGTCCCCAGTTGTTTCCGACATAAACTGAAGGGCAGCAGGTAATTGAGACAAAAGGCATCAAGAATTTCGTATCGTTATACCTGTTGTAGGTTACACCTAAAGCTGAATTGACGGCAAAGTCGAATTTACCGGTCTGAACCGGAACATAGGACAGTTTTACGGTCATCGGGACAATTGTAAGAATCTTATCTGACTGGGTGTAGTTGAAGTCGTAACCGATTTCTCCGCCCAATGCCAACTTAGGAGAAGTGAATACCTGATAAGCCAGAGAACCGTAACCTCCGATTTTTGTATGCATTTCTTTCGGAAGAGTTTTAGTACCGTATTCAGAGTTGTTTGTGAATTTTGAAAATCCTGGTACCGTAACTCCGGCTTTGACTGTAAAGAATGTATTTCCCTTTTCATAGTAGTCTGATGCAAACAAAGGACTTAATGAAACAGCAAGGAGAATTGCAGCAATTGTCACGAATGATTTTTTCATCTCGATACCTCTAGCTCATATATTAACATAAATTGAACAATAACTGGAAGTCTGTTATATTGTCTGTGGAGGAAAATACACATTGATTTTAAGCGGAAAAGACCTTTGTCTGCAGACAAAAGCACGAGTAAAAGAGTTATCCTCAGAATACTGTTCCAGATTCGGACGCAATCCTGCTTTGGCCGTTGTCCTTGTCGGAGAAGACCCTGCCAGTTGTATTTATGTGAATAATAAAATCAAAGCCTGTGAAGAAACCTCAATAACACATATAGAATGCAGATACGATTCATCCGTTACGGAAAATGAATTGCTTTCGCTCATAGATAAACTCAATTCAGACAACAATGTTGACGGAATTCTTGTTCAGTTGCCGCTTCCTTCCCATATAGATGAAGACAAAGTCATCAACAGGATAAATCCGGATAAGGATGTTGACGGATTCACACCTTCCAATGTAGGACATCTTCTGATAGGAGACTGCGGACTTGTACCTTGTACTCCCAAAGGAATATTAAGGTTGCTGGATTATTACAAAATCAGTACTCAGGGAAAGAAGGTATGCATAATAGGAAGAAGCAACATCGTGGGAAAGCCCTTGGCTGCTCTTCTGATTCAGCGAGACAGAAACGCAACCGTAACAGTTTGTCACACATTCACAAAAGAACTCAAAAACATAACACTTGAATCCGATATTATCATCAGTGCAACCGGAAAGGCATACCTTGTGACAGAGGACATGGTAAAAGAAGGAAGTGTGATTATTGATGTGGGAATGAGCAGGATTCCGGATTCTTCCAAGAAAAGCGGATACAGACTTTGCGGAGATGCAGATTATGAAAACATCGTCACAAAAGCCGCTGCCATTACGCCAGTACCCGGCGGGGTCGGACCTATGACTGTTGCCATGCTCATGGAAAACACTATCATTGCTGCTTGTCTGAACAGAGGAATTGAGGTCAGTACATTATGAGCTCTTTTTTCATTGAAACTTACGGCTGTCAGATGAATTTTGCGGAGTCCAATGCAATTCATGCCCTTCTTTCGGGTGCAGGATGGACCAAAACGGAAACCCCTCAGGATGCGGATTTGGCAATAATCAACACTTGCTCGGTCAGAAAAAGCGCAGAAAACAGAATTTGGGGAAGACTCGGAGACTATAAGCATTTCAAAACACTTAAAAAGCAGATTCTCATTCTTACCGGATGTATGGCGGACAGACTGGGCTCGGATTTGAAAAAGGATGCACCTCAGATAGACTATGTTGTTCCTGTAAACGACAAGCTCAGGATACTTGAAATAGTCGGTTCCTGCAAAGTTCCGGATTCTCCGGGTTATGAATTTACGGAAAGTTATTACAGGGAAGGCGAGTTTTCTTCCTATGTCCCCATAATGAACGGATGTAACAACTTCTGTTCATACTGCATAGTTCCATATACAAGAGGAAGAGAAGTTTCCAGAGATGTTAAGCAGATACTTGAGGAAATAAAGTATCTGGATTCCAGAAATGTTAAGGAAATAACACTACTGGGACAGAATGTGAACTCATACGATTTCAACGGGCTAAGGTTTCCGGAACTGCTGAAAGAAATAAGCTTAATCTGCAACAATATCCGCTGGATCAGGTTTGAATCTCCCCATCCTAAGGATTTCTCGGATGAACTGATAGAAGTAATTGCAACACAACCCAAGGTTGCAAAGCATATTCATATTCCGATGCAAAGCGGAAATACAAGAATACTGAATCTTATGAACAGACACTACACAAGGGGACAATATCTTGCACTGACAGAAAAAATCAGACAAAGGATACCTGAAATTACCTTTGCAGTAGATGTAATGGTAGGATTTCCCGGAGAAACCGAACAGGAATTCAACGACACACTGTCTGCCATGGATGAAGTGGGGTACATAGAAGCCTATATGTACTACTGGAATCCCAGAGAAGGAACAAGAGCATGCAGCATGGAAGGTCAGATGACTGAAAAGGAAAAACAGAAACGCCTTCAGATACTGATTGACCGTCAGCTTGCATCTGCTGCAAAAATCAAGAGCCGAAGGGCAAGCGGTATTCAGGAAGTACTTGTAACACAGGTCTCCAGAGATGATAAGAACAAAATGCTCGGCAGAAACGAACACAATGAGATGGTTGCATTTGATGTTGTTAAAGAAGTCAGGCCCGGAGATGTGGTAAAAGTTCAGTTTTTAATGCTTAACGGCAATACTTATGTAGGAAAACAGGTAAAATGAGCATTACATTCAATGATGACTATTCGGAAGATAAAACGGTTTTTGATGCAAAAATCAGAAAACTCATCGAAATGATTGAAAACAGCAGGAAAATGACTGTATTCACAGGTGCAGGAGTCTCCACACTGTCAGGTATTCCGGATTTCAGGGGTCAGCACGGGGTATATACTGACCCATGGATGGGAATGGATGTTGAACAGATAATTTCCATGAGTTTTTTCAGAAGAAAACCCGATATTTTTTACAAATGGGCAAAGGATGTATGGTACAGACTTGAAGATTATCAGCCCAATGTAGTTCACAATGTAATTGCCAAACTGGAAAAAAGAGGTTACCTGAAAGGTGTATATACTCAGAATATAGATATGCTTCATCAGAAGGCCGGCAGCAAAAATGTCTTTGAAGTCCACGGAAGTCCGGAGTACCACTACTGTACACAGTGTAACAGGAAGTTCCGGTACGATGAAATTGCTCCTCTGGTACTTGAAGACAGGTTGCCTGTCTGTCCTGATTGCAAAGGGATAATCAAACCTGAAATCGTATTTTATGAAGAAGCTCTGCCTTCTGACATATTAGACAGGGCTTTCAGGGATTTCTCGGAAACAGACCTCTGTTTGGTTGCAGGTTCGTCACTTACAGTCCAACCTGCGGCATCCTTTCCCGTTATAGCTGGACAAAACGGTGCAAAAGTGGTTATTGTCAATGCGCAGGAAACATATCAGAATTGCAATGCACAGTTGCATTTTGATGATTTGAAACAGACTTTTGAAGCTTTGGATAATTGGCTTGGAAAATAATGATCAGAAAAAACGATAATATCAGAAATATTGCTATCATTGCCCATGTTGACCATGGAAAAACAACACTTGTAGATGCTCTGTTCAAGCAGAGCGGAATTCAATCTAAAAACGACCAGACAAGAATTATGGACAGCGGTGCCATTGAACGCGAGCGCGGTATTACAATCAATGCAAAAAACTGTGCCATACATTGGAAAGGAAAGAAGATAAACATCATTGATACTCCGGGCCACGCGGATTTCGGCGGTGAAGTTGAAAGAGGGCTCAGTATGGTTGACGGCGTTATTCTTCTCTGTGATGCAGCTGAAGGACCTCTGCCTCAAACCAGATTCGTTCTTCAGAAAGCCCTTGAAAAAAAGCTCTCCGTCATTGTTGTAATCAATAAAATCGACAGACAGGATGCAAGACCTGAAGAAGTACTGAATGAGGTTTATGACCTTTTGCTCGAGCTGTCAGATGATGAAGCATTGCTTGAAGTTCCTGTGTTTTATGCAAACGGAAGAGCAGGAATATGTTCAAAGAAACTGAACGATCCGGAAGCAAAGAATATTTTTCCTCTTCTGGATGAGGTTGTATCCTACATTCCGGCTCCTTCCTATGATGACCAAGAGCCGTTCCAGATGCTTGTTTCCGACCTTTCGTACAGCGATTATCTGGGCCGTCTTGCAGTAGGTAAGGTAATCAACGGTTCTGCTACCGTAAATGACCAGCTTGTATGTATCAACGCAAAGGGCGAACATGTACCATTAAGAGTAACAAGACTGCAGAATTATGACGGACCCAAGTTGGCGGAAGTAGATAAAGTCGAAAGCGGAGATATTACAGTTCTTTCCGGAATTGATGATGTATTCATAGGGGATACCATCTGTACAAAGGAACGGATTAAAGCTCTTCCCAGAATCAAGATAGACGAACCTACGGTATCCATGCTTTTTATGAAAAATATTTCACCTCTTGCAGGAAAAGAAGGCAAGATGGTTACAGGTGCAAAAATCTGGGAAAGACTTCAGAAGGAAGCCCTCAGAAATGTTTCAATTCAGGTAGAAAAGAACGAAGATGAAACATTTACAGTCAAAGGAAGAGGCGAGTTCCAGATGGCCATTATCGTTGAACAGATGAGAAGAGAAGGTTTTGAACTTTGTGTCGGAAGACCTAAAATCATCTTCAGAACAGATGAAAGCGGCAGAAAAACAGAACCTGTAGAGGATTTGCTGATAGACTGCCCTGAAGAATACTCAGGTGTTGTAATGGAAAAACTTGCGAAGAGAAAAGCCCTGATGCAGAACATAGTCTATTCGGACAACGGGCGGGTAAAACTACAGTTTATCATTCCGTCACGCGGTCTTATCGGATACAGAGATGAATTTCTTACAGATACACACGGATTCGGTATTATGAACAGCTCATTACGCGGATATGAGCCGTATAAAGGAGATTTTCCGGATCGCAACACGGGTTCTCTTGTCTGTGACAGAGACGGTTTTGCAATTCCGTACGGTATTTGGGAACTTGAGGACAGAGGTCATTTCTTCATTGTTCCCGGAGACCCTGTTTATGAAGGAGAAGTTGTCGGAGAAAACAATAAAGACAACGATCTTCTGCTGAATCCTACAAGAACAAAGAAGCTTACAAACCTCAGAGCTTCAGGCCATGATGATGCAGTTGCCCTTACTCCGGTTATGAAACCCACTTTGGAGCAGGCAATGCGTTTTATCAAGGATGATGAGCTTGTTGAGGTAACTCCTTCTTCTGTAAGAATGTGTAAAAAGATTCTCAACAGTCAGAAAAGAAGAATTTTTGAGAACAGAGGCTCTATCCCCGAGTGTCTCACGCATTGAGTTTTACGGTTTATTTATGAAGAGAACATTGATTACAGTAATACTCGCAGTTTTTGCTGCATCTTCTGTATTTGCTGGTTTTACTTACAGCCCGGGAATACAGGGGAATTTGGGTGCTTCTTTCTGTTATCCTACGGCAGATTATCTCAAATCATCACAGGGAAAGGAACTTCCGGCTTTAAGGACTTCCCTGTATTTTGATTGTGATGCAATGCTTGCAAATGTAGTTTTTGACAGTAATTGGGAGGTGGGATTGGGGTTTTCCTTGCAGGGAACAAGTGAAAGCCTTGCTGCAGGAATCAGTATCCTTCAGCCTTATATGGGTATGGGGGCTGCTCTGGCATTTAACAGAAATTTTGAAAACGGATTTGCCATAGGACTTAAAGCAAGGTATCTGTTCTGCAGATTCAGGCCTTACAATTATAAGTTCAATACAGTTGATATTGCAGCCGTTCCTTCTTACAGGTTCTTCAGGGATTCAGGATTTGATATTCTTATGGTTTATCCCTTTACCGTATCCGTCAAATCCGATGCCGTAACATTCAGGTTGGGTGTAGGTTTTAATGTAAAGTACAACATAAAACTCAAAGGACAAAAACAGGCGGAGGCTGAGCAGTTATGAAAAAAGCAATTCCGATTCTGTTTATTGCACTGATGTGTCTCTTATCTGTTTCCTGTGAGTTGAATTATTCCTATACGAAACCGTCGATATACCTGATAGCCGTAGGAAACGATTATGAAGACAAAGTAGAGATAACGAAGTATGTTGACGAATACGGCGTGCTGAATGAGGGTTTATACTATGGTCATAACTTGGCGGAAACGGGCATTGCCCTTGAACTGGAAAAGACCGTAAAAGACGCACAGGATGTATCGGATGCATTCAGTGCTGTTGCCGCAAAAGCAGGATACAAGTATAAACAGTACTTAATTACCGGAAAAAATGATTGTACAATAGAAAAATTCAAGACCACAATAGAAGAAATCAAGGAAGAAATCAAAGATACTGATATACTCATCTGCACTTACAGCGGGCACGGAGATGTATTCAACTGTTCCCTCGGCAACAGATACTACATGGTTTTTACAGATGCCATTGTAAGCTACGATTATTTCAAGATACTTGTGAATTCTGTCAGCAAAGGGCAAAAGCTCATCATCTGTGATTCCTGCCGTTCGGGAGCCTTGATTCCCATTGAAAACGGAGTAGTCATAAACACTGATACATCCGGAGAAAAGAATGCTTTCACCTTGTTCGGAACCTCTGTAAGTGAATCCGGAACTCTGTTTATTATGACAGCAAGCACCCGTAACGAGTATTCTTATGAAGGTGATGAAAACGGAATCTTTACATCATTCCTGCTCAATGGTCTGGGCTGGGACAGCAGAAACAGAAAGCTTGGTGAAATAAAAGCAATGAAAAACAACAAACTTACAGTTGCAGGTTTGGCTAAATACATTTACAGAAACGATAAAGAAGAAAAAAACAATCAGACGCCGGTTTTCTCGGGAAGATCCGATGACCTGATTCTGTTCAAATTCTGAAGAATACATATTGATTGTTAAGTTATACAAAGAGAATTATCGAAAATAATCGATTTTTCTCTTTTTTTTGTGTTGAAAGGTGGGGATTTCATCATTAAAGTGGTTGATAGGTGGTAAATATTCCCAAAATTTGGCAAAAATCTGTCAAAAAGTGGTAAAATTTACCGGAGGCAAAGATGAACGGTGAATACCGCAACACTATTGATGAAAAGGGCCGCTTGATGATTCCTCCCAAACTCAGAATGCAGTTGGGTGAGGATCCTCAGCTTATGCTCACAAAGTCAACGGACGGTAGTCTCTGGCTCTTTACCAAAAAGGATTTTGATGCATTGAATCAGGCTGTAAACTATGATCCGCTTGCTATATTCAACAAGAATTCAAGAATCATAGACATGATGGTCATAGCTCCGGCCCGCTCGGTAGAACTGGACAGAACAGGAAGACTGTCAGTTCCGCAGCCTTTTAGAGATTTTGCAGGTCTGGAACTTAAAACGGAATGTGTGATTCTGGGTTCAATGACAAAGATTGAAATCTGCAGTGCCAAAAAGTATGACGAGCTTGCAAGTCAGTGTCAGGATCTTGTATCCGAAGCCGGAAATGCACTCAGTATGCAGAGGATGGGCAGCTGATGCAATATGTTCATTACTCCGTAATGCAAAACGAAGTGCTTGAGCATCTTGTACCTGTGAAAGAAAAAGCATTGATGGTTGATTGCACTTTGGGAGAGGGCGGACACACAAAGCTGTTTCTTGAAAAGTATCCTGACCTGAAAGTGATAGGACTGGACAGGGATAAGGACATACTTGAAAAAGCCAAAACCAGACTTGCTCCTTTCGGGGACAGGTTTGAAGGAATAAATACATGGTCTGACGAGTTCTGGAAAAACTACAACGGACCGGGGGTGGATTTGGTTTTATTCGATCTTGGAATAAGCATTTTCCATTATGAGGAATCTCAGAGGGGATTCAGCTTTAAAAGATCGGAGAACTTGGATATGAGACTTGATACAAAAGCAG
Source organism: Sphaerochaetaceae bacterium (assembly GCA_045615505.1). Classification (GTDB taxonomy): domain Bacteria; phylum Spirochaetota; class Spirochaetia; order Sphaerochaetales; family Sphaerochaetaceae; genus JAZLEZ01. The sequence continues at coordinate 7,670 of JAZLEZ010000005.1, read as the reverse complement.
GTCTCGATGCTTCATACATCGTAAATCATTACGATCAGGAAAGCCTGGCAAATGTGATTTACAACTACGGTGAAGAAAGATATTCAAGAAGAATTGCATCTGCAATCTGTGAGGCAAGAAGAGTAAAGCCCATAGAAAAAACGGATGAGCTGGCAGAGATAGTTTACAGGGCTGTGCCCGGAGACTACAGACACAGGAGAATTCATCCTGCAACAAAAACTTTTCAGGCTTTGAGAATAGAAGTCAACAAGGAACTGAAAAGAATAGAGCCGGCACTGGAAGGTGCGGTAAAGGCGTTGAAAAAAAGCGGAAGAATAGCGGTAATAACTTTTCATTCGCTTGAAGACAGACAGGTCAAATGGTTTTTCAGAAATCATTCGGAAGAATTGGAAATTCTGACAAAAAAACCGTTGATTCCGACAGAAGAAGAGAGTTCACAGAACTCTCCGTCAAGAAGTGCAAAACTTCGGATTGTAGAAAAAAGGTGATTGATATGAGAAACAGCAACAATACGGTATCTACTAAAGTAGGTATTCTTTTTATTTTAGCATCAATGTTCATTGCTCTTTGCCTGTTTGTACCTGTTTGGCAGAGTGCTTCATCTTCAAGACTGGAGAAAATGCTTGCAAAGGAAGAAATTCTTGTAAATACACTTGAAGAACAGAAAACTCTTCTTACTGCTTCCATTGAAACTCAGCAGACTCCGGAATATGTTATGAAAGCTGCCCGTGCCATGAACATACAGTTCTCACAGATTCCTTCTCAGGAAGCCGGTGCAGTTGCAAGTTCTCGTTGATTAAGTTAGAATTTCTCCTATGAGCAGAGCCAATTATGATGATTGGAATATAGCCGGACAAGAGTACGACAATTATTCATCAGGAGAAACATCGTTTAACAGTAAACTTAATTCCGGTCTCATTGTCTGTTGTGCTTTTGTACTGATTATTTTTGGTTTGATATGCCTGTATTCGGCAAGTTATCCATACTCAATTGAAAACAACCTTCCGGATTACTCTATTGTTCTAAGACAGTTCATATATGTAGTTGTGGGATTGTTTATAGGAGCCTGTATTCTAGTCGTACCCCAGAAACTGCTGGAGTTGTTCTGCCCGGTATTTATGATGATTTGTCTGATTGTTTTCGCAGCTAATATTTTCATCAAAACTCCTTTCTTATTGAGTGAAACTGCAATTCATATAGTTTTCATAGCTGTTTTTATGTATCTTTCCCTTTTTTTTGCCAACAGGAAAGAAGGAATTAATAAACTTAGAGAGCTGTCATTACCCATCTTTTTTACGGTTTTGTTTCTTGCTGCAATTCTTATTCAGAAAAGCTTTGCCTACGCAATTATTTTTGTTTTCACAGCAATCATTATGTTTGCATGCGGCTCCGTAGGATTTTTCGGAGTTCTTCTTCTTGTTTTCTATGCACTTGTTCCCACATTCTGCTGGGTACTGTCGGATGCCAACAACATTCAGAAATTACTCAGTTTTCTTATTCCCGGATATTTTGAAAGTGTTTCCGGTATTACGGTTATGTCCAAAGCTGCAATAGCAGGGGGACATCTCTTCGGAAAAGGGCTGGGAAACGGAGAGTTCAAACAGGGATTGATTCCGGATATCTTCGGTGAGTTTATTTTCTGCAACATTTCTGAGGAGTTCGGGTTCATAGGAGTCTGTGTACTGTTTTTATTGTTCGGAATTATCATTTACTGCTGTTTCAGAGCTGCAAAACACCTCAGACATAAAAACAGGTTTTATTCAAATTTCACCTGTGCTCTCAGTGTAGTTTTCACTTCCGGTTTTCTGTTGAATATTTCATCCGTACTCGGAATTATTCCCGTTTACGGATTCTCTTTGCCTTTCTTTTCGTACGGTGATAGTATTATTGTTTCAATTATTGAAATAGCAATGATTTACAAGATGTCAAAATCTATGAATGAAGAAGTGGGAACTGAGAGCAATGAACTGAACTCAGATACAGACTTTGAGGTTAAATATGACTCTTAAAACAGCAAAATTATTTCTTATCGGCTGTATAATTCTCTTCATAGGAATTGCCGTCTGGATAGGATTGAGGAATCTGTCCTATTTTGACATCGGAACAATAGATGTGCAGTGTTCCGGACCTGTTTTTGAAGTGTCAGATGATATGTACAGATGCATTTCTCCCTACAAGGGAATAAATCTGTTCAAGGCAAGACTTGATTTTCTCCAACACTCGCTTATGAATTTTGAAGGTGTTGAAAGTGTTGTTGTGGAAAAGTATTTTCCGGACAGACTTATTGTAAAAATCGGCTATGCTCCGTACAAGGCAAGAATCAGTTTTGAAGAAGATATGCAAAAGTATTACTTTCTGACTCAGGGCGACAGGCTTGAAGAAGTATCGGAAGAGACTTTCAGATTGTTTTCTGCCCTTGCGGAAATTCAGCTTAATCCTTCCTACGCCTATCTTATTCTCCGGTGGGGGACTGATAACGGTTTTAATCAAATGTGCAATCTGGCAGAAGAACTGGGACGAAAGAACTTGAACACGGTTAATAAATACGATAATAATAACAGTAATGATTTTGGGCTTTTGACTGTAGAATCAGACAATCCTAAAGCAGTCCTCTGCATCAGGGAACCGGTTACACCGCAAAGACTTTCCGATGCTTGGGATATGATTATGAGAGAGTCCGGTACTGATGAAGAAAAAAGTCGGTACGATTTGTATTCAACAGCCCTTGTAAAGAGACGCAACGGAGGGGTAAATGGCTTCTGAAAAGGTAATGATGGGTTTGGACATCGGTTCTGGATGGATCAGAGCTGTTGTCGGTTCATTGTCACGCGACGGACAGCTTATGATTGACAGCCTCTGTGAACGCCCGAGTGAAGGAGTCAGAAACGGAGTCATAGTAAACTTCGAGCAGACATGTGATGCAATCCGTTCTGTTATTCATGAAGCAGAACTTCAGGCCGGTGTTCAGGCTCAGACAGCGGTTGCAGGTGTTGGCGGACAGGCAGTCAGATGCAGACAATCCGAAGGTGTTGCCGGAATTACCACAAAAGGGCTTGAAATCACGAATTCTGATATTTTCCGTTCTCTTGAAGTTGCAAGAACATTCAGTCTTCCGCCTGACAGGACAATCATTCATACACTTGTTCAGGATTTTACAGTTGACGGACGAAGCGGAATCAAAGACCCTCACGATATGACAGGTCACAGACTTGAAAGCAGGGCACTTGTGGTTACTGCTTCATCAATGAACAGTGCCAATACCAGAAAATGCATTGTCAAAGCCGGAATTGCAAATCCCAGAATTATTTCTTCAGTCTTGGCGGATGCAGAAATAGTACTTTCTCAGGATGAGAAGGAAATGGGTACGATTCTTGTCAATATCGGTTCGAACTGTACAAATATGATAGCCTATATCAACGGTTCTCCGGCCTATGTAGGCGGAATAGACTTCGGGTCTTCAAATGTAACCAATGATATTGCCTGTGTTCTCAATAAACCCAGACAGGTTGCAGAGCAACTGAAATGCGATTGCGGTTGCTGCTTCACTCCTGATGTAGGAAATCAGGAAAATGTCTATATTCCTCAGGTTTCAGGTCTTCCTGTAATCGAAATGCCAAAAAAAGAACTGTGCAAGATTATCGAACCCAGAATGGCGGAAATCTTCTCGTTTCTCTGTAATGAACTTGAGGAAAACAATATATGCGGGCCATTCGGAGGCGGAATAGTGCTTGTCGGAGGTGGTTCATTGTTGAGTGGTGCAGCCGACCTTGCAAGCGAAATATTCAAGGTTCAGGCCAGAATAGGTTTTCCGGAAGCACTTCCGGGACTTGATCGTTCTTATATCAGTCCGCAGTACACGACGGTATTGGGACTACTGAAGTCTGAGGCAAAAAAATATTCTTCAACTTCAGGTACAAAAGGAAAGAAGAATAGAAGTTCTTCGGGGAAAAACGGATTTTTCCATAAAGTGGGAAATTTCTTTAAAACTGTAGTATAATCAGATTGCAGAATTTGAGAGGTAATTAATATGGATTTCGGTATTATTGAAGATTTACTTCACGACGAACAGACTCCTCCTACAAACATCAAGGTTTTCGGTGTAGGCGGTGCAGGTGGTAATGCTATCAACCGCATGATTGCAAGCGGTCTCAAAAAGGTAACATTCATTGCCTTGAATACAGATGTTCAGGCTCTTCAGCGCTCCAATGCAGAAGTGCGTCTGCCCATAGGGAAGGAACTTACAGGCGGACTCGGAGCGGGCGGTATCCCTGATATGGGTCAGAAAGCAGCGGAAGAAAGTAAGGATGAAATCCGTAAGCTTCTTGTCGGAACTGATATGGTGTTCATCACAGCCGGTATGGGTGGCGGAACAGGAACCGGAGCTGCACCTGTAGTGGCAGAGATTGCAAAGGCGGAAAACATTCTTACAGTTGCAGTTGTAACAACTCCTTTTGCATTTGAAGGAAAGAAGAAACTTCAGTATGCCAACGAAGGAATAGAAAAGCTCAGGAAACAGGTAGATACTCTTATTCTCATTCCCAACCAGTATCTTCTCAAGGTTGCTGAAAACAATACACCTATCAAACAGGCATTCCTTATGGCAGATGATGTTCTCAGACAGGGTGTTCAGGGTATTTCCGAACTCATTACTGAACCGGGTGAAATCAATATCGACTTTGCTGATGTTCGTACTGTCATGAAGGGCAGAGGCGATGCAATTATGGGTATCGGTATCGGAGAAGGTGCAAACAGAGCTGTTGATGCTGCAAGGCAGGCTATCAACAATCCTCTTCTCGAGAATGCCAAGATTGACGGTGCAAAGAGTATTCTTGTCAACCTTACAGCAGGTGACGGTCTTACACTTTCAGAATATCAGCAGGTTGTTGAGATGATTACTGAAAACTGTGATGATGATGCTCTTATCATTGCAGGTCAGGCATACAATGCAGATCTCGGAGACAAGGTCAAAGTTACAGTCGTAGCTACCGGTTTCAACCATGAAAGTGTTACAGTGGATATTCCTGAATTTGACAGAAGAAAACGCTTTGACCAGTTTGTAAATTCCGAAGAAACGGAAAAAACAGATGAAAACAACGATGATTCATCTGAAAATGTCATTCCTGTAAACAGATGGCAGGACCTTCAGGCTCAGATAGGTCGCAAGCAGAACTCCGGTTCGGGCTCGGCAGACTATTCTTTCCCTGCAATTTTCCGCTATCAGAAAAAAAACGACGATAAATAATGAATATTTCAGACAAGACTGTCCTTGACGGTTTTAATGAAAGTTTATTGATTGAAAAGCATGCATCCATTGCGACTAGGGCTTCCTATTCAAGAGAGATAGCATGCTTTCTTTCTTTTCTCGAAGAAAAAAAACTCGATTTCTGTACGGTTTCCACTTCTGATTTGAAGGATTATCTTCTTTACAGATCTTCAGAATCCGAATTGAGCTCAAGAACCGCTGCAAAAATCATTTCTGTTCTCAGAAGCTTTTACTCCTATGTTACGGCAGAGAAAATGAGAATCGATAATCCCACGGAACTTCTTCCCAGAAACAGAATACATAAAAAACTTCCTCAGGTAATTGATTACGACTGTATTGAATCAATTCTTGATTGTATTGATGATTCTACGGATTTGGGTATGAGGGACAGAACTTTATTTGAGCTTATCTACTCATGCGGTTTGCGGGTAAGTGAATGTATAAACCTTAAAATCACTGATTACTACAGAGAAGAACAGAGGATTGTTGTCATAGGTAAGGGAGACAAGCAGAGAATGATTCCTGTAGGGGATATTGCAAGGGATTATCTTGAACGATATCTGAAGGAAACAAGACCTGTATTCTGTATAAAACAATCGGAAAAGCATGTTTTTCTCTCAAAAAGAGGCACTGCCATTACCAGAGAAGAAGTCTGGATAAGACTCAAAAAGTATGCCAAACAGGCCAATGTATATTCAAAAGTACATACTTTAAGACACAGTTTTGCCACACATCTGCTTCAGAACGGTGCGGATCTGCGTTCCGTACAGGAACTGTTGGGACACAGCGATATCCGGACAACGGAAATCTATACTCATGTAAACACGGATGACCTTATGAAAGCATTTGATGAAGCACATCCGGACGGCAATCAGCATAAAAAATAAAAGAATTATCGTTTCTGTCTCTGTTTTTGGAATATATACACGGAGGCAGAAAAATGTATAGAGATATTATAAGAAAACTGTCCATAGGATTTATGGATTCAATTTCTCTGGAAAACCGGAAACAACTTATAGAAGAAGGAATATCCGTTGAAGAAGTTCTAAAAATGTATCCGGATGAAAATGACAGAAGAAACATTGTGGAAGAAGTTCTCAGATGGTCTGAAAGGGAAGGTTGTAATTTCTGGTGGTACACAGACAGCAACTATCCCTCATTTGATGCGCCTGCATCACATTTGCCGTATATGCTGTTTGTAAACGGAAAAATTCCGCAAGTATCGGCGAAGTCCATTTCCATAGTGGGAACAAGGAATGTGGATAATACCGGATTTCAGGCTTCTTACAGACTTGGATTGGAGTGCGGAGCCAACGGTATCTGTGTTGTGTCCGGAATGGCTGACGGATGCGACCAAAGTGCTATGAACGGATGTGTTGATGCAGGATTCTGCTGTTACGGAGTTTTGGGGTGCGGACTTGATGTGGATTATCCGAAATATACATCAAAACTGAAGAAAAAAGTAATTGAATCCGGCGGAGCTTTGATAAGCAGATTTGCTCCTTCGGAATTGCCTTTCAAACGAAATTTTCCCAACAGGAATATGATAATAGCCGCAATGGGTTCCTGTACTGTTGTAGTTCAGGCCCCTAAAAAATCCGGTTCTCTGATTACTGCGGATTTTGCACTGCAACTGGGGAAAGATGTATATGTGTCCGATGCCGGCATCGGAAAAAACTGGAACAGACTGGGGAGCATGAATCTTGCAAATGAAGGTGCGCCCGTCATTCATTCCATAGACGGAATAACCAGATGCAGAAAAATGGCTTTTGAAGTTGAGTATGCGTCGGAAAACACATACAGATTCGGAAATAAACTATACATTTTCAGAGATATCCGAAGATGATACAATCGTAAATATGGAAAAAGAAAAAGTCATACAAAACAGAGAATACATGGATTCTTTTCTTGACTATCTGAAAACCGTTCAGGGATATTCGGAAAGAACTGTCGTATCCTATGCCCACGACCTCAAACGCCTTGAAGATTTTCTTACCGAACACAGTCTTTCTCTGAATGAGATGATGTTCGAAGATGCGAGAGCTTTTTCCCTGTCTTTGTATGAACAGAAGCTCAGTTCTGCAACGATTAACAGAATTCTCAGTGCAAACAGAACTTTTTTTCACAGTCTCTGTGAAAACGGAGTCACAACGATTCAGCCTTTTGTCCGTGTAGGACGGGCAAAACAGGGCAGAAGGATTCCCACTGTTCTGTCACATTCCGAAATTGAGGCAGTTTTGAACTGTGAAGCAGAAGACTACAGCTCTTTTATGGAAAAAACGATGTTCAATCTCTTTTATTCCACAGGATGCAGACTGAGTGAAATAATCAATATGAAAGTGCAGGATATGGACATAGGAAAAAGACGGATTCTTGTTACCGGAAAGGGAGATAAACAGAGATTTGT
>JAZLEZ010000004.1:0-15418 GCA_045615505.1 Sphaerochaetaceae bacterium | reverse complement strand
CGTCTTCTTCATTTTCTGAAGAATTGAAGCTGAAATCTCCTCAGGGCTGTACTGTTTGTCTCTGATTGATACTCTGATGGCATCGCCCGGACCTGAAACCACTTTATAAGGAATCATAGAAAGTTCGCTTGGAACTTCCCTGTATTTTCTTCCCATGAAACGCTTGATTGAGAAAACCGTGTTTTCTGCATTTGTAACAATCTGGTTCTTTGCAGGCTGACCTACAAGACGATCCTTGGCTGTGAAACCCACGATGGAAGGTGTTGTTCTCTGTCCTTCCGAATTAGCCATAACAGTAGGTTCTGAGCCTTCCATAACAGCAACACAGCTGTTTGTTGTACCAAGATCAATTCCGATAATCTTTCCCATATTATAATCTCCTAAAATTATTCCGGTTTTCCGACTTTTACCTTTGCCGGTCTGATTACTCTGTCATGAAGTTTGTAACCGGTCTGAAGTTCAAGAAGTACAGTCTCTTTTTCAAGAGAAGCATCTGTTTCCACCATGCATGCTTCATGAAGTTCAGGATTGAATTCCTTTCCAGAACTCTCAATTTTCTTAAGACCCCAGTTTTTGTCCAGAGTGGAAAGAAGCTGAGACTGAATCATCCCGATTCCGTCTGCAATGGCCTTTGCATTTGACTCTTTCTTTGCCGCATCTACAGTTCTTTCAAGGTTATCCATAAACTCAAGAAGGTCCTTTATCAGACTTGTATTTGCAAACTGAACGGCCTCTTCCTTCTCACGCACAATACGCTTTTTGAAATTTTCAGACTCTGCCTGACGGCGGAGCATCTGATCCTTCAACTCTGCAATTTCCTTTTCCAAAGCTTCAATCTTTTCAGAAAAATTTTATTTTTTCTTTTCCGTTTCCTTCATAACAAACCAACCGATTAAAAATACAGACGGTCATTCAAATCGTCAAGTATTAAAATACGATTTCTTCTTCCTCTCCGTAATATTCAAGTTTTTCAGATTCTTTATCTTCAATTATCATTTCTTCATCCTCAACCGGCAGTGTTTCAGAACCTGAAGTAATTTCCGGTTCTTCAGCAGTCTCGTCAACCGGCTCGTTAATTAGGCCGTCAACAGAATTGTTGGCAGGTTCAACAAACTCGTCATCCTGTTCATCAACAGGTTCGGGTTTACGGATTTCCGCATCCTGTATTTCCTGTTTGATATTTGCAAGGCGACGACTCTCCGCACGGGCAATTTCCTCCAGCTCGGAAGCAAAAGACTTCTTTTCCTGCACCTGTTTTTCAAGATCGGAAATCGTTGAAGCAAGCTCATTGCGTGTTGTTCTGAGTTCTGAAATCTGTGTGGCAAGAATATGCTGGTCATTCAACCTGTCCCCGATGGAATCCATAAGTACAACACCTGCCTTCTGCATATCTTCAGTTGCTTTTTTCACGGCACCGATTTTCTCTTCCAGAGCATCGTAGTACCTGAACACCGAATCTTTGGTATCGGCAAGCATTTTTTCGGCTTCTTCTCTGTAGCTGTTGATGAAAGTTTCCAGCTGCGAAACCGTATCCTTCTGAAGCTGTATGACTGTATTTTCATGAAGCTTCAGATGTTCATCTGCATCCTTCATATCAAGACGGAATGTGTTTACCATATTTCTGACTTCTTCAAGACGCTGTACATCGGCCTCGATTATATCAGTCTTTGCATCGGCATCATTTGTGAGCTTTGCCAGTCCGGCAAGAGCATCGCGGTATGTATCCATACACTGTCTGAGATTTGCCATATCATCCTGATAGGAATTCAGTTTGGCCAGTTCTTTGTCTATGTCGTCGATAATGGCACGAAGTTGTTTATCTTTTGCCGCAACTTTGTTTTCAAGCTCTCCCACTTCACTTCTGAAATTCTCCAGATCATTATCGATTTCCGCTTTATACTGCTCTGTGAGCTTTTTAACTCCGCTAAGTCCTCTTTTTCTGCTGTCACTTTCCCTCAGTATGAGAGTTACAACCAGATTTATGATAAAGAGTACAATAGGAAGAAGAATAAAAGTCATCTGTTCCAACATTTCATTTCTCCGTTTTTTTCAACCAGACATCAAATTCTGCCCAGTTTGTACAGATTTTCAAGGCTTCAGGATACTTTTTCTCAGCATCCTGCTCATTACAATTCATAAGGACGGCATCAATACCGGCTTTTCCGGCTCCGAGAATATCTTTTTCGTAACTGTCTCCGACATACAGTATCTCGGATGCCTCCAATTTTAAATTATACAACAAATATTCAAAACAGTGCACACTTGGTTTGAGGTATCCCGAATCATCCGAACATATTTTGAATTCCATGAATTCATCAACCCCTATCTGATTGAGTTTGTTCTGAATCGGCCAGTCCGACAAAACTGCCGTTCTTATTCCTTTGTACTTCAGATAGTGCATTGTTCTTATGACTTCCGGCTGCTTTTCAACAACTCCGTAATACTTGTAAAGCACATTGTAGTATCTGTCATCAAGATACCGGCGGGCTTTTTCTTCACTCTTGAAAAGACCGGAACTCTCCATAAACATAATGGCTTCACGCTCCCTGAAAGACTTGTTTTTCAACGGAGTATTCTCAAAATCATCCTGCTTTGCCCTGATATGCTTTCTCAAAGCATTGTATCTTGCACACACCACAGGATGTCTCAAAGCCATTTTTGAAACATAGGAATTCTGAACCTTTACATCGTAGAGTGTACCGTCTATGTCAAAACATATTGCCTTGTATTTCATCACACAATCATTTCCCGGATTTTGCGTTTTTAAACCTGTCTCTCTGTGCCTGAACAGCCTTTGCTTTGGCATGAGCCCCAACTTTCTTGGCAACCGGCTTTGCTTTGGCCCTGCCGCCTTTGGCAACAACAGACTTTGGCTTTTTCTCAACGGGTTTTTCTTTATTCTCGTTTGAAGAACGCACCTTTGCCTTCTGTCCGAGTTTATGGTTGCTTGTACTTCTTTCCCGTTCTCTTAAATCAATTTCTATAGGCACCTGTGAAAAGCCTAGATCTTTTCTTATGCAGTTTTTAAGATACTGGACATACATCTGGGGGAAGTCTTTTTTTCTGTTGATGAAGAACAGAAACCTGACAGGGCGGGCGGAAATCTGAGTTCCGTAATATACCTTGTAGTGCCCCTCACTGCCACGCGGAGGTTGATACTGTTCAGCCCATACGGACAGGGCATTGTTCAATGCAGCAGTATCGATTCTCCTGTCAAGCTGAGCGTTTACCTTTAGTACAGTATCAAGCAGTCTGTCTATGTTTTTTGCCTTCAGCGAAGAGATGAATTCAATTGGTGCAAAATTCAGAACAGGGAACAGAAATCTTATTCTGTCCTCAACGGCATTAAGCTCATTTCCGAGTCCTTTGAGGGTATCGATTTTATTCAGAACGATTACAACACCTTTTCCTCTGCGGACAATCAAATCGGCAATTTTTTTATCCTGTTCCGCAAGTCCTTCCTGAACATCAATGACAAGCAGAACAACATCTGCTTCATCAATCGTCTTGATTGCCCGATTTACAGAGTAATATTCAACATCCTCTTCAACCTTTGATTTCCTTCTGATACCGGCAGTATCCAGTATTGCAAAGTCTGTATGCTTATAGGAAAAAAGGCCTTTGACAACATCTCTTGTTGTTCCGGCAACAGGACTCACAATTGAAAGCTCTTCACCTGTGAGAAGATTTGTCAAGGTGCTTTTTCCGGTATTCGGTTTCCCCAGTACTGCAAGTTTCAATGTTTTTTCAGGTTCGGTGTCCTCGTATTCTTCTTCCGAATCAAGGTCCAGCATACCCATCAGGGTTTCTTCAAGGCCGTCGATTCCCAGTCCGTGGGATGAAGAAATTCCCACAACCCGCTGATATCCGAACTTGAAAAAGTTCCAGATAAGATCTTCTCTGGAAACATCATCTATCTTGTTTACAGTCAGTAAGGTCTTGTCTGAATAAGGACGAAGCTTTTTGATAAGCATCTGGTCCTCCGGAGTCACAGTCATACAATCAGTAAGGAAGATAATTGCATCAGCCTTATCCAGCAAGGACAGACTCTTTTTTGCAACTTGATCATCAAGTCCTTCAAGGTCCAGTTTCACTCCGCCGCAATCAGTAAGATTTACGGCATGACCGCCCAAAATCCATTTCTCGGAAATAGGGTCTCTTGTTACTCCGGGAGTGGGATCTGTTATGGCTCTTCTTTTTCCCACCAATCTGTTGAACAGCGTACTCTTGCCCACATTGGGACGCCCGATTATTACAACATTTTTCATCGTCCATGACCTCTTCCTGAAAGATAATGACTGTAGTTCAGAATAACAAAAATCGCCTCAAATATAAAGATGCCTTCCTGCCGAAATCACTGCTCTGACAAATCCGCTGAAGCCATTTGTCCCTCATTTGACAAAATCTATCCTTAAAGCACCAAACAGGCAATTGGGAATTGAGATTTGCAAACTCGGTATCTTTGTAGAAGGTATGTTATTGAGTGTCATCCTAAAAGAAGTTATGGAACATTTTCTGAAGAAGCATTCACCATTAGTGGTGTTGAATGTACAAATTCTTTTGATCTTTCAATAGATATTCTTGCAGGTGATGCTACACTTGTAGTTGCGCTGCCTATTAAAACAGGATTGTATATTCTTGACGGATTAACAACACAAGTCACAGCCACAGTATCCGGTGATAATGTTGACCTTTCAGCTGTAACACTTGCACCTGACTTGACGGAGGATCCGAACAAAGTTTAATCGGCTTTGTGTAAATTCTTACAATTAACTCCTGAGCATTTAACAAATGCAATGTTCAGGAGTTTTTTTAAGTAACTAAATCTCAGCTCCGTTTACAATAATTACAACTTCACGCAAAGTTGCATCCACAGCCTGAAGAGTCTTCAACAGTTGCCAGCGGGCAGTTTCCCGATAGTTTGTGTACAATTCCTGCTCTGAAGACACCAGAAACTCGGAAGACAAATCAACATAAGCAATTCTGTTTGAAACAGTAACTCCGTTAAGCTTTGTTCCCTTGGGAATCATAGTAATGGCACCATAGGATAAAGCCTGATTAGAAGGTCCCTGCAACAAGCCTTCAAGTGCATCATGAAAAGCACTCGCAGTTCCCTGAGGTACATCTGTCTTAAAACCAATAAGCCCGAACTTGGAAAAATCCTTCATATCCACAAAGTACAATGTTGCAGTTGAATATGCAGTCTGCTCTCTCAGGCTTTTTCTGTCTTTGAAAACCTGTATCGCATCAGTCTGTTGAAGAGCAACCTGAATTTTAGGCCTAGAAATCAGCAGAATAACGGATGTGAATATAACCCAGACAACAAAAGCAACCAAAAGCATTCCGGCTCTGTTCGGCTCATCGTCATCATGAAGTGAAATCGATTTGTATTCATCCTGAAGATCTTCAATCATAGTTCAAGATTACATTACTTTTCAAAGCTTGTTAAGGAGATACTTTAAGAAATGCATCACAGGAAAAAGCTTCAGAAGACCAGTCTTTAAGTAACGCAAGAAACTCGGTATTACCCTTATGACCCTTTATAGGAGAAACAGTTGCGGCAAAGATACCCACTTTTTCCCTGTACAGACTTTCCCACACATTAATCAGGGTTTCCTTCATAAGATTCGGATTGTCAACAACACCAAAAAAATCTTCCTGCCAGCGCGGCACTTCAAACTGAGGCTTGATAAGTGCAACAAGAAAACGCTCACTTGTAAGATTCAGTATATGGGAAGCAGCTCCGTGAATTGACCTGAAGGAAAGGTCTGCAACTGCAAAATCAGGCTTGGGGTCAAGAACTTCTACCGACATAATATTCTGCTTCTCGTGAACAATCGTTCTTTTGTCATTTCTTATCTTGAAATCAAGAAGATTATAACCTACATCCACACAATGAACACACGATGCACCGCTTTGAAGAAGACAGTCCGTAAAACCTCCGGTGGATGAGCCTGCATCAAGCACCGTCTTACCACTTACATCAACGGAAAAATCCCTGAGAGCCTTCTCAAGTTTGAAGCCGCCGCGCGACACATATTTTTCAAACAGAATTTCAACAACTGAATCTTCGTTGAAAACCGCCTTTGTATCAGTACAAAGCTCGCCGTTTACATAGACATTCCTGCAACTTACCAAAGCCGCAGCCTTATCCTTGTTCAGAGAACTGTCGTTTTTGATTAAAAGCCGGATAACAGAAAGTTTTGCCATATCATTCACAGACTCTTGTAATACTCAGGGCCTTTCCCGTATGAGCATCCGAAACAACAAGAATCCCGTTTATCTGAGCCTCACAATCAGCGACCTTAACCTTCAGAGGCATCTGGGTCATCTGCTTTTTCAGAGAGATTTCAACATCGCCCCCGATAACTGAATCCTTTGGACCGCACATACCCAGGTCCGTAATATAAGCAGTACCGTTTTTCAGAATTCTCTCATCTGCAGTCTGTACATGAGTATGAGTGCCTACAACGCAGGTAACATCACCGTCCAAAAAGCATCCGAGAGCCTCTTTTTCCTCTGAACTTTCTGCGTGAAAATCGACAAAAATCGTCTTTGTCTGACTCTTTATTTTGCGCACTATATCAGCAGCCCACCTGAACGGATCTTCCGTACTCATCAGCATCTGCCTACCTATAAGATTAATGACACCGATATCTTTATAGACCGTGTATCCGTGACCGCCTACAAGATTGCCATAATTTGCAGGTCGGAGAAGCCTTGATTCACTGTCAAGAAACGGAAAAATTTCTTCCTGCTGCCAGATATGATTGCCGGATGTAATTACATCAACCCCTTGACTGAAAAGCAGATTCATATTGTCTATGGAAAGACCGAACCCTTTGTAACAGTTTTCTCCGTTTGCTATGACAAAATTCACTCTGTATTTTTTAATGAGTGACGGAAGTTTGATAAAAATAGCCCTACAGCCGGGTTCTCCGTGGACATCTCCGAGCAGCAGGGTTGTAATGGCATCAGCGGGCATATTCTACAGCACGCATTTCGCGGATAATAGTAATTTTTATTCTTCCGGGATATCTGAGCTCTGCTTCAATTCTTGTGGCAATACCTTTTGCAATTTCCTTTGCATTTTCATCGGAAACCGTTTCTGCATTCACAAGAATTCTGAGCTCTCTTCCGGCCTGAATTGCAAACGCTTTTTCAACGCCGTCAAAAGAAACCGCAATTTCTTCCAGATTCTCAAGCCTCTTGATGTAGTTATCAAGGCTTTCTCTTCTGGCTCCCGGGCGGGCAGCGCTGATTGCGTCGGCAATCTGAACAATCGTACTCTCAATTCCCACAGGGTCAACATCGCCGTGGTGTGCGTGAATTGCATTTACAACTCTGGGGTCTTCACCCAAACGCTTTGCAAGATCGGCACCCATTTCAGCATGGTTTGCTTCACTTTCCGTTACGATACCTTTTCCGATATCGTGCAACAAACCGCCGCGGCGGGCAATTTCCACATTTGCTCCCACTTCACTTGCAATCATTGAGGCTATTACAGCAACTTCTCTGGAGTGAGACAGAACATTCTGACCGTAGCTTGTTCTGAAGAACAGTCTGCCCAATGCCCTGATTGTTTCCTGACTCATATTGTTGAAGCCGAGGTCAAAGCAAAGTTTCTCCCCCTCTTCCGCTGCAATTCTATTAACTTCTTTTGTTACTTTTGTAACAACTTCCTCGATTCTTGCCGGATGAATTCTTCCGTCCTGAACAAGTCTTTCAAGTGACACTCTTGCAACTTCCTTTCTGATAGGATCAAAACAGGAAATTACAACAGCTTCAGGAGTATCATCAATGATGATGTCTGCACCCGTAAGAGTTTCCAACGCCCTGATGTTTCTTCCTTCGCGTCCGATGATTCTTCCCTTCATTTCGTCATTGGGAAGGTTTACCGAACTTACCGTAATTTCCGAACAGACTTCTGTTGCAAGTCTCTGGATTGTTGTTACGATAATATCGCGGGCAGCTTTATCGGCCTTTGCCTGAGCTTCCTGCTCAATCTTATTGATAAGCGCCTGACCGTCATGCTTTGCTTCATTCTGCATTCTGTCAATAAGAAGAGCCTTTGCTTCGTCGGATGACATACCCGCAACTCTTTCAAGTTCAGACTGCCATTTTGCTTCATTTTCATCTGCCGATTTTTCACGATTAATGAGTTTTGCTTCTTTATCCTGTTGCTGAATTCTGACTGCTTCAAGGTCTTCCTTAACTCTGTCAAGGTTCTCTTCTTTCTGCTGCAGTCTCCTCTCATACTTTTGGAGTTCAGCTCTTCTTTCACGCTCTTCGCGCTCCTGCTCAAGCTGTTCCTGTAAAAGTTTATCTCTAGTCTCAAGCAAGATTTCCTTGCTTTTAGCTTCAGCTTCTTTTATAGCTTCCTGGTTTAATCTTATGGCCTTTTGTTCAACTGAAGTAAGTTTCAGTTTTCCGTAGAACCAGCGACAGAACCAGCCAAATCCTATACAACATAGACAAAGAAGGATATATAAGATAATCATAGTATCCCTCCTGTACTCTTTATATCCTAGAAAAATCAAGTACAGTTGTCAACCGATAATTATACTTATCAATGAGTTACTGTTTTAATGTCAAGATTTCAATCCAATACTGAAATAAAACCGGCAATCTGTTTATCAAACTTTTCAGCCAGAAGAACAGACTGTTCTACATCGCATCTTCTCGCAGTCCAAGTTTTTTCGAGCAGAATAATACAGTCGCAGTTTTTCACACTTCCGACAGATTCCGCATTGGTAGGAACATTCCCGACTAAAGAAGGAACCATTTTCTGTCCTTCGAGACAGCTTAAAACTGTTGCGGCATTTTCATTGTTTATCGCCCCTGAGGACATTACAAGAACCCTGCTTCCTTCCGGAATTCTGTTTCTTATGTTCTCCGAAATGAACTGTTCTGCATCCTTTTTGTTCCATAACTTCTCGTTGAGAATTTTCTCATGTAGGAACAGCTTTTCCTTGGAATTCAGTGATCCGAAGTATGTCAGATTGAACCATTCCGCTATGAAAGCTGAGGAGTACACAGATCCTTTCCCGATAAATGCAACAAGAAGATACAAACAGGCAAGGAAGAATCCTACAAAGAATCCTATAGCTGAATACTTGGCAAAATGACGGAGTGCCGGCATTTCTTTCTCAAGTTTTTTCAGCTCTTCCTTTGATTTCAGAAGTTCATCCGTAAGTGTGGAAAACTGTTTTTTTGTATCTATCTGTTTGGTTGCTATTTCCTCGTTGAAAGACTTCTGAACAAATGTATCACCCTTTGTAAGTTGATGGTTGTAGGAAACATCGGAAACACTCTGCTGTACACTCACCAGATAGTTGCCTAATGCCTCCGCCATATTGAGGGCTTCATCCGAAGAGTTGGCATCGGCTCTTACGGTTATTATACTGTTGTCATCCGATACACCTTCCAATTGTACTACTTCTCTCAGTAAATTCGACGGAATTTCGTAACCGAATAGTTCAGAAAGATTTACAGATGACCACAGACTGTTATAATTCGACTTGACAACGGCAACAGGCGAAAAGGCATTTCCTTTATTCTCAACAATCATTTTTTCATCACAGGAGATTGATAGAATTACTTTTGCAGAATAAAAGGAATTCGGGTTGAGTTTCATTAAACAGCTTTCATTATTGTAGTGGTTAAGAAAATCAATCTTTTCAGAGGTCGAATCTATTGTATTCTGAAGAGCGGCTATTTTTGCCTCATATTGTTCACTCTTTTCAAAATAATCCTGTGCAGCCTTTTCCGTTTTTGTATTCAGGATATGAATTCCCAAAAAAAGGACTAAGCCGATAAAGGCACAAATAAGCACAAACTTCAAATGTCTGAACCCCAAAGCCAAAACTGATACCAAATCTATCTCTTCTTCTCTGTTGTATCCGTAATTCTGTTCCATGCTTATACTCCCAAACATCGTTTATCCTAACACAACTGCCCCTGACTTTTCAATTAAAAAACCCTAGAGATACTTTCAAAACTGCCTTCATAAATCTTGAATTTGCCTTTGCGTTTAAAAACACATTCATCCGATTCTCCAGATTAAAGTCCTCCGGCTGCACAGGTCAGTACAACATATCAGCGATGCGGGCTTGCCCCCCCCCAAAAATTAGGTGGTATCATACTACAAAGCATTTATGAAATAGAGGTTTACTGTAATGAAAAAAATTGTTTTGTGTATAACAGCTGTTTTATGTATGTTCTCTGTATTTGCATCAGAGAATGAATTAAGTGTTAAATTCGCACCAATGGCAATACAGATTTCCACTTCATCATGTGAAGGGGAAGATCCGATTACATCCAGATATGGCATCGGTGCAGAGGTAATATACAGAAGGACATTAGGCAAAGCCCTTTTTGCAGAAGGGGGACTTGGATGGAATACCTATCTTTTGCGGGAAGACAGACCTTCCTTTACAAACCTTATGGCCTTTGCCGGACTTGGATACAAATACCAGTTTTCAGACTTATCATTCGTAGCTGCTCATGTCGATATAGCAACAGACACTCTAATTTACGACAAGACGGGCTCTGAAACGATTACACTGAAAACAGGCCTCGATTTCGGATATTCAATAAACGAAAAGATTGAATTTACATTAGGTTGTGACGGCTCATTTGGATTTGCAAAGAAAAACGGAACAGAATATGTGAATTCCAGAATTATTCCTATGATCGGAATGAATATTGAGCTGTGAGAAGGAGGAATAACAAATGAAAAAAGCATTGATAATAACAATCATAACACTTCTTCTTGCGGGTTTTATTTCATGTAACGGGAATGTTGATGAAAAACTCTGGAAAAATAAAGAAGACGCACCGGAAAATGTAACAGTTACCTTTGTGTCAAATGGTGGTACATCTGTAGATAATCAAACAATCTTAAAAGGAACCTGTGCGGAAAAACCAGAAAATCCAACATTCAACTCATATACATTTTCCGGATGGTTTTTGAAAAATTCTGCAACAGAATTTGATTTTTCAACTCCTGTTAACGAAAGTATTACTCTTTATGCTCACTGGGAAGGAATTGTTGAAACAAAAAATACAATCGAGTCTCTTGATTTGTCTTCAGATAGTCAGATAACAGTACAAATATCTCCGGTTTCATCAAAAGATACTACTGTTTCAATCCCTGCAGGTGCAATTTCTGCAACAGGTAGTCATTCATCTGAGCTTGCAGTTACTTCATATTCAATAGAAATATCTACAGCAGCATTTGAAATCAGCGGCAGTACAAATAACAATCTTGCAGTTGCAGGAATTGACTGTACATTGAAAATCGATGATGAAATCGTTTCTGATTTTAATGCACCGATTATTGTTACAACATACATTCCAAAAGGATTAAGTTCCGTTGAAGTAGTTTACAATGGGGTTGATGATAAAGCACAACCTGTCGCAAATAACAGTACACCGGGTTCTACTGTTGCTGAAATATTTAATTCGGATACTGAAATGGGCGACAAACTTGGTTATTCAAAAGAAAGCGGGAAACTCAGGTTCTCCACAATTCACTTCTCAGAGTTCTATGTTGCAACAAATGCAGAAGTATATATTGTTGAAGATGCCGACCCTACAAATGTTTCAGCCATGACCTTGGGTGAATTCAGAGACATAGTAAATAATGGAACTAATTGCAAAGGCTTTACTGTAAAAGTCCTAAAAGATTGCGATTATACAAATGAAGACTGGATTCCTATCGGCATTTACTCATATGACGGAGGAAATCTGAAACCTTTTGGAGGCAACTTCGATGGTAATAATAAAACTATAAAACTGAAAAACACAAACATTACGGCAGAAGAAAACTATGAATATTTTGGTTTCTTTGCATTCATATTGAACCTTGATGCCGATACTGCGGAAACTCCACCTATTGAAATAAAGAATATAATATTAGATGTGAATTTTGCTTCTGATAATCAATATATGAATATCGGAGGATTATCTTCGCAAATACATAAAAATGTGGACATAACAAATGTTAAAGTAAAAGGAAGTATTGATTCCACAAGGGTAACTGGAGGACTTTACGGAGATGCTAATTGTGATGAAGATTACAATTCCCAGCATATTACCGATTGTATAGTTGAGGCGAATCTAAAAGCACATTCTGTTAGAAATGAAAACAACTGGTTATGCATTGGTGGAATACTTGGACAAAGCGTTGTTGGTGAACAAGAAGGTGTATTTGTCACCAATTGTAAGTTTACAGGAATTATTGAAACCTTCTTTGATGAAAATCATAATAATGGAGCTCAATCATATCTTGGATATGTAATGGGAAAGGGAGGCTCTGAGACTCCGTACGATAAAACAACTATATATAATTTCACTGTTGGAGAAGGTTCTTCCATTAATGGATATCAAACTGCAAAGGGTAATGGTTCTTTAGGAGAATCTGCAGGCTACCCGTTCGAAGGGTTTAATAAATACAACGGTGAAAATACTTATACAGGAACACCTAATCCAAGCAAGGAACTTTTAGGCGGATATTTCGGAAAATGTACGATTGACGAAGTAACAAGCCAAGGTAATTATCCTCATGGAGGTACTGAATAATACCTGTCAGATTCTGCTTTCGCATTTTACGGAGGTCGGAAACCCTTTTTGGGACAAACTGCAGCTCGACGCGTTCCATTTTCGCCGGCAGAACAGTCAAGCTGCAGCAGATTATTTCATCAGGAAATCATTCATAAAAGCACACAATGGTTTCACGGAAAAATCCTCCATTGAAAGATTTGGTGCATTTGTACTTGAGTGCACTAATTGACGGTTATTTCAGTTCTTTGCCTACTTCAAAAGCCTTTGCAACAATATTGCCAAGACCGACATACAACCCGTTGTCTATGTCGAATACAAGCGGCTTAAGCTTTTTGATATCAATCTTGCCGTCTGTAAGCACAGATTCGTCAACAGATGTATTGAGAATCTCTCCGAAACAATGACAATGTTCCGGTTCATATGAAACAAGCTTACATTCCATGGAAACAGGATAATCCGTAAGAACCGGAGCATCTACAAACTCCGATTTTTCCGATTGAAGCCCGCTTTTCCTGAACTTCTCGTTTTCTGCATTTCCGGAAACAATGCCTACATAATCTGATGCAACAACATTTTTCTCGTCAGCTATCTGAACAGTGAATGCTTTTCTTTTGAGCAGATTCTTTACAGTCTTATGCTCAGATCCAAGACATAGAAACACCTGATGGTCATCTCCGACCCCACCCCACGCGGCATTCATAGCATTAACAGTACCATCATCATTATATGTTCCTATAATCAGAACCGGCTGCGGATATATTAAGGGTTTCTTTCCGACATTTTTTCTCATTCTTGCCTCCAAAACGAACCTTGTTCAAAACTTTTCACATCAATTATCAGTTATGAAAGATTCCTTGTCAAAATTATTTGTGCACCATAGTGTTCTCAAGAACATCAGGAGACAACTGAACATCAAGGTTGGTTTTTATACTGAAACATTGTCAAAATACGGGACATGATTCTTTGAATTAACAAACAACCAGAGCGAATAGTACAACAGCCCGAACAAAAGGTATGGCAGAAGAAGAGTTCTTGCCTTCTTTTTTAAAAATGTTTTGCAATCATTATGTTCAGAACTTACACGATTATGATATTTGCCGGCATACCCCATTATCATCAGGATTATCCCAAAAGCCCTGAAAACATCCATGTATGCTGATCTGTTATTTTTATTATCCGGCAAAATCATTTTGTTTTATTTGAATCGATATTTGATTTTAAGGGTCTTAAGCCCCTCATTCACAAGAACCGGTTGCTTTGTCATTATCATATAGACCGATGCCGCAATTATGTATATTACCGCACCTGAAACAACCTGTATGGCAAGGGTTGTAGGTACCGGAAGTCCAATCTGTCCTATCAAATCAACACAGAAATACATCCCTATACCGATAAAAATGAATGCAATTCCGTTTTTGAAATATTCCTTCAGCGGTATATTCTTTCTGCACATGAAAAATTGAATTGATGCTACGGACAATTCTGCCGCCAATGTTCCTATAATAGCACCGACGCCATTCATAGAAGGAATCAAAGTGAAATCCAATATCAGATTTATAACAGCTCCGGAAGTTAAAGAAATAATGTAAATATTATCCCTGCCGGTAGGAATGATAAATTGTGTACGCAGTGCTCCGGCCCACCCTTTGAATATTATTGTCGGAGCCAAAAGCAAAATGTACAATCCGCATCGGGTAAATTCCTTTCCGTAAAACCAAGGAGCAAAAATGCCTGAAATACCGGCCACACCAAACGCCATAGCAGATGCCATGAACATTGCAAACAGCATGATAATACTCATCAGCTTTTCTGCCTGCTCTGTATCATTTTTTGCAAAAATATTTGACATTCTCGGCATAACAACATTATCAAGAGCCAGAATCATCGTAGCCGGAATAGTAACAACTCTTTCAGCGTATGAATAGAAAGCGACCTCTTCATTCGGGCTGAAATACCCCAAAATTATTCTATCCATAATGTTATAGAAACTGGATGCAACAACCGGCCAGAACAATACTAAATTAGGTTTGATATGCTGTTTGATTCCACTCCATGAAGGTCTTACGAAATCAACATGTTTCATAACAAACGGCCAGACAATAAATACCGATACAACATTACCAAGAGACAATATCAGTATATACTTCCACAAGTCGGATTTATCCCGAACAAAAACAAACACGGCAATTATGATTGCCGATCTGACTGCAGTATTTCTCAGTGTCGTCAGCTTGAATCTTTCAAGTCCAAAGCAAAACCAGTTTATTTCAAACATTCCGGACAGAACATGAAAACCTTGTAATAAATAAAAGGTTTTGTATTCATGCTCAAAGGAAAGGCAAAAGAGCACATAAAGCACAGTAACAAAGAAAGATGTCAGAGCTTGAAAAAAATAAATTTCCCAAAAGGCTGTACTTAATTTTGCTCTGTCATCGCGAATTCTGGATATGCACCTGTTCCCGTAATTATTGACTCCTAAAATTGTGAAAAGATAAAAATAATGAGCAACTGCATGAGTTTTTGAATACAATCCGACTAAATTCGCACCCAGTCTCCTTGCCAGATAAGGTGCTGTGATAAAAGGCAGGATAATAGACAGTATCTGATATGAGAAGCTGTATATGAAATTCGATTTAATCTTTGAACTCTGTTTCATCTTATCCAAAAGTCAAATTTACGATAAGGCATCTGTTGAATTCTGTCAACAAAACGCATTGAATCACGTTAAATCTAACCGAAAAAAATGCTGTGAATCACGTAAAAATCTAACCCAAATAAATCTGGCACAATAGTGTCGGAGAAAAAAATGGGGTTAACATTGAAAGAAAAGAAGGCAGTAACAACTGAAATA
>JAZLEZ010000003.1:0-7312 GCA_045615505.1 Sphaerochaetaceae bacterium | reverse complement strand
GATAGTGTGAAAAACTTTAAAATACGACAGTATTTCTCAGTTTTCACACTACATTTATCGAATCCAAATTTACACCTGATTTATTAAAGTTCGTTTTGCAAGTTGCTCTAATGTCATTGGATGTAATTATTGTTGACGCTAGAAAAAAACAAAAGTTAAAATCAACAGTATGGAATTCGATATTTTGTATTTTATTCAAAGTCTGCATAGTGAAGTTCTTGATACCATAATGGTGAAAGTATTCAATGATTTTGTCGGCTCAAAAGGTGAAATCTGGGTTATTCTGGGTATTATTCTTTTTGCTGTTCCGAAAACCAGAAAAACCGGACTCTGTGTTTTGGCTTCTTATATTGTTGCTTACTATATCGGAGACGGAATTTTGAAAAACTTTATTGCCCGTCCCAGACCATGCATGGCAGATGAAACGGTTACTCTTCTTGTAAGCCGGCCTGCATCTTTTTCCTGTCCTTCAGTTCATAGTATGCTTGCTTTTGCTTCATCTGCGGCAGTTTTCAGATTTCATAAAAAAACCGGTATTTTAGCACTTGTTTTTGCAGCTCTTATCGGTTTCAGCCGGATGTATTTCTTTGTACATTTTCCTACAGATGTTCTGTTCGGTGCAATTCTGGGATTTGCCTTAGGTTTTGCAATAGCCGGTTTAAGTATCAACTCTTTTCTTTCAAAACTGCCTTCATGAATCTTGAATTTGCCTTTGCGTTTAAAAACACATTTTTGCTACTTTCATAATACACAAAGTATTCCGTCAATTATCAAAAATGGTTTTCTCTTCTCAAATATCAGTTTTGAAAGTACCTCAAGAAACTATCTTACATTTATCCGTACACCCCAGCTGACAGACCGCCAGGAGGTGGTTATTTACTACAAAAAAACAAGCCCTTACAGTGTAAAGACTTGTTGGATAAATCTAAGCAATCGGGATTACTCTTCAACAATTGCTCCGACAGGGCATACTGATGCACAAGTTCCGCAACCTGCACATTTATCCTGATCGATAACATAGATGTCGCCTTCATTAATAGCTGAGCAAGGGCATTCACCTGCGCAAGTTCCGCAAGCTGCACATGCATCTGTAATTCTGTAAGCCATTTCAGTCTCCTTAATAGTTCAGTACCTAAATAATACTCTCCTGTGTCGGTGTCGTCAAGAAAAGGAGTATTTAATTGAAAACGAATCAAAATTTCAATATCATAGAGCCTATGAAAAAACTCGTTCTTGCAGAAAAACCAAGCGTCGGAAAAGAGCTTGCCAGAGTGTTGGGGTGTCGGAATTTCGGAACCCATCTTGAAAATGATGATTATGTTGTAACATGGGCATTAGGGCATCTTGTAACCCTTTGTCCGCCAGATTATTACGGACCTGAATATAAACATTGGAGACTGGGGAATCTTCCGATTCTGCCTCCGAAACTGGAAACAATGGTCATTGACAAATCCAAAAATCAGTATGAAATTGTCAAAAATCTGTTGGATAGAAGTGATGTGGAATCTGTAATCATAGCTACAGATGCCGGAAGAGAAGGCGAACTGGTAGCCCGCTGGATACTTCAGAAAGCAGGATGTAATAAACCTTGTCAAAGACTGTGGATCAGCAGTCAAACCGATTCTGCAATCAGAGCAGGATTTGAAAACCTGAAAGACTCAAAGGAATATGACAGCCTGTTTGCAGCAGCAGAAGGCCGTTCGTATGCAGATTGGTACATAGGATACAATGTATCCCGTGCAATGAGCTGCCATTTTGATACAAGATTGTCTGCCGGTCGTGTACAGACTCCGACTTTGGCTCTTATGACTGCCAGAGAGGATGAAATTGAAAAATTTGCAGGAAAATTTTACTGGACTCTGAAGGCTGATTTCGGAACTTTCAAAGCCTCATGGTATTCAAATGCCAATACAATCAGAATATTCGAAGAATCAAAGGCCAAAGAACTGGAAGCCGGATTGAAAAATGCTGCAGGAACTGTAAGTGAAATTGCAGAAGTCCCGAAAAGTGAAAAACCCCCTTTGGCATATGATTTGACCGAACTTCAGAGAGATGCAAACACAATTTTGGGCTTTTCCGCAAAAGAAACACTTGATACCCTTCAGAGATTGTATGAAGTACATAAAATCGTAACATATCCGAGAACTGACAGCAGGTATATTACTGCAGATATTGTACCTACGATTCCGGAGAGACTTAGAGCACTGTCATCGACTCCGTTTGCCGCTCGTTGTACTGCAATGATGCAGAGTGGAATACGAAAAGATTTGAGTCGTCTTGTCAACGATGACCTTGTAAGTGATCACCATGCTCTGCTTCCTACGGAACAACCGGTTTCTCTCTCAAAATTATCAACTCAGGAAAGAGCATTATGGGAACTTATTACTACCAGATTTCTTGAAACTCTGTCAGCTGATTACGAATACAAGACAACTGCAGTGGAGATTGCGGTGGAGAACGAGCATTTCATTGCCCGTCTCACTCTTCCTGTCAATCAGGGATGGAGAGATGTTGCAAGAGATATCGGAAAACGCTCTGCAGTTGCGGATTCTGCGGATGATGAAAATGAATCAGGACTTACCCGCCTTGCAAAAGGAATGCCTTTGACAATACATGATGTTGTACTGAAGAAAAATACAACTTTGCCGCCGGAAAGATATACTGAAGCAGATTTGCTGTATGCAATGGAACACGCCGGAAAGTTTGTAGAGGATACGGAACTAAAGAAAAGACTTGAAAACGGTCTGGGAACACCTGCAACAAGGGCTGATATCATTGAAAAACTGATTCAGAATAACTGTATTGTAAGACAGGACAAATATCTTGTACCTACGCCTAAAGGCAGAGAATTGGTACGCCTTGTGCCTCAGCAGCTGAGAAGTGCGGAACTTACAGGCCGTTGGGAACATAGACTCTTTGCCATTTCAAACGGACAGGAAGACGAAAAATTATTTGTGGAAGATATAAAGAAAAATGCTGCGGAACTTGTTAAACAGGTAATAGCAAACAGAGACAGATTTGACCCTGCATTGATGGGAGAGGAACAGAAAAAATGTCCTTCCTGTGATTGGCCCATGGTTAAGGTTATAGATGAGGATAAAGTAACGCACTATGTCTGTCAGAGGTTTTCATGCGGATATGAGGAAAAACTCCATAAAAAGAAAATCGGCGACAAGACAATGGTTGCTAAGGTAATTGTAAAGGAAAGCCACTACCGGCCCCGTACAGAACGCCCTGTATTTGTTGCAAGAACGGAGAAAATCAGAAAAGAATCCGATGGAGGTGGCGGAACCTTTGCCGATTTCATAAAAGCATCTCAGGAACGCAAAATGAGAGATTTGGAAAAAAAGTCCAGAAAATAATTCGGAAAAATAATGCTTGCTTATTTACAGTCGCGTGTTATTATTCTAGTAATTTATACTGTATTAAAAGTATAGTGGGAGCGTTGTTTTATGGATTGCAAAATTGTTAAGCATTTCGGAGATCTTTCAAAAACTAAGAGCGGATGGGCCTTGGAGTTTAATCTTGTCGAATGGACACCTGACAAAAGTGGATCTTTCCAGCGATACGACATCCGCCATTGGTCTCCGGATCATACAAAAGCAGGTAAGGGCGTAAGCCTCAATGAAGAAGAACTGGAAGAACTCAAGAACCTTCTTCAGTAATCAATCTTCGACAGGAACTTTCCAGAATGCGCAAAGCGTCTGGAAGTCCGTTCTATACAGAGCAGCTCTGGGCTTTACTTCGTTGTTCAAAACTCTTTTGTTTGTTCTGTATGCTTTTCTGATTTTTGTATTTCCGTCCTTGGATACCGTTACGGTCAAAGCCTTAGTGTAGAATCTGTCAACTCCCGGACATTCTGATCTGTCTTCTATGAGGAACTGCTTTGTAGGGAATATTACAGCAATGCAGTTGACTGAAAAAATGCTGTAACCGTAAAGCCAGCATCTTGTTCCGAAATCCAAGGTCTGATAGTAGGCGCCTTTAATCTCTTCATCATAACCTCTGAGACGCTGGAAAAGAGCTCTGTCGTAAACTCCCAATCCAAGAAAAGGATATAAATCGTCATCATCTTTTCTGCCGGGAATAAAAGAAAGAACATCCGGTTTCTTTCCTTCAAGCTTAGGAGCTCTCACTGAAGGAATTATTTCTTTGTCTTTGTTGAAGATAATAGGTGCAAGAACTGCAGTATGTTCTTCTCTTGAAAGTTTTCCGGATATGGTCTGCCAATCAAAAGCAACAGTTTCGATGTCGGTTCTGGTAAGGTAGAAGTAGGTTGTCATACATTCATTTGCCAGAGCATTTATACGCTGCGCAAGTGAAGGAGCCTTATCGAACACAATAAATGTGATTTCCGGAAATCTGGACTGCAGAGTGCTTTGAACAAGCCTATCGGAGTAAGTGATTACATGGAGACCATGATTGAAATTATCAAAGTACCATGCAACTGTTTCTTCCAGATCTTCTTTTGAACCTGTATCCATGATACCTACGGCAAGGAGTTCTTCCTTGTGCAAATGACTGAGTTTAACACCCATATCCTGTTTTCCTGAAAGTACTCTATAGTTCTGCATATTTTCAGAATAATGTTAAAAATCCTCTTTGACAATGAGATATTGATGCTTAATAGTTAAAATAATATAATCAGAATCCGTTGAGGAACGGACTTATGATAGATTTCAGAGAGCTAAAAACAAGACATGATGAAATAGCACAGAATATAGCAAACCGCAATATGAAAGTTGACATAGATGAGGTAATCGCCCTAGCCGACAAAAGATCTGCCCTTATGCATTCTGTTGAAGAACTCAGATCAAAAAGAAATGAGAACGCTTCAAAAATGAAAGGCAAAATGGACGATTCAAGTCGTCAGACTCTGATAGCGGAAGGCCGTGAATTAAAGGAAAGAATTGCAGCCTGTGAAACAGAACTTGAGGCAGTCGAAAAAAAATACAATGTGCTTCTCAGACAGATTCCGAACTACGCACATCCGGATGCACCGGTCGGAAAGGAAGACAAAGACAGTACCGCAATCAAGTTTGTGGGGAAACCAACTGTTTTTTCTTTCAAGCCTATGGACCATGTTCAGTTGGGAGCAAAACTTGACCTGATTGATTTTGATACTGCAACACATGTTTCCGGACCGAAGTTTTATTATCTGAAGAATGAAGGTGCATTGTTACAGATGGCACTTGAAAACTATGCAATGCAGACAGTTGTAAAACATGGTTTCACGCCTTTTATAACACCTGACATTGCCAAAGAGGAAATTCTTGAAGGAATAGGATTCAATCCACGGGGGGAAGAATCCAATATTTATACCGTAGAGGGTACAGGAACAGCACTTGTCGGAACCGCCGAAATTACACTCGGCGGCTACCATGGCGGAAAAGTATTCGAAAAGAGCGAACTGCCTGTGAAAATGACAGGACTTTCGCATTGTTTCCGCCGTGAAGCAGGAGCTGCGGGTCAGTTCTCAAAGGGGCTTTACAGAGTTCACCAGTTCTCAAAACTTGAGATGTTCGTAATCTGTCTTCCTGAGCAGAGCGAACAGATGCATAAAGAACTGTTGGCTATTGAAGAGGAAATTTTTGAAGGTCTGGGACTTCCCTATAGAGTAATTGATACATGTACCGGTGATTTAGGTGCTCCTGCATACAGAAAGTATGATATCGAAGCATGGATGCCGGGTCGTGGGGAAGCCGGAGAATACGGGGAGGTTACAAGTACTTCCAACTGTACCGATTACCAGTCAAGAAACCTCAACATCAAATACAAAGATGAAGACGGAAACCGTTTTGTACATATGCTCAACGGAACTGCAATAGCCGTATCCAGAGCTATGGTTGCAATTATGGAAAATTATCAGACTGAAGACGGAACAATCCGTATTCCGGAAGCTCTTGTACCTTATATGGGTGGAATAAAGGAAATAAAACGGTAATGAATCAGATTATCAACAGTCTTCTTGAGACTGACATGTACAAATTTTCTATGGGACAGGCAATCTACCACAGGTTCTCCGGTTATAACACCACTTGGTCATTTGCCTGCAGAAACAAAAATGTCCGTTTTACAGAAGAAATGGTTGATGAAATCAGAAAACAGGTTCAGATGTACTGCAATCTGCGTTTCAGAGAAGATGAACTTGATTATCTTGATTCGATTAAATGGATTAAAGGTTCTTATGTTACATTCCTCAGATTGTGGCAACCGAGATTTGAAGATTTTTCCATTTCTTCGGATGCCCCTTGCGGTTTGAAGATAGAAACCAGAGGAACTTGGCTGAATACTTCAATGTATGAAATACCTACATTGGCCATTGTAAATGAAGTTTACTACAGGATGGCTTATGACTATGACACTCTGTTTGAATCTTTCAAAAGAAGACTGGATGAAAAGATTGCAAATGTAAAAGACGGAACATACCGATTGGGCTCTTTCAGTGAATTCGGAATAAGGCGTCGCCTCTCAGCTCGGGCTCAAAAGCTTGCAGTATCGAAGTTTGCGGAAATAAATGCTCCGTATTCAGTACTTGCAGGTACTTCGAATGTATATCTGGCATATAAACTCGGTATCAAACCATCCGGTACCATGGCCCATGAATGGATTATGTGTGTAGGTCAGGGAAACCACCGTCACAATCCTGCTTACTCAAATTGGTATGCTCTTGATGCATGGGTAACTGAATACGGAGTTCTTAACGGCGTTGCTCTCACCGATACGATTACAACCGATTGCTTTTTACGGGATTTCAGACTCACATTTGCCACATTGTTCTCCGGTGTCCGTCACGATAGCGGTGATCCGTACCTGTGGGGTGAAAAAATGATAAGGCATTATGAAAGCCTCGGAATTGACCCGAAAACAAAAACTCTTTTTTTCAGCGACAGTCTGGATTTCAAGAGGGCCACTGAAATATTCGACAGATTCAAAGACAGGATAAAAGTTGCGTTCGGTATAGGAACCTACATTTCCAATGACAGTGATGCAGAACCGCTTAACATCGTTATGAAACCGATAAAATGCAACGGAATGGATGTTGCAAAAATTTCCGATGTCGAAGGAAAGGGAATGTGCAGGAATCGGGATTATGTCGAATACCTGAAACGCTGTATCGAATGGCGAATGAACAATGAGGTCTGAAGATGAAATCAGTTACAGGATTTCGTTTTGCGGTTCTCGTTCTGATATTTCTGGTGTGTTTTCCGGCTTTTTCTCTTTCATTTGACAGTGATTTCAGAAGTGCAGCCATGGGAGGTATTGCAGTTCCCGGAACAGGCAACGAGATTTCATTTTTTTCAAATCCTGC
>JAZLEZ010000002.1:0-2649 GCA_045615505.1 Sphaerochaetaceae bacterium | reverse complement strand
AGGAATATCAAGAGTCTTAAGGATTTCATCAATAACAGCATCATAGTAGGAAATCTGATAAATATTTGAATTATCCAACTGTACCGCACTGAAGTTTGATAATGATTCCTGAATGGTTGAAGCAGAGTACCTCCAGCCAAGCTGCATCTCAAGAAGTCTTTCAAGTACCAATGCAATGAAACAAATCATAAAGTGACCCCTGATTCTGTCTTGTTTTGAATGGAACACCGGTCTTAAGTTAAGCATACTTGTAAACTATCATTTCCTTAAATTTATCCTTCTTACCGGGAATCCTACTGATGGATTTTATGTAGTAGGTGGTATCTCCATAAAAGAACTACAAAGAAATGTTTTAATTTTGAAAAAAAGAAATCCAGCCATTTCCAGACTGGATAAATATTTGTAGGTGGTTTATTTTCTGAATTTTCTAAGAGTTTACTGTCAAAGTGTGGCAAGGTCATTCTTTGCCACTCTGACGGCACCGGATATCTGGTTTTCACCTTTGATTATAACTTTTGCAGTTGCCATATTGAGTCTCCAGAAAAATTTGTAAAATTCTTCATACAAGCAGAAACTCTGCCAACTCTGCTCCGTGAAGAAATAGCGGAATGATGATATTGCCAATTAAGGAATATGATTGTATTATTCTGTTAGTGAGCGTTCCGCGGCTCTGAATGCGGGCTTAAAAGTAAGCGTTATCTTGCTTCTGTAGAGAAGGATTTCAAATCTAAATCAAAGAAATGAATTTCTGAATAGTATTTCAGTTTTTCATTTTAAGCTCTGCAGGTGTTGAGTAAACTGTTGTGTTTTCAGGGACACTTTGAGTCAACCATACATTTCCGCCGATAATACTGTTGTCTCCGATAAATACATCTCCGCCCAAAATTGTTGTACCTGCATATATAACAACGTTATTGCCGATGTTAGGATGTCGTTTATTGCCTTTCTGCATGGATTTCTGACTCTTTGCTCCGATTGTAACATGCTGATAAAGTTTTACGTTATCTCCGATGATAGCAGTTTCACCTATTACAACTCCTGTTCCATGATCAATAAAAAACCCTGAACCTATTTTTGCACCTGGGTGAATATCTATTCCCGTGAGTTCATGTCCGTATTCAGTCATTATTCTTGGAATAACAGGAATATCCATTGTAAATAGAATATGGGCAAGACGGTATATACATATAGCCTGAAAAGTCGGGTATGCCAGAATTATTTCTTCAATGCATGAGGCCGCAGGGTCGCCTTTGTAAGCAGCTTTGATATCTGTATCGAGTAATTCCAGGACACCTGGAATTGTATCTATGAAGGCAGCGACTTTATCACATGATGTATGATAATCCATAAATTTTGAAAAAGACCGGATAAGATAGTCCGAAGCTTTTCTGAAAGCAATTATTCTTCTTTCACTGTCTGAGGTGTCCTTACATGTTTCTGTATTCGGACAATTTGTGCAAATATCAAAATTTTGTCCAAAATATGAAGGAAACATTGCAATTTGCAGATATTCAATTGCCTGTTGAATATCGTTTTTTATTCCGACAAACTTGTCATCTTTATTCTTTGTTATTTTTGAAACTGTATCTTTGATTGCTTCTGAAACTATGTCTTTCATTTTGTCCTCAGTATAGATTTGACGATAGATATCTTGTTCCTCCGTCAACGAAGAACACTACAATATTTTTATTATCCATCTCCGGTTTTTGTGCATATTTTATTGCAGCAGCCAGGGCAGCACCTGAAGATATGCCTGCCATAATTGCTTCTTTTTGACAAAGTAACCGAGTGTATTCTAACGCTGTATTGTCATCAATATCTTCAACATAATCTATTGTTTTTATGTCCAGTATTTTAGGGATAAAGTTAGGACCTAT
The DNA here is from genome assembly GCA_045615505.1 of Sphaerochaetaceae bacterium. Classification (GTDB taxonomy): domain Bacteria; phylum Spirochaetota; class Spirochaetia; order Sphaerochaetales; family Sphaerochaetaceae; genus JAZLEZ01. Next base: position 772 of record JAZLEZ010000002.1, on the reverse strand, counting down.
TCCCTGAATTGCATGAGTGCCGGTTTTTCCTTTTGTAAGAAGAGGGGATGATGCAGGTTCAACTGCAACCACTTTAATATCGTTATTTTTTTGTTTCAGATACATCCCCGTACCTGTTACGGTTCCTCCTGTCCCGACTCCGGCAACAAATGCATCTATCTTGCCGTTAAGGGCAGAGTATATTTCCGGACCGGTTGTTTCAAAATGTGCCTGTACATTTGCAGGATTGTCAAACTGTCCGGCAATTATGCTGCCTTTAATTGATGCGGAAAGTTCTTCAGCTTTATCTATAGCTCCTTTCATACCTAGAATTCCGGGTGTAAGTATTACTTCTGCTCCGTATGCTTTTATCATTTTGATACGTTCTACGGACATTGAGTCCGGCATTACTATCAATACTTTGTATCCCTTTATTTTTCCGATTGCTGCAAGTGCTATACCTGTGTTTCCGCTTGTAGGTTCTATGATGGTTGAGCTTTGTTTTAATCTACCGTCTTTTTCGGCTTTTCCTACTATATATAGAGCGGCTCTGTCTTTCGCAGATCCGGTAAGATTGAACATATCGAGTTTTGCAAAAAGATGTGCATTGAGATTGAATTCTTTTTCTATGTTGAACAGTTCCACAAGAGGAGTGTTCCCTATAAGTTCGAGCGTATTCATGCGATAAATATATTTATTAAAGCCTGTTTTGAAAAGACATTATAAGTGTTTTTGATAAGCTTGCAATTCAGGAATTGATATGAATATTACCTGAGTTTCGACTGAAACGCTC
>JAZLEZ010000001.1:0-4516 GCA_045615505.1 Sphaerochaetaceae bacterium | reverse complement strand
TGTGTCTTAACGCATTCGATAAACTCTTTTGTTATCTTTGAGATTCTTGCTTGAAGTTTCCTGTCCGCTTTGATTTTCCACACATGGAATTTTGAAGTATCGGATAGCAGCGGCAGGTAGCAGGTGTTTACTCCTGTCTTCAGGAGCTGAAACTGTATCTGGAAGTAGTGCTTCAGCGGTATTCCCTGCCATCCTTGCAAGGTATCATTGTAGCCTTTTACTTCACTGTCTCCGCGTTTTGCTGAGAAGTAGTTCGCACTCTTACACTCAATCAGGAAGTCTTCACGGGTGTCTATGTTAAAGCCCCAAGGAGTCTTTACAATCTGTCCGTTTTCTTCTCCTATATGGAGTCCGTCCGGATGTACGATTGATTCCTGATCCGTGAACGCTGTGTTATAAAACAGCGGGTAAGCCTGAAGCTTTGCCACATCTCCGCCCTTTGTTTCAAACTCCATTCGTTTTGCCATCCACGTTTTTGCGATGTCATAACCCCATATTTCACGGATAAACAGCTCCGTGGCTTTTGGTTCGAGGTAATGACCCATTTCGGCGGCGAGACCTGCTTTGTTCGGTTCTTTTTCGCCGACCTTTTCCATGTAGAGCGTTATTGCCGTGTTACCATAACCGGATAAGCTCTCCGTCGGTTTTTCAGGATTCGGGAACAAGGTGGGGATTTCGGATGCACCTATTTTGTTCTCTCTGCCCTGAAAAATGTCTGTGATGAATGCATAATCTTTCATACTTTTCCTCCCAGCATTTTGATTGCATCTCTAAAGTTTTCTCTGTTTGTCGGTTGCAACATGGTGCGCCTGAAGAGGTTGACCTTTTCGGCTTTTGTCAGGACTGTTGTTTCCTGAGCTTTGCGCTTTTCGGTTTCTCTTAGTCGCTCCTGTTCTGCAATCTGTTTTTGGTACTGAATTTTTGCTTCGATTTCCTCGGTTCTGCCCTCGGTATCAAGGATTACAAGCTCGCCCTCTGCAATTGATGGAATCTGTTTCTTTTTTCCTGTTGTATGAGGGTTGAACATTTCCTTGCTGTCATCTATCAGAAGGCTTCCGCAGAGTTCACACTCTACTGTTCCTGCAAAGTTTGCTGTTCCGCACATCGGACATATCAGAGGTCTTTGTTCCTCTTCCAAGTTTTCCTGATCTGCACCTTCAAGGGACCATGTTCTGTCTGCTTCCGGGAATCCGTGGATGAAGATATTTCCGACAGGATCCAAAATCACCCCGTACTCTTTTCCTGGCATTGTCCTTAAGACTCTGCCACAGAACTGCAGGTATATGGTTATTGAGAGGGTTCTTCTCAGCCATATCAGACCGTACAGTCCAGGTATGTCCATTCCCTCAATTCCGATTCCTACCGTACACACCCCGTTGATTAAGCCTTTGCGAACCTTTTCTATGATTGCTTTTCTGTCTATTGCACTGAGTTTTGAGTGTAGGTGTTCAAAGTTCCAACCGAAGTCGTTGAATTCCTTTGTCATTTGCGCTGCGTGTTCGTAGCAGCAACAGGCTACTATTACAGGCTTTCCGCAGAATACTCTGTTGTATGAGTCAATCACGTTGCCGATAATCTTCGGTTGCCCAAGTTTCATTGCCTGTTGTTTCGGATCATAGTCTCCGTTGACTATCGGTACATCTATTGCGTACTTTTCAGGGACTATGCATAAAGGCTTTGCAAGGTAGCCATTGTCTATGGCTTCCTTCATAGTGATTGTGCTTACAATGTCTGTGTATGTATTTGACAGTGGAAGTCCGTCAGTTCTCTTCGGTGTTGCCGTAAGTCCGGGCCTTACAGCATTTGGGAAGAAGTCGTATATTGCTTGCCATGAGGTTGCTTCACTGTGATGGCACTCGTCTGTAACTATGTCTGTCGGGTGTATGCTTTCAGGTATGTGTTCAAGCATATTTATCAAGGTCAGTGGCATTACCACATAAACCTTGCGCTGATATCCGAGGATTTTGCCGTCTTTTACCATTCCGGGATTAAGTCCTGCTTCTGCAAGGTCTTTGACCCATTGGTTGAATATCTCTTCCTGAGGGACAAGGATGTACACTATGCCGTTCAGTGCCACTCTGTCTTGGATGATAGCTACTGCCGTCTTTGTTTTTCCTGTTCCTGTAGGAGATACGAACACGGGGTGTCTTTTATTGTTCAGCAGGGTATTTACCTGCTTTCGTGCTTCGTCTTGATAAGGTCGTAAGGTAAATGCCATCAGAAGAGCTCCATTTGTCCGTCTGGGTACACGAAGTTGTCGAGGGTTTTCAGCTGTGCCATCATTGTGCGTGCCTTTTTGAACAGCTCTTCCCTGCAGGCTTTAGCTATTTCAAGTTCTTTTGGCCTGTCTGCTCTTGGTCTGAAATATCCTTTGAATTGACAGGATGAGCAGATTGGGTATCTCATTTTCAGTTCTGATAACTCAATTCTCATTGCCGAGTCGTTGAGCCCCGATATCTCGCAGAGCCTTTCTCTGCTGATTGCATTTTCTGATCCGTAAGGAATCATGTCTATTTCAAGCACGGCATATCTCCTTTGTTTCTGTTGTTTTTGGGATGTGTCTGAATACTTCGCGTTTACATGGAATTCCCACCACGTTTTCGTATGCTTTGCTCAGCTCTATGGCTGTCTCGAAGTCTCCGATTGTTTCACAGCTGCATACCATGAGGAGGTATAGTTCTCTGAATCTGCAGAACTCCTGAACCTGAATTGGATTGTTCCAGTCGGGATTTTTGTATTCCGTCAACATATGTGTTGCGAGTTTTGTGTAGTAGTTTCTCAGCAGGGTTTCCTGTCCTGTTCTTTTAGCCATCTTGCTTCTCCTATCTGCCTGTGCTACACTGTGTGCGACTTTGATTCGCGTCGGGTCGCTCGGTGTAACTGCCGGGCTTTTTCTTTTTTTGCAGTCTCATCACTGCGTGATATCCGATTCCTTTTGTGTGTATGTGTAAAAAACCAAGCCTTTCGGCTTATCGACTCCGTTCATTCAGCCACCTGATTACTTCTTCCTTATCCCACTTCCACTTGTCATAAGTGCCGTTGTGAAGGGTGATGTGAGGCGGAAGATCCTCAGGATGGTGGCTTTTCTTCCACCTGAGTGTCTTGACCGAGTATCCGAGGAATTCGGCAAGTTGATTGATTGTTAAAAATCTGTCTTCCATAGTTTCCTTCCGTTTGCGATTGTCAATCGCATTTACTTGCAAAAAAAATGCTCAAAAACTGGTCGTTGCTCAAGTGAAGCATATCCTTTAGGGCTGTACATTCTTTCCCTCTAAACTCGTTTTTCCCATTTATTTTGTTTGAGAGGGCTTGTTTTGTAATATGTAATTCATTTGCAATGAAGTCCTTTCTTAGTCCGGACTTCTTAATTTCTTGATTAAGTAGGTCTTTATCTACCATTTCCTGACTCCTTACTGCGATTTGTAATCGCATCTTTACAGCCAAAGTATCATCAAGTTTTGCGTTTGTCAATCACAATTTTAATTGTTTTTCCAAATTTGCTTGACTGATAATCGCATTTTATATAAGTTCTTAATTACTCGAGGCGATTTATGAATAACAATATTGGAAAGAGAATTAAGTTTTATAGAATGCAGGCTGGAATCACACAGAAGGAGCTATGTACTGCTCTTGGATACAAACACCATTCTTCCATCGGAAGGATTGAAGATGGCACAAATGACGTTCCTTTGTCAATTTTGGAAAAAATGGCAAATATCTTTGGAGTTAGTCCTGTGGCTTTTTTCAATCCTTGTCCTGTTGAGTTTGATGAATATGTTTCCTATTTAATGAATGCCGAGGAATGGCAATTAAAAGCTGTAAGAGAAATTTTACATATGCCGGAAAAAAGGGAAGATGCCTCAGGCTTATTGAGAGAGGCACAATAAAGAAAATCATTTACTTTTAAGAGGAGGAGATAAATGAACGAATTTGTTGAGTTTTTGGGTGGTGCTGCTATATGGGCAGTCATTATTTACTTCATTGTAAAGCATCGTAAAAAGAAAAAGGCTGAAAAACTTGCCAAGCAACAGGAACGGGAAAGGCTTCAGGCAATTAAAGACGCCAAGTCTAATGAGTTTATCGGCAAGATCCACAAGGGAGAGCTTGCTGCAATTGATAGTGATGTCAACCTGCAGAAGGGTGAATCTTGTTATTTTGAGTGTGATGCACGCTGGGAAGAAGGAGCAATGGACGAAATGGGAGATTTGTACATGACAAATAAACGGATCATCTTCATTGCCGACAATAACAAGCCTAAAACCTTGCTCTATTCACGAGTTCTTCAGTGCGTTACTGAAAATGGCAAGGCTTATATTCAGAAAGACTCAGGCGATTCTCCTTACATTAGCTTAACTTCTTATAACCCGAATGTGTTTGTAGAGCTATTCCGATACCTTACAGCTCTCTGAAGGCTGTTTATAAGATTCAATCAACCGTGTCAGTTTTTGGCACGGTTTTTTATTTGAACAGGAAATAAAAAAGGCAATCTGCTACGAAAATACGGCAATTTGCTACG